>JBLNBJ010000150.1:0-9299 GCA_050259835.1 Ignavibacteria bacterium | reverse complement strand
GTCGGTGGTTGCAATGCATCAGGCGCGAAGGCGCCGCGCACTCCGCAATGCAACCGGCGTGCCGAGGCAGCGGGGCTTCGATGTTCCCGCTCAGTGCCGGGTCTTCGCGCGCCGGCCCGTCGTCCCGGCGTCGTTCCGGGAGTCGGTCCCCTTGGCGAGGTCGCGCTCGGCCTTGCGGCGCGTTTCCCCGGAGGCACTGCCTTCCTTCGGCGGCTTGAGCTTCACGCCGGCGCGGCGCGCCTCGGACAGCCCGATGGCGACGGCCTGCTTGCGCGACTTCACCCGGCGCTTGCCTTTTGCCTTCTCGAGCTCGTGCATTTCCTCGCGCACGAACTCGCCGGCCTGGACGGAGGGAGACTTGCCCTCGCGTTCGTCCTTGCGCGCACGTTCGATGGTCTTTCGGTTGGGCATGGCGAGACTTTCGATCGGAGAACGACGTATCCGCAAGTCGCATGCCGGACGCGGTGCGGGCACCGCCCGAATCTTGCGGTAGTTGTTTCTGGCCGGCCGGTAGAAGTTTCCGGGCAATCCTCCTGCGCCTGCGAGGTCGGGTGGCGTCGGCGCCCGTGGTCCGGCTCTTGCTGAATGGCGCAGGCGGCATCGGCCGCGTCGACGGAGAACGCGTGATCGATGCCACTGGCCTGGCCCGCCTTCAGTTCGCGCTGAACATCGGCGTCCATATCCTGTTCCCCAGCATCACCATCGCGCTCGGCTGGTGGCTCGTATGGTTTCGCCTGCGCTACCTGCGCGGTGGGGACGACGTTTGGCTGACGAGCTACCAGCGCTGGACCAGGGTGTTCGCACTGAGCTTCGCGGTCGGCGTCGTCACGGGCGTCGTGATGTCGTTCCAGTTCGGCACCAACTGGCCCAACTACATGAACCGGGTCGGCAATGTCGCCGGGCCCTTCCTCGCCTATGAGGTGCTCACCGCGTTCTTCCTCGAGGCCACCTTCCTCGGCGTCATGCTCTACGGGCGCGGCCGGGTGCCCGAGTGGCTGCATGTCGCCGCAACGGTGATCGTCGCGGCCGGCACGACGCTGTCGGCCTTCTGGATTCTCGCGCTCAACTCATGGATGCAGACGCCGGCGGGCTACACGTTCAGCGAAGGCCAGGTGATCGCGAGCGACTGGTGGGCCGCGATCTTCAATCCCTCGTTTCCCTATCGGCTGCTCCACATGTCGATCGCGTCGGGGGTGACGGCGACCTTCCTGGTCGCCGGGCTGTCGGCGTGGCGCCTGCTGCATGCGCCCGACGACGCGGCAGCGGCCAGGACGCTGCGGGCGGCGGTGCTGTGCGCCGCGGTGCTGGTGCCGCTCCAGGTGTTCGTCGGCGACCGTCATGGCCTCAACACCCTTGAGCACCAGCCGGCCAAGATCGCCGCGATCGAGGCGCTCTGGCATACGCGAACGCACGCGCCCATGGTGCTGTTCGCCTGGCCCAACGGCCGGACCCAGCGCAACGACTTCGCGCTGGAGGTGCCCGACGGGGCGAGCCTGATCCTCCGTCATTCGCGCGACGCGAAGATCCAGGGACTCGACGCCTTCGCACCCGACATTCCTCCGGTTCCCCTGGTGTTCTTCGCCTTTCGCGTCATGGTCGGCATGGGGATCCTCATGTGGGGGCTGTCGTGGTGGGGCGTTCATGCGCTGCGTGGCGGCCGGTCCCCGACGCGCCCGCTGCTGTGGGCCTTTGCCGGGCTCAGCTTCGCCGGCTGGGTGGCCGTGGTGGCGGGCTGGGTGGTGACGGAGTGCGGCCGCCAGCCCTGGCTGGTCACCGGCTTGCTGCGCACCGCGGATGCGGTCGGCTATGCGGGCGAAGGACAGCTGACGTGGAGCCTGACCGGCTATGCACTGACGTACGCCATGCTGCTGATCTCATACATCGTGGTGCTCACCCATCTTGCGGCCGCACCGCCCGATGCCAGGCCGGAACCGGCCACGACGCACTGGTCATGACTGAAACCCTGCCGCTCGTCTTCGGCGCCCTGATGGGCTTGTCGATGCTGCTCTACGTGCTGCTCGACGGCTACGACCTGGGCGTGGGCATCCTGATGCCTTTCGCCGCGCCGCGCGAGCAGGACCTGATGATCGCCTCGATCGGGCCATTCTGGGATGCCAACGAAACCTGGCTGGTGCTCGGCATCGGCATCCTGTTAGTCGCCTTCCCCGTAGCGCATGGCATCGTGCTGGGCGCGCTCTACCTGCCGGTCGTGATGATGCTGGTCGGCATCATGCTGCGCGGCGCCGCCTTCGAGTTCCGTGTGCAGGCGCTGGGCTGGCATCGCCACCTTTGGAACTGGCTGTTCTGGCTTGGTTCGCTCGTCGCCGCCTTTGCCCAGGGGGCGATGCTCGGCCGCTACGTGACGGGGTTCGGAAACGGCTTCGGTTTCGTCCTGTTCGCCTTCGTCACGGGCATCAGCCTGTGCGGCGGCTACGTGCTGCTGGGCGCCACCTGGCTGGTGCTGCGCACCCACGGCGACGTGCGCGCCAGGGCGCTGCGCTGGGCCGAGTGGGGCGTGCTGTGGGCCGAGTTCGCGCTGCTCGCCGTCAGCCTGGCGACGCCGCTCGTCAGCGACACGGTGCGGGAGCGCTGGTTCGACTTTCCGCGCACGCTGCCGCTCATGGCGCTGCCGCTTGCGGCGCTGGCGCTCGGCTGGGGCGCGGTGGCCGCGTTGCGGCGCCTCGCCGCCGGCGCATGGCACGCCGACTGGCTGCCCTTCGCCTGCGCCGTCGGCATCTTCGTCGTCGCCTTTGCCGGGCTGGCCTACAGCCTGTTTCCCTACGTGGTGATGGATCGGCTCACGCTGTGGGAGGCCGCGGCGCATCCGAGTGCGCTGGCCTTCCTGCTGGTCGGCACCGCGGTCGTCGTGCCCTTGATCCTGGTCTATACGGTGTTCGTCTATCGGGTTTTCTGGGGCAAGGTGGACGAGGACCTGCA
The DNA here is from genome assembly GCA_050259835.1 of Ignavibacteria bacterium. GTDB lineage: Bacteria > Pseudomonadota > Gammaproteobacteria > Burkholderiales > Rhodocyclaceae > Nitricoxidireducens. Next base: position 6,362 of record JBLNBJ010000150.1, on the reverse strand, counting down.
CCAGGGCATATGAACGATCGATCAACCGTTCACGATGCGCCCGCCGTTGGGATGCAGCACCTGGCCCGTCATGTAGGAAGCGCCTTCGGTGGCGAGGAACACGTAGGCGGGCGCCACCTCGTCCGGCTGCCCCGGGCGCTTGAGCGGCGTGTTCGAGCCGAACGACGCCACTTCCTCGGCGCTGAAGGTGGAAGGGATCAGCGGCGTCCAGATCGGCCCGGGCGCCACGGCATTGACCATGATGCCGCGCGGCGCCAGCGCCAGCGCGAGCGAGCGGGTGAACGCAACGATCGCGCCCTTCGTGGAGGAGTAGTCGATCAACTCCGGGTTGCCCTGGTAGGCCGTGACGGAGGCGGTGTTGATGATGCGTGCGCCGGTTCCCATGTGGGGCAGGGCCGCCTGCACGCAGAAGAACATGGCGAAGAAGTTGGTGCGGAAGGTCCGTTCCAGCTGGGCGGCGCCGATGTCCTCGATGCGCTGCCGCGGATGCTGCTCGCCGGCGTTGTTCACCAGCACGTCGAGCTTGCCGAAGCGCGCGACGACGTCCTCGATCAGCCGCCGGCAATTCTGCTCTTCGGCGAGGTCGGTGGCGAAAGCGGCGGCGCGGCGGCCGCAGGCCTCGATGGCCTCGCGGGTGCGCCGCGCCTCGTCGTTCTCGTTCAGGTAGGCGATGGCGACGTCGGCGCCTTCCTTGGCAAAGGCGATCGCCGTCGCCCGGCCGATGCCGCTGTCGCCGCCGGTGACCAGCGCCACCTTGTCCGCCAGCCGGCCGGCGCCGACGTAGTTCGCCATCGAAGACGCCGGCGGCGGATCCATGCGCGACTCGAGCCCCGGCTGCTCAGGCTGGTGCTGCGGCGGCAGGGTGCCGGATCGCGCCATGGCTTCGGTCTACAGGTGCGTGCCGGTCAATTCGTCGGTTTGCACCTGGCGCTTCTCGATGTGGCCCATCGAGCGCCGCGTGCCGCGGGCGCCGAGCAGGCCGCCGCCGATCGCCGCGAGCAGGGAGAGCACCACCGCGGCGCTCAGCGACGAGGTGATGGTCGCGGCGGTCTTGGCCGCCTGTTCCGCATCCTCGCGTCCCGCAGGGCTCGCGCTCTCGGGATGCCCGGCCGCGATCAGGGCCTGGTCCACCACGCGACCGGCCTGGTCGGCCGAAATGCCGAGGCGGGTGCGCAAGGAGTCGACGGCCGCCTGGCGGTCGCCCTGCTGGATGCTGCTCATGGCTTCCTTGGCCGCACTCCCGCCGCCGCCTTGCATCGCGCTCTGGGCCGCTTGCGGTGCGCCGGAGGACATGCCCATCGAGAACAGGCTGCCGAAGGCCGCGCTGGCGGCCGACGTCGCCAGGAAGGCGGAGACCAGCATGGTCATGCCCCACGACACGGCGCCGTGCAGGATGCCGTCCGAAGACCGGTGCATGCCGGCCGCCCGGGCCGCGACATAGCCGCCGACGAAGGCGGCGACGACCATGCAGGCGATGTTCCAGATCACCGCGGCGATCGAGGCGGTATTGCTGGACGAACCCATCTTGTTCACGTCGAAGACGCCGAGCCCGATGGAGACGCCCACCAGGAGCAGCAGCAGGTTGGTGGCGATGCCGACCGAAAGGCCGGCGAAAATGCCGCTCCAGCGCAGGTTCAGGAACGGAATGCGAAACGAGGTGGAGGGCGTGTCGCTGATGTTGAGTTGCATGGCTGGGTCCTTTCCTTGAAACGATTAGCGGACCTCGCAGTCCGCATGGCGTAGTTCCGCAAATCAGCAAACCCCATGCCGGTCCTGCCTGCATGGGAGTTTCCCCAGGCGCGGCCGTGTGCGGCCGCGCAATATTTACGCGCAGGCTGTAAATGCTTCTGGACCGAACGGCCGGCGTCGCGGACCGCGGGCCGGCTTCCGACTTTGCGGGCATGGCGATTGCTGACGGCCTCGGGCATACCGATCAACTACCCGCTTTCGGGCGATGGAGGCTTTCCATGTTGTACTACGCAGCAGTGTTCCTGGTGATCGCGCTGATCGCAGCGCTGTTCGGTTTCGGCGGCATCGCGGCCGGTGCGGCGGGCATCGCAAAGGTGCTCTTCTACATCTTCCTGATCGTGGCGGTGATCTCCCTCGTGATGGGGCTGCTGCGACGATAGACGGGAAGAACTTGCGGCCGGCCGGTAAGGGTTTCCGGCCGGGCAACGAACAACGGAGGTGCACGTGAAACAAGGCGATACGAGTCAGCCGTCGCTGACCGATGTGCAGGCATTGCGGGATCGCGCCCGCAAGCAGGTGGAGGACGGGGCCGTGACGGCCGGCTACAAGGCCGACCGCGAGATCGTGCTCAAGCTGCTCAACGAGGCGCTGGCGACGGAGCTGGTGTGCGTGCTGCGCTATCGGCGCCACTACTTCATGGCGAAGGGCATCGCCTCGCGCAGCGTGGCGGACGAGTTCCTCGCGCATTCCAACGAGGAGCAGTCGCACGCCGACCTGCTCGCCGAGCGCATCGTGCAATTGGGCGGCGAGCCGGACTTCTCGCCGCAGGATCTCGCCGCGCGCAGCCATGCCGAGTACGTCGAGGGCGCTTCGCTGCAGGACATGATCGTCGAGGACCTCGTGGCCGAGCGCATCGCCATCGACAGCTACCGCGGCATGGTGCAGTACTGCGGCGACCAGGACCCGACCTCGCGCCGCCTGATGGAGGAAATCCTGGCGACGGAGGAGGAGCACGCCGAGGAACTGGCCGATCTGCTGCAGGACTTTCCGGCCTCGCCCCAGGGGGCCGCGGCGCCCTGAACGGCGGGCGCGCCGGAGTCCGGCGGGCCGCCGGCGCGGGGCGCGCGGCGGCGAAGAATGCCGCGATGCGGTATCCTTCGGGCTTCACGGCCTTTCCCGCTGCCCGTCTTGAGCCACAAGCACCTTAACCTGCTGCGCACGATCTTCCAGGATCCGGTGAGCAGCAACATTCACTGGCGCGAGGTGGAGTCCCTGCTGCATCACCTCGGCGCCACGGTTGAGCCTGCGCACGGCGCCCGCTTCCGGGTGGTGCTCAACCGCGTCGAAGGCTTCCTGCATCACCCCCATCACAGCAACGTCTGCGACAAGCAGGACGTCAAGCACCTGCGCGAGTTCCTCGCGCACGCCGGCGTCACGCCCTCCAGCTACGAGGCGGGGAGGGAGTGACGCAGCCGTCGTAGTTCGTTCGTCCGCAGTTCCTGCAGTACCTCCGTTTCATCCAAAACAAACATCCCCTAGAGGAGAGTGGAAATGTCAATGAAGTCCATACCCGCCACGCTGATTCCCGGCGACGGCATCGGCCCGGAGATCGTCGAAGCCACCGTGATGGTGCTCGACGCGCTGGGCGCCAAGTTCGATTGGGAAACCTGCCAGGCCGGTCTCGCCGGCATGAAGGCCGCCGGCGACCCGCTGCCGCGCGAAACCCTCGATTCGATCCACCGCACGCGGCTGGCGCTCAAGGGCCCGCTCGAGACGCCCGTCGGCGGCGGCTACCGCTCGTCGAACGTGCGCCTGCGCGAGGAGTTCAAGCTCTACGCCAACGTGCGCCCGGCCTACACCATCATCCCCGGCGGCCGCTTCGAGAACATCAACCTGGTGCTGGTGCGCGAGAACAACGAAGGCCTCTACGTCGGCTTCGAGCATTACATCCCGATTGGCGACGATCCGCGCGCGGTGGCGATGGCCACGGGCGTGAACACCCGCGCCGGCGCGAAGCGCATCGCCGAATACGCCTTTGACTACGCGGTGAAGAACGGCCGCAAGAAGGTCACCATCGTGCACAAGGCGAACATCATGAAGGCGCTCACCGGCCTGTTCCTCGAGACCGCCACGGACGTCGCCAAGAAGTACGAAGGCAAGGTCGAGTGCGACCAGCGCATCGTGGACGCCTGCGCCATGCAGCTCGTGCTCAACCCGTGGCAGTTCGACGTGCTGGTCACCACCAACCTGTTCGGCGACATCCTTTCCGACGAGATTTCCGGCCTGGTCGGCGGACTCGGCATGACGCCGGGCGCCAACATCGGCGAGGACGCGGCGATCTTCGAGGCGGTGCACGGCTCCGCGCCCGACATCGCCGGCAAGGGCGTCGCCAACCCGACGGCCATCCTGCTCGCCGCCGCGATGATGCTCGACCACGTCGACCAGCGCGGGCTGGCGACGCGCCTGCGCGAGGCCATCGACCAGGTTCTCAACGAGGACAAGGTCCGCACCAAGGACCTCGGCGGCACGGCGACGACCAAGGAGTACACCGCGGCGCTGGTGCGCCGCGTCAGCGCCTGACCTTCGAGGGCGCGGCGGCGGCACTTTTCCGTGCCGCCGCCGGTCAACTTCTCGCAGGTTCGCCCGCCGGGCGGACCGCTGCGAGGAGGCGACCATGGGCGGTTATCACATGCCGCGCGGCTACGCGGCTTTCCTCTCCGGCGTTTCGCTGCTGGTCTGGTGCATCGTCGGTCTGGCGACCGTGCTGGTGAGCTGGGCGATCGGTGGCACCGACTTCAAGAACAGCATCTTCGGCAATGCGGACATGGCGCTGTTCGCGGTCGGCATCGTGGCCGGGGCGTGGCTGGTGCATTGGGCGCAGCATCACGGACATCGCGCCGGCGGCTGATACTGTCCGCCCGGTAGCGAGCTTGAGCGGTTCCCGGTATTTCGTGCACGCCAGCACGCGCCTATTCTTGCGCCATCCAGCCGGGAAGGGGACGCCGCGATGGGCATGCTCGCAGGAAACATTCGCGCCGCAGGAATGGCTGCGGTCGTCGGCGCATCGACGCTGGCGACGCCGCAGGCGGTCGGCGCCGTGCAGTTCCTCACCGGCGAGACCGAGGAGGCCTGTGCGGCCTGCCACGCCAAGGGGATAGCGACGGGGCGCGCCGGCCGTGCCGTGCCGGGACCGGGCAGCGCCCGCACAGTGCCGCCGAATGCGGGACAGTGGCGAGCGGTCGTTCTGCTTCAAGCCGGCCTACTGACGGAACGCCATGCCGGCGTCGTCGGTCGAAATGACATCGACGACAGGAGGCGCGGCGATGAGCAAGACGACCCGTGGAATTCGCGAGCCCGGCGCGCCGGGCGTGGCGGCCGTGATGGCGAAACCCGTGTATTTCATCAGCAGCCGTCCCGAGGCCTATGAGGTCGCGGGCGAGGTGGGCCACGACGAAGCGGAAGCGATCGCGCAAACCATCGCGGAGCATGCGAGCGGCCGCTTTCCGGGCGTCGAGTTCCGCATCGACGGCGAGTGGCACAGCCACCAGCCCGGCATGGAGGGCGTCGCCGCCTACATCGAGGACAACTGGGAACGGTGGATCGGCAAGGTGTCGGTCTGACGTACCGATCCAATTGTCGCCGCGATGACAAACTGATGTCCCTATTCAATCTGGGGTGGCGAAAGCGCGTCGCCCCATGCTAGGCTCTTGTCACAGCCGGCATAGAACCGGCGAGGAGGAGACAAGAATGGGCCGCGAGCCGGGGCTGTACAAAAACCTCACGTGGACCGGCGGACGTCGCTGATGGGCGCGTCCCCGTACATTCTCGAAACCGAAGGGCTCGTCAAGGAGTTCCGCGGATTCGTGGCCGTCAATGACGTCAGCCTGCAGGTGAAGCGCGGCCATATCCACGCGCTGATCGGCCCGAACGGCGCCGGCAAGACCACCTGCTTCAATCTCCTCACCAAGTTCCTCGAGCCGACGCGCGGCAGCATCCGCTTCAACGGCCGCGACATCACGCATGAGGCGCCGGCCCAGATCGCGCGGCGCGGCGTGGTGCGCTCGTTCCAGATCTCCGCGGTCTTTCCGCACCTCACGGTGCTCGAGAACGTGCGCGTCGGGCTGCAGCGCAAGCTGGGCACCTCGTTCCATTTCTGGCGCTCTCAGGCTTCGCTCGACGTGCTCAACGCCCGCGCCGAGGAACTGCTCGCCGAGGTGGGCCTCGAGGGCTTCGCCGACAAGCAGACGGTCGACCTGCCCTACGGCCGCAAGCGCGCGCTCGAGATCGCGACGACACTGGCGCTCGATCCCGAACTGATGCTGCTCGACGAGCCGACGCAGGGCATGGGGCACGAGGACGTCGATCGCGTCATGCAGTTGATCAAGAAGGTCTCCGCCAACCGCAGCATCCTGATGGTCGAGCACAACATGAAGGTCGTGTCGGGCATCTCGGACCGCATTACCGTGCTGGCCCGTGGGGCGGTGCTGGCGGAGGGGACGTATGCCGAGGTGTCGGAGAATCCGGCGGTGATCGAGGCGTATATGGGATCGGCGGCGCATCAGTTGGAGGGGGCGGCGCATGGGTAAACTACGTGCGGCTTCGGGCGCTCGGGCCGACGGGGTGCCCTGCTGCGCTCCGTGTCCCCCGGCCGACAAGAGCGATAAATCGTCGGC
>JBLNBJ010000149.1:0-24062 GCA_050259835.1 Ignavibacteria bacterium | reverse complement strand
AGGTAAAGGAGGAGGCCGACGATTTATCGCTCTTGTCGGCCGGGGGACACGGAGCGCAGCAGGGCACCCTGTCGGCCCGAGCGTGCGGGGCGGCTCGTTGTGCGAAGGGACACGTACCCCGTCGGCCCGAGCGCACTCAACCGTCTCGCATTCAGCAGCACAAACCGGCCGTAGAATCGGCTCATGACCGCCCGCGACCCGCACGATCACCCGACCCACCCGATCGACGAAGACACGCGATCGAGGCTGCTCGCGGAGCTCGCGCAAATCCTGCCCGCCGAATCCCTGCGCGTCGACCTCGAAGACACCACGCCCTACGAGTGCGACGGCCTCACCGCCTACCGCCAACTGCCGCTTGCCGTCGCGCTGCCGAACGACGAAGCGCAGGTCGTCGCCGTATTGAAGGCCTGCCACCGGCATCGCGTTCCCGTCGTCGCGCGCGGCGCCGGCACCGGGCTTTCGGGCGGTGCCACGCCGGTGGTCGACGGGGTCGTGCTCTCGCTCGCCAAGTTCATGCGCATCCTTGCCATCGACCCGGCGTCGCGCACGGCGCGCGTGCAGCCCGGCGTGCGCAACCTCGCCATCTCGGAGGCGGCCGCGCCTTTCGGGCTTTACTACGCGCCCGACCCCAGTTCGCAGATCGCCTGCACCATCGGCGGAAACGTGGCGGAGAACTCGGGCGGCGTGCATTGCCTCAAGTACGGCCTTACGGTGCACAACGTGCTCGCGCTGCGCGTCGCCCTGATCGACGGCGAGGTCATCGACATCGGCTCGCTGGCCCCCGACTCGCCGGGCTACGAGTTGCTGGCCTTCATGATCGGCTCCGAAGGCATGCTCGGCGTGGTGCTCGAGGCGACCGTGAAGCTCACGCCCAAGCCGCAGATGGCGCAGGTGGTGATGGCCTCCTTCGACGACGTGGTGAAGGCGGGCGAGGCCGTGGCGGCCATCATCGGCGCCGGCATCATCCCGGCCGGGCTAGAGATGATGGACCGGCCGGCCACCGCCGCCGTCGAGGACTTCGTGCATGCCGGCTACGACCTCGACGCGGCGGCGATCCTGCTGGCCGAATCGGACGGCACGCCGGCCGAAGTGGCGGAGGAGATCGAGGCGATGCAGCGCGTGCTCGGCGCCGCCGGCGCGACGCGGCTGGCCGTCTCGCGCGACGAGGCGGAGCGCCTGCGCTTCTGGGCGGGCCGCAAGGCGGCCTTCCCGGCGGTGGGCCGGATCACGCCGGATTACATGTGCATGGACGGAACCATCCCGCGCAAGCATCTGGCGCGCGTGCTGATCCGCATCGAGGAACTCTCGCAGGAATACGGGCTGCGCTGCGCCAACGTGTTCCATGCCGGCGACGGCAACCTGCATCCGCTGATCATGTTCGACGCCGCCGATCCGGGGCAGATGCAGCGCGCCATTGCGTTCGGCGCGCGCATCCTCGAATTGTCCGTTGAGGTGGGCGGCACCATCACGGGCGAGCACGGCGTCGGCATCGAGAAGGTGCGCCAGATGTGCGTGCAGTTTTCCGCCGACGAGATCAACGCCTTCCATGCGCTCAAGGCCGCCTTCGATCCGCTGCGGCTGCTCAACCCCGGCAAGGCCGTGCCCATGCCGCGGCACTGTTCGGAATACCGGCTCACCGGGAGCGCAAGAAAATGAGCGCCATCCCCCCGTCCCCCTGCCGCCGGAAGGGGGCGACTGCGGTTCAGCCGCCGGCGCGGCTTCCGGGGCTCGGTTCTCTGCCCTCTCGGGGCGGCCCGGCGAGGGCAGCATGAGCACCAGCCGCTTCATCGAGCAGATCCACGCCGCGACCGGCCCGCTGCGCATCCGCGGGGGCGGCAGCAAGGACTTCTACGGTAACGGACTCAGGGGCGAGGTGCTCGACACGCGCAGCCACGCCGGCATCGTCTCCTACGAACCTACCGAGCTCGTCATCACCGCGCGCTGCGGCACGCCGCTGGCGGAGATCGAAGCGGCGCTGGCGGAGCAGGGCCAGATGCTGGCCTTCGAGCCGCCGCGGTTCGCCAGCAGTGCTTCCGGCGAAGCAACCATCGGCGGCGCCGTCGCGAGCGGCTTGTCCGGGCCGCGGCGCGCCGCGGCCGGCGCCGTGCGCGATTATGTGCTGGGTGTGCACATCCTCGACGGTGCCGGCCACCTGCTGCACTTCGGCGGCCAGGTGATGAAGAACGTCGCGGGCTACGACGTCTCTCGCCTCATGGCCGGCAGCCTCGGCACGCTGGCGCTCATCCTCGACGTTTCGCTCAAGGTGCTGCCCAGGCCCGCTGCGGAAGCGACGCTGCGCTTCGAGATGGCGCAGGCCGACGCCATCGCGGCGCTCAACCTCTGGGGCGGCCGGCCGCTGCCGCTTTCGGCCAGCGCCTGGTACAACGGGGTGCTCACGCTGCGGCTCTCGGGCGCGCGCGCGGCCGTGGCCGAGGCGGCGCAGAAGCTGGGCGGCGCCCGCATGGACGAGGACGAGGCGGCGGACTTCTGGCAAGGGCTGCGCGATCATCGCGCCGCCTTCTTCGCCGGCGGCGACGCGCCGCTGTGGCGCATCGCCGTGCCGGGCACGACGCCGCCGCTCGAACTGCCCGGGATCACGCTGATCGAATGGGGCGGCGGCCAGCGCTGGCTGCGCAGCGCCGCGCCAGCAGCGGACATCCGGGCGGTTGCCGCGCAGGCGGGCGGCCATGCCGCGCTGTTCCGCGGCGGCGACCGCGCGGCGGGCGTCTTCCAGCCGATGGCACCGGCGCTCGCGGCGCTCAACGAGCGCGTGCGCCGCTCGCTCGACCCCGAAGGCGTGTTCGACACCGGAAGGCGGTAGGATGAAAGCCAGGGCAACGTCGAGGAGAAGGCCATGGACCTGCTGCAGCTGCTGAACTGGCGCTACGCCACCAAGAAGATGGACCCGGCGAAACCCGTGCCGCAGGACAAGGTGGATCGCATCGTCGAGGCGGTGCGCCTCGCGCCGACCTCGAGCGGGCTGCAGCCCTTCGAACTGATCGTCGTCACCAATCCGGAAGTCCGTGCGCGCATCCAGCCGATCGCCTGGAACCAGGCGCAGGTGGCCGACTGCTCGCACCTGCTGGTGTTCGCCGCCTGGGACAACTACACGGCCGAGCGCATCAACATGATGTTCGATCTCACCCACCAGCAGCGCGGCCTCACCGACCCCGGCTGGGAGCGCTACCGCAAGCTGCTGCTCGAGAAGTACGTGCCGCGCAGCGCCGAGGAGAACTTCCAGCACGCGGCGCGCCAGGCTTACATCGCGCTCGGCATCGCCCTGGTCGCGGCGGCCGCCGAGCAGGTGGACAGCACACCGATGGAAGGCTTCGACCCCGACGCGCTGGACGGCATCCTCGGCTTGCGCGAGCGCGGACTGAAGAGCGTGCTGATGCTGCCGCTCGGCTATCGCGCCGCGGCCGGCGACTGGCTGGTGAATCTCAAGAAGGTGCGGCGGGCGCTCGCCGAGTTCGTCACCGAAGTGAAGTAGGGCAACGAGCGGCGGCTAGAGGCGGTCGAGCGGACTCACGACACCGCGGCCGCCCTTGTTCAGCACGTGCGTGTAGATCATGGTCGTCTTCACGTCGGAATGGCCGAGCAGTTCCTGCACCGTGCGGATGTCGTAGCCGTTCTCCAGCAGGTGCGTGGCGAAGCTGTGGCGCAGCGTGTGCGGCGTTGCCGGCTTCGCCAGCCTGGCATCCCGCACCGCCTGCTTGATCGCGCGCTGGATGGAGACGTCTTGCACGTGGTGGCGCCGCAGCACGCGCTTCTCGTCGCGCGGATCGACCGACAGCCGCGCGGACGGAAAGACGAACTGCCAACTCCAGGCCGTGGCCGCGTTCGGATACTTGCGTGCCAGCGCGTAGGGCAACTGTACCGCCCCGTGCCCCTCGGCAAGGTCTCCCTCGTGCAACTCGCGCACGCGCAACAGATGCTTCTGCAAGGGCTCGGCCAGCGCCGCCGGCAGCATCGTCACCCGGTCCTTGAAACCCTTGCCGTCACGCACCAGAATCTCGCGCCGCGCGAAATCCACGTCCTTCACGCGCAGCCGCAAGGCCTCGGTCAGGCGCAGCCCCGCGCCGTAGAGCAGGTTGCCGATCAGCCAGTTCGTTCCCTGCAGCCGCCGGAGCAACTCCTGCACCTCCGGCTGCGTCAGCACCACCGGCAAGCGCTTCGGCGCCTTCGCCGACTCGACATTGTCGAGCCACGGCAACTCGACCTCCAGCACCTCGCGGTAAAGGAACAGCAACGAGCTTTTCGCCTGGTTCTGCGTGGAAGCCGCCACCTTGCCCACGACCGCGAGATGCGTCAAAAAAGCCTCGATCTCCGCCGCCCCCATGTCGCGCGGATGGCGCTTGCCGGAATGAAGGATGAAGCGCTTGATCCAATCGACGTAGGTCTGCTCGGTACGCAGGCTGTAATGCTTCATGCGCAACTTCCCGCGCACCTGATCCAACAATCTGGGCCCCGAGCCCGAGGACGTATTCCCAACCATCTTTAGGTCGTACTAAATTCGGTTAGTCCGTTGAAATGCATTTAGAATATATTCTCTCGCGGCGACCATATCAACACGTAAATGGAATATTTCCCGATAATTAGGTGTCCCACTTTACGTTGGGCGTCATGGGGAGACGCTGTATGACTCGCTTTCGCCGCTTCTTGGCAGTTCTCGGAATTGGTGCCGCTTCGGCGACCGCATGCGCAGACATGCCGACTTTCGATCTGGCACCAGATAGGCCAGAAGCCTTTGGGTACAAAGTTAACTGGTTCGCCGTTAGAGCTAGCGATCCGGCGTCTGTCGCAAATGCGCTTGATATTGGGCCGGGGGTTCCTGCCAACTGGGCATCTGGAATGGCAGCAGCCTACGGTCGCATCAGCGCAACCGATAGGAGGTCGTGGATATTTCTGTCATCTCCTGTAAAGGGGTGGGTCTTTGTCGTTGGAAGTTCCCTACCGTATCCGGTGATGCACACCGCCGATCGGCATGGCGGAATCGGCCAGAAATTTGACACTATGCTCTCGCGCTTAACTCGTAACTTTCCCGAAGTGCAATTCTTTGGTAGTTACCGCGTGGTTGGGTTTGTTGCATGGGTTCGGGCTCAAAAGGAAAAACCAATGAGGGTTTTCGCATTCGGCGACGGTGACGTCTACGCAAATATCGGCGACCAGACTCAGGAAGAGGCTAGCCTTCACTTTCCTAATCTCAGTGGTCTTTCGCCACGCGCTGCATCAGAGCGTCTTTTCAGTGTTAACGGGAAGCTTCCTGGCGAAACCGACGTGCTTAGACTCGCTGCACTGTGGAGTCTTGATCCTGCACAGTTGCCCGATGTCGATACCCCGCTGAGCCTTGGTCTTGTAGTTGAGTTGCCGAAAGCATTGGGGCAGTAGCGCAATGATGCCCAACCCTGCGGTCAACACGGACGCTCCGCCGAAAAGCCGGCGGAGCGCCGGTTACCTTGAACGTTAGGCTTCTCCACCCATGCCCAAGGTTCACAGTCATTACGAAAACCTCAAGGTGGCGCGAGATGCGCCGCCGGAAGTTATTCGCGCTGCCTATCGGTCTCTTTCGCAGAAGTATCACCCCGACCGGAATCCTGACGACCCAAATGCCACGAAGATAATGGCTATTCTCAATGCTGCATTCGAGACCTTGTCAGACCCCGACAAGCGTCGTGAGCATGACCAGTGGATTGCTGGAGAAGAATCCATTCGTCGGGAATCACAACAGCAGCAGCGTACTGGCCGCAGCGGAACATTTACCGTTGATGAAGAGAAACTACGCCAAGCGACAAAGCCACGCACCTCTTCCTATGAAGCCGGGAAAAACTTCGCCCGCGCCATACGCGACCCGAACATTTCCATCGCCAGAAAGGCAGGGCACATTTTCGCCCATGTGTTAAGAAACTGGATTTGGTACGGCGTCGCTACGCTTGTCATAATCGGAGTTCTCGATGACAAGCCCAAGACGCCGCGTCCCGGACCTAAACCATACGTCGCTGCTCCGGCACCGGCCCGTGTCACGCCCACATATGTGAGGCCAGTCACGGCACCAAATGGCGAGCCGTGGCCCCTTTCGTCAGGATACATCGGCGGGTACAAGCGCCTAAATTCGAGTGGCTTATCTACCGTCACAGTCGACAACGGCCAGAACGATTCCGACGTACTCGTTAAGCTTGTTTCGTTGGAAGGGCCAAGTGCTTTCCCGGTCAGAACGTTCTACATCTCTGCTCACGGCACATTCACGGTAAATCAAGTCACCGCCGGAAGCTACGACGTTCGCTACCGCGATCTCGGGACGGGTGGCTTATCTCGTTCCGAGGCATTCACTCTCGAAGAAATTCCTACGTACAACGGCACGCAGTTCAGCAATATCACGATGACGTTGTACAAGGTTCGCAACGGCAATATGCAGACGTTCGGTCTGGCCGAGAGTGAATTCTAAGAAGCCTAACTCGGCGGTGCAGGGGACGCTGCGCGATAAAGCGTCGCGCAGCGCCCCTGACCTTGAACGTTGGGCGTCTCAGTAGTGGAAGCGCAGTTGAGCGATCTGGAGGGCGTCACCATCGACGCGATACACCATGCGATGCTCGTCTGTTATGCGGCGTAACCAGAAGCCCGAGAGGGCGTGTTTGAGGGGTTCGGGCTTGCCCACGCCCGCGAAAGGCTCGCGCTGCGTTTCACGACTTCGTCATTCGGCCTTCCGAGAAGCGGAAGCTCCAGTCGTCCGGTATTCCGGAGCGATCCGGCCGTGAGATCTAACGCCGGACACTGGGCGGCCGAACTCCACTTCGCGCTCCCTCAACTCAAAGCTCGTGCTTCCATTCCACGGAGATTCCACCTTGAATTTCAATTGCGCCGTCGTGCTCGCAGCCATCGTTTCCGCCGCATTGTCCGGATGCGTGACAAATGCCCCGCTCTCAGAACGAGCACTCGGACAGGCATTTCCATTGGCCCGCGATGCCACTGCCGAGCCTCTCGCCAAGATCAGCTTTAGCGGTGACAAGAAGTATGAGTCTGCGAATGGGACGCCGCTGTGGGGAGATCCTCTCGTCTGTGGCGACGAGGGAATACTTCGGATCAACGAGCCTGGCGCCCAGAGAAACGAGGTTGCTGTCACAGCAAGCAAAGAGGTGGCTGTAACCTCCGTCATCCAATGGCTCAATACCGGATGGGTAAAGACATGCTGGCCATTTGTCGCCTTCATTCCCGAACCAAACGCATCCTACGTCGTTGTCAATGAACGCATTGGGGGCAAGGGAATGTCCGCGCTCTGGACGGGCGTTGCACGTCAAAGCTGTCAGGTTTCCGTTTATCGGGAAACTCCCGATGGCCCTCAGCGCGTGGAGACTCGCAGCCCATCCTTCAACACCTGTCGCGCAGCCCAGCGCTAGCCGCCGAATCCGGCGCCATGCGAAAGGAGCCCGACGACGTGGTGGACGCCGCTGCCCGGAGGCGACGCGGCCAGCCTGCCGCGCGGGCGGGTGACTTCGGCGATTCGAGCGGCGCCGCCGATGGGCCTTGCATTCGCCTCGCTCCGTCAATATCCTTGATGCATATCCGGCCGCGCCGCCCGGCGACCGTTCTAATCTCGGCCGGATTCACCAGGGAGGATCCGAAATGCGCAATCCGCTGTTCGTTCTCCGCGCCGCACTCGGCATGCTGGCCATCGCCGCGGCGCTCTCCGGCTGCGGCATGTTCGTCACGCACTACGACGCCGCCGCCTACCAGAACTTCACCAACCTCAAGGCCTACCACCTGAAATTCATCGACGACTTCGGTCCAGGCAAGGCCTGGGACGAGGCGGCGGTGAAGCGCGCCTGCGACGCCGGCGAGCTGCGCTTCCGCGAGGCGAAGGAGTATGCGGCCGGGAAGAACGACGAGTCGCGCGTGCGCGCGGTCGGCTATCTGCACGACTTGTTCAGCGCCGAATGCCGCTTGAGCCTCAAGACCGGCAAGCCCTTCGGCGAGGCGTACGCGGCCGAGGAGAAGAAGCAGGCCGCGGCGAACTACGACTGGGCCGTCAAGGGCGAGCTGGCGCGCGTCGGCGCGCCCGCGCAATGAGGAGCGAGGCAATGGCGAACATCGACGAGGTGCTGGATTCGATCAAGGGCGAGGCGGTCGAGCTCATCAAGCAGGAGTTGCGCAGCCTGCTGACGGACGCGCAGAAGGACGCCGACGCGATGATCCGGGAAACCGGCCGCAAGGTGGCCGACTGGCTGCTGATGCGCGCGCAGGGGCAACTGAGCGACGACGAGTTCGAGGCGCTGCTCTATTCGCGCGACCAGTTGCTGCGCCAATACAAGAACACGGTCGAGATCGAGACGCGGGCGCGACTCGAGAAAATCGCGGTCGCGCTCATCAACCTCGTGCTCGACCGCCTGTTTGGCGTGGGGCCGACGAAGTAGCCGCGGCCCTAGCGGTCGCGCCACGGGCCGTGGTGGTGGTGCTCGTGCTCGTGGCGCTCCCAGCGCTCGTCGCCCCAGCCCCAGCGCGGCACCGGCGCCAGGATGACGGGAGGCGGCGGCGCCGCTTCCCAGTGACCGCCGACCCAGACATAGCGATAGCCGGTCCAGGCCCAGTAGCCGGGGGCCCAGACATAGCCGACGCGCGGAGGCGGCGCGTATTCGTAGGGCGCGGGCGGCGGCGTGCCGATCCCGATGCCGATCGAGACGCCGCTGTCGACGACGCGCATGGCGAAGCCGTTCGCCAGGGCAGGGGTTGCGGCAAGAGAGGCGAGGGTGGCGAGGCCCGCGAGGGCGGCCTTGAAGCAAGCGGCAATCGGCAGTTTCTTCATGGTGGTTCTCCTGGATCGGCACGCACAGGCGAGGCCGTCGCACCGAATAACGCGTCGGCCGGGCGGGCGTTGAAGGCCGACACAAATGTTTGCAATTGCTTCTATGATGCGTGGGCGGCGGCCGCCGGTCCGATGCGGCGGCCCTTTCGAGAACAAGGAGAAGACATGAAACGCGCACTCGTTGCCGCCGCCCTGTGCGGCGCTTTCGCCGCCGCGCACGCGGACGGCTTCACGCTTTCCAGCCCCGACATCAAGGCCAACGGCACCATCGCCCAGCGCTTCGAGTTCAACGGCTTCGGCTGCGCGGGCGACAACAAATCCCCGGCGCTGAAGTGGAGCGGCGCGCCGGCCGGCACCAAGAGCTACGCCGTGACCGTGTACGACCCCGATGCCCCCACGGGCTCCGGCTGGTGGCACTGGGTGGTGCTCAACCTGCCGGCGACGACCAATGAGCTTCCCGCCGATGCGGGCGCGGCCGAGGGCAAGTCGCTGCCGGCCGGCGCGATGATGATCCGCAGCGACTACGGCCAGCGCGCCTGGGGCGGCGTCTGCCCGCCGCCGGGCGACAAGCCGCACCGCTACGTCTTCAGCGTCTACGCGCTCAAGACGGACAAGCTCGACGTGCCGGCCGACGCCAGCCCGGCGCTGGCGGGCTTCATGATCAACGCCAACAAGCTCGGCAAGGCGAGCTTCACGGCGCGCTACGGGCGTCCGAAGTAGGCGTCGCGCGCGCGGCGCGCGGGGCGAGGAGTTGGCGTAGCACATAGGGCAGGATGCCGTCGTGGCGGAAGTAGTCCGCCTCGATCGGCGTGTCGATTCTGAGCAGCAGGGGGACTTCGCGCTGCGTGCCGTCGGCGCGGCGCACGACGAGGCGCGCTTCGCGGCGCGGCCGGATGCCGGCTTCCAGCCCGAGGATGGTGAACTCCTCGTCGCCGGCGAGCCCGAGGCTTTGCGCGCTGTCGTCGCCGACGAACTGCAGCGGCAGCACGCCCATGCAGACCAGGTTGGAGCGATGGATGCGCTCGAAGCTTCGGGCCACCACCGCCTTCACGCCGAGCAGGCGCGTGCCCTTGGCGGCCCAGTCGCGGCTCGAGCCCGTGCCGTATTCCTCGCCGGCGAAGACGATCAGCGGCGTGCCGCGCTCGCTCTGGCGCATCGCGGCGTTGAAGATCGAGGTGGTCGCTCCCTCCGGCTGCAGCAGCGTGAAGCCGCCTTCGACGCGGCTGCCGTCCGGCCGCGGCGGCAGCATCCGATTCACGATGCGCACGTTGGCGAAGGTGCCGCGCATCATGACTTCGTGGTTGCCGCGCCGCGCCCCGTAGCTGTTGAAGTCAACGGGCGCGACGCCGCGCTCCTGCAGGTAGGCGCCGGCCGGCGAATCGGGCTTGATGCTGCCGGCCGGGCTGATGTGGTCGGTGGTGACCGAATCGCCGAAGATCGCCAATGCGCGTGCATGCAGGATGTCGCCGCGCGGGCTGGGCTGCATGGCGAAGTGCTCGAAGAAGGGCGGCTCGGCGATGTAGGTGGACGCTTCCCACGCATAGACCTCGCCGCCCGGCGCCGGCACGTCGTTCCACATGGGGTTGGCCGTGGCCGCGTTGCGATAGACGTCCTGGTAGAGGCGCGGGTCGACGGCGTGCCGCATGGCTTGCGCGATCTCGTCGCTGTCCGGCCAGACGTCGCGCAGGAATACCGGCGTGCCGTCGCGGTCGGTGCCGAGCGGTTCGCGTTCGAGGTCGATGGTGACGCGGCCGGCGATGGCGAAGGCGACCACCAGCGGCGGGCTCATCAGGAAGTTCGCCTTGAGGGCAGGATGGATGCGCGCCTCGAAGTTGCGGTTGCCCGACAGCACGGCCGCGCAGACGAGGTCGTGCGCCGCGATGGCCTCTTCGATCGGCGCGGCCAGCGGCCCGGCGTTGCCGATGCAGGTGGTGCAGCCGTAGCCGACGACGGCGAAGCCGAGCTTCTCGAGGTCGTCCAGCAGCCCGGCCTTCGCCAGGTATTCGGTGACCACGCGCGAGCCGGGTGCGAGCGAGGTCTTGACGTGCGCTCCCACGGAAAGGCCGCGTGCCACCGCCTTCTGCGCCAGCAGTCCGGCGGCGACCATCACGCCGGGGTTCGAGGTGTTGGTGCACGAGGTGATCGCGGCGATCAGCACGTCGCCGTGGCCGACGTCGCCGGTGTGGCGCTCGGGCACGGCGAGCGCCATGCCGCTGCGGTCGTGGTCGGCCATCTCGGCCTCGTTGCGCGGCGCGGGGGCAGGCGGCTCGGGGTCGGTCTTGGCCGGCACGCTGGCGCCGGGCGCGGCAGGGGCGACGGCGAAGCGCTGGCCGAGTTCTTCGGGCGGCCGGCCATAGCCGTTGGCGGCCACCGGCGCCGAGAACAGTTCGGCAAAGCGGCGCCCGAGTTCCGGCAGCTCGATGCGGTCCTGCGGGCGGCGCGGGCCGGAGACGCTCGGCCGCACCTCGTCGAGGTCGAATTCGATCACTTCGCTGTAGTCGATGGCGCCGGGTGTCGGCATGCCGAACAGGCCCTGGGCGATCCAGTAGGCGCTGAAGGCCGCCACCTCCTCGGCGCCGCGGCCGGTGGCGCCCAGGTAGGCGGCGGTCGCCGCATCCGGCGGAAAGAAGCCCATGGTCGCGCCGTACTCGGGGGCCATGTTGCCGATGGTGGCGCGATCCGGCACCGCCAGCGTCGCGGCCCCGGGGCCGAAGAACTCGACGAACTTGCCGACCACGCGCGCGGCGCGCAGCCGCTGCGTGAGCGACAGCACGAGATCGGTGGCCGTCACGCCTTCGCGCAGGCGCCCCGAAAGCTCCACGCCGACGACGTCGGGCGTGAGGAAGTAGACGGGCTGCCCCAGCATGCCGGCCTCGGCCTCGATGCCGCCGACGCCCCAGCCGACCACGCCGAGGCCGTTGATCATCGTGGTGTGCGAGTCGGTGCCGACCAGCGTGTCGGGATAGCAGAGCGCGCCGTCGCGGCACAGGCCGCGCGCCAGGCGTTCGAGGTTCACCTGGTGCACGATGCCGGTGCCCGGCGGCACAGCGCGAAAGCGCTCGAAGGCCTGCATGCCCCACTTGATGAAGCGATAGCGCTCGCGGTTGCGCTCGAACTCGCGCTGCATGTTGAGCGCCAGGGCGTCGGGTCGGCCGTAGTAGTCGACCTGCACCGAGTGGTCGACGACGAGATCCACCGGCACGCGCGGCTCGACGATCCTCGGATCGGCGCCGAAGCGCCGGGCGGCGTCGCGCATGGCGGCGAGATCGCACAGCAGCGGCACGCCGGTGAAGTCCTGCAGCAGGATGCGCGCGACCACGAAGGGAATCTCCGCCTCGCGCGGCGCATTCGGCTGCCAATTGGCCAGTTCGCGCACGTGGTTTTCCGTGACCAGATCGCCGTCGCAATTGCGCAGCACCGATTCGAGCACGATGCGCAGGGAAACCGGCAGCCTCGAGATGCGGCCGATGCCGGCGGCCTCGAGGGCGGGCAGCGAGAAGAACTTGCCGCGCTTGCCGGAGGTCAACATGAATTCCTGAAGCGTATCGGGCAATGGCATGGCGGTTCCTCCGGAACTGGCGTACCGACAATAGACCAGCGCCGGCGGCAGCCAGTTGCAGCCGCGGCCTGGAGAAGGGCGGAAATGGCGACCCGTATCGAGCGTGATTCCTTCGGCGAGATCGCCGTGCCCGAGGAGCGCCTTTGGGGCGCGCAGACCCAGCGCTCGCTCGAGAACTTCCGCATCTCCACCGAGCGCATGCCGAACGAGCTGATCCTGGCGCTGGCGTCGGTCAAGCGCGCCTGCGCGCAGGCCAACATGGAACTCGGCTTGCTCGAATCCGCCAAGGCTGACGCCATCGCGCGGGCCGCGGCCGAGGTGCTGGCCGGCGCGCACGACGGCGAGTTTCCGCTCTCGGTCTGGCAGACCGGCTCCGGCACGCAGACCAACATGAACATGAACGAGGTGCTCGCCAATCGCGCCTCCGAACTGCTCGGCGGCAAGCGCGGCGCGGCGCGCCTGGTGCATCCGAACGACGACGTGAACCTCGGGCAGTCGTCGAACGACGTGTTCCCGACGGCCATGTACGTGGCCGCGTCGGCCGTGCTGACCGCGCGGGTCCTGCCGGCCCTGCGCCATCTGCGCGCCACGCTGGGCGAGAAGGCGGTGGTCTTCGCCACCATCGTCAAGATCGGCCGCACGCACCTGCAGGACGCGACGCCGCTGTCCCTCGGCCAGGAGTTCTCGGGCTACGCGGCCCAGCTCGACCATGCCGAGCGGGCGGTCATGGAGGCGCTGCCGCCACTGCGACAACTGGCCATCGGCGGCACGGCGGTCGGCACCGGGCTCAACACGCATCCCGAGTTCGGCGCCCGCGTCGCCGCGCTGCTGGCGCTCGAGCACGAACTCTCGTTCGCGGCGGCCGACAACAAGTTCGCTGCGCTCGCCGGGCACGAGGCGCTGGTGTCGGCGCACGGCGCGCTACGGACGCTGGCGACGGCGCTGACGAAGATCGCCAACGACCTGCGCTGGCTGGCGTCCGGCCCGCGCTGCGGGCTGGGCGAGCTCACCTTGCCGGCCAACGAGCCGGGCAGCTCCATCATGCCGGGCAAGGTCAATCCAACGCAGTGCGAGGCGCTGCTGATGGCCTGCGCGCAGGTTTTCGGCAACGACGTTGCCGTCGGCATCGGCGCCGCCGGCGGAACGCTGGAGCTCAACACGTTCAAGCCGCTGCTGATCCATTGCTTCCTGCAGAGCGCGCGGCTGCTCGCCGACGCCATGGCGAGCTTCGACCTTCGCTGCGTGCGCGGCATCGCGGCGAACGAGCGCCACATCGAGGCGATGATGGAGCGCTCGCTGATGCTGGTGACGGCACTGGCGCCGCACATCGGCTACGACCGCGCCGCCGAGATCGCCAAGCGGGCGCACCACGACGACTGCACGCTCAAGGAGGCGGCGCTGGCGCTCGGCTACGTCTCCGCCGAGGATTTCGATCGCTGGGTGGTGCCGCTGCAGATGCTGCGGCCCGGCCGGGAGGGCTAGGCGCCGCGGAGGCGAAACCCGCATGGTGTATAGTTTTGCGGGTTGCGCCCCACACTCCTGCCGCCGCTTATGCAGACCGATCTGGCCGATTTCATCCGCGACACTGCCGCCGGCAAGGAAGCGGACGAGGTGCTGCGCAAATGCGTGCACTGCGGCTTCTGCACGGCGACCTGCCCGACCTACCAGTTGCTCGGCGACGAGCTCGACGGCCCGCGCGGGCGCATCTACCTGATCAAGCAATTGCTCGAAACCGGCGAGGCGAGCGAGAAGACCCAGCTCCACCTCGACCGATGCCTCACCTGCGGCGCCTGCGAGACCACCTGCCCCTCGGGCGTGGGCTTCGTGCGCCTGCTGGGCGTCGGGCGCGAGGTGATCGAGCGCAGGGTGCCGCGACGGGCCGGCGACGCGGTGGCGCGCTGGCTGCTGCGCAACGTGGTGACGAAGGCCTCGCTGTTCGGCCCGGCGATGAAGGCCGGACGCCTGCTGCGGCCGCTCCTGCCCGGCGTGCTGCGCGCCAAGCTGACGCCGGCGCGCCCGGCAGGGCCGCGGCCGGCGGCGCGCCACCGGCGCCGCATGCTGGTGCTCGAAGGCTGCGTGCAGCCGGCGATGGCGCCCGACATCAACGCCGCCGCGGCGCGCGTCTTCGACCGCATCGGCGTCTCGCTGGTGGCCGCGCCGAAGGCCGGCTGCTGCGGGGCGATGCGGCTGCACCTGGGCGACCCCGAAGGGGCGCGGCAGGAAGCGCGCCGCAACATCGACGCCTGGTGGCCGCTGCTCGAAGGCGAGGGCGAAGGGCTGGTCATGACGGCGTCCGGCTGCGGCGCGCAGGTGCGCGACTACGCCCACCTGCTGCAGGACGATCCGCGCTACGCGGCCAAGGCGGCGCGCGTGTCGCTGCTTACGCGCGACGTCGGCGAGGCGCTGGCGGCCGAAGCCGAGCGGCTGGCGCCGCTGCTCGAGGCGGCGCGCGCCCGCCACGGCCGGCGCCGCATCGCCTACCATGCGCCTTGCACGCTGCAGCATCGTCAGCGCCTGCGCGGCGTGCCGGAACAACTGCTCGCGGCCGCCGGCTTCGAGTTGACGCCGGTGGCGGACGCGCACCTGTGCTGCGGTTCCGCCGGCACCTACTCGCTGCTGCAGCCGCGCCTCGCGCTCGCGCTGCGCGACAACAAACTGACGGCGCTCGGCGCCGGCGCGCCCGAGGCGATCGCCAGCGCCAACATCGGTTGCATCACCCACCTCCAGGCCGGCACCCCGCTCCCCGTGCGGCACTGGATCGAACTCCTCGACGAAAGGATGACCTGATGGCCCCCCACGCTCACACTTGTTCGCTGCCCCCCACGGGGGGGCGCATGCCCACTTGGGGCTGCCCGGCGAGGGCATCATGACGATCGACGCCGACAAGGCCATGAAGGAACTGGTGGCCAAGGGCATCAAGATTCCGCCGCAGCCGAAGGTGCTGGTGGAATTGCGCAATGCGCTGTCCAAGGACAACTACGACGTGCGCAAACTGGCCCGCATCATCTCGGCCGACCCCGGCATCACGGCGATGCTGTTCAAGGCGGCGCGCTCGCCGCTGTTCGGGCGCGGCAAGAAGCTCGAGGCGCTCGATCAGGTGATCCAGGTCGTCGGCGTCAAGCAGACCTTCAACCTGGTGCAGGCGGTGGCCCTTTCCGCGGCGGTGTCCGATGGCACGCGCAAGGCCTTCGAGGTGTTCTGGACGCGCTCGCAGGAGGTGGCCCAACTCGCTGCGCTGATTGCCGCCGACCGCGTCTCGGTGTGCAACGTGTTTCCCGACCAGGCCTACATGGCGGGCATCTTCCACGAGTGCGGCGTGCCCGTGCTGATGCAGCGCTTCCCCGACTACTGCAAGGCGCTCAAGCTCGAGAACAGCTGCTGCTGGCCCAACCTGGCCGAGGAGGACAAGCGCTACAACGTCGACCACACCAGCATCGGCTACCTGGTGGCGCGGCACTGGAACCTGCCCGACTTCGTCTGCGCGGCGATCCAGTATCACCACGAGATGCCGAACGACGAGCTCGGCGCCACCTGCACGCTGGTGGCGATCCTGCAGCTGGCGATCCACTTCTACCACGTCATCGCCGAGGTCCAGGATCCGCTCTGGCCGGACATCCGCGGCTTCGTGCTCAACGAGCTGGGCATCCACGTCGACGGCGAGAAGGAATATTTCGAGGACATCCACGAGCGTTTCCTAGAGGGGCACGAGTGAACGTCGCGACCGGCGGGGAGGCGTCGGACAACCTGGCCTGGGCCTGCTGCGGCCGCTGGGCCGCCGACCGCGCGCGCTTTGCGCTGTATGCCGAGGACGCCGATGGCAGGGAATCGGCGTGGACCTTCTGGGACATCCAGCGCGAGGCGAACCGTTACTCCAACGTGTTGGCCGCGCTCGGCGTGATGCGCGGCGATCGCGTCGCCTTGCTCTCCGCGCAGCGGCCGCAGGCTGCTGCGATCCTCATCGCCTGCTGGCAGATGGGAGCCGTCGCGCAGCCGCTGCCGGGGACGCTGAAAGGCGCGGCGCTTGCGGCGGCGCTGGATGGCGCGCAGGTTGCGGTGGCGGACCCGGAGGGGCAGCGCCGGCTCGAAGCATTGCCCGGGCGCGTCCGCCACGCGTTGGGCATCGCGGGCGCGCGCGGGGAGCGCATGCGCGACTGGAACGAGATTCGGCCGCTCGCATCCCCTCGCTATGCGCGGCTCGAAGGCGTCGGCAAGGCGGCTGCGCTTCAGCTCGGGGGCGGCGCGCCGGTGAGCCACGCGCAGCTCGCCGCGTGCGGAACGGCGTTTGCCGCGGCGCACGCCGGCTATCCGCAGGCGGGGGACCTATTCTGGTCGCCAGGGGAATGGGGCTCGGGCGCCGGGCTGACGGAGGGCCTGCTGCCCGCCTGGCTGTCGGGCCAGCCGGTTGTGGCCGCCGCCGGGCGCTTCGACGCCGAGGCGGCATTCGCGCTGATTGCCAAGTATGATGTGCGCAACGTGCGCCTGAGCCCCCGCGAACTCGAGACCATGATGGCAGCCGCTGCGCGACCCGACGAACACGATTGCCGCCTGCGCACGCTGGCCACCGGCGGCGCCGCGCTGTCGCCGGTGCTCACCGCCTGGGCGAGGCAGGCGCTGGGTGCCGCACCTTCCGCCGACGAGAGGTGTTCATGAGCGAGAACCCGTCTGCCGGCGAGTCCGGCAAGGAACGCCGCCGGGACGTCGAGATCCGCGCGCTGTTCGTCGAGGCCTACGATCTCCTCGAGCCCTTCTTCGACCCTGCCAACAACTGGGCCGGCCACGGCCACGAGCATCTCGCCTATCGCGCTCTGCACGAGCGCTTCCCGCAGCTGTCGGCCGACCAGGTGTTCGTCATCGTGGACGCCGCCCGGCGCGTGTTCGCCAACGGCGGCAAGCCGGTGCCCTGAGGCACCCTGACGGGCAGGCTCAGTCGCCGGGCAGGGGCAGCGGCAGGCCGGCGAACAGCAGCGCTTCGAAATCCGCCTGCGGCATCGGCTTGGCGAACAGGAAGCCCTGGGCGTAGTCGCAACCCGCGGCGGCCAGGAACTCGCGCTGGCCTTCCGTCTCCACGCCTTCGGCGATCACCTTCAGCTTGAGCTTGTGCGCCATGACGATGATGGCTTCGACGATGGCGCGGTCGTGGCCGTCGGCGGCGATGCCCTGCACGAAGCTGCGGTCGATCTTCACGTAGTCGACGCGGAACTTGTTCAGGTAGCCCATCGAGGAATAGCCGGTGCCGAAATCGTCGAGCGCGACCTGCACGCCCGAGGCGCGCAGTTCGGCCAGGTGCGCGGTGACCTCGGGGCTGTCGTCCAGCAGCAGGCTTTCGGTGATCTCGAGCGCGATGAGCTGGCTCGGCACGCCGATCTGCTCGAGGTAGCGCAGCCAGTTCTCCTGGCGCGCACCGCCGGAGAACTGGCGCGGCGACTTGTTGATGCTGATCTGCACCGGGCAGCAGACCGCCTGCGCCTGCGGGTGGCTGTCCTGCCAGTGCTTGGCCATCAAGGCCGCCTGGCGGAACACCCAGTCGCCGATCTCGCCGATGAGCCCGATCTCCTCGGCCAGCGGGATGAAGGCCGAGGGCTGCATCAGGCCGTGCTCTGGATGACGCCAGCGCAGCAAGGCTTCGGCCTTGACGATGCGCTGCGTGTGCAGGTCGACGATGGGCTGGTAGAAGATCTCGAACTCGCCGTGCGCGAGCGCCTCGCGCAGACTGTTGCCGAGTTGCACGCGCAGCATCGCGGCCGACTGCATGGAGTCGGTGAAGTAGCTGAAGCCGTTGCGGCCGCCTTCCTTGGCGGCGTACATGGCGCGGTCGGCGGCCTTGAGCAGCGCCTCGGCATCCTCGGCGTCGTTGGGGCAGATGGCGATGCCGACGCTGGCGGAGACGTAGGCCAGATGGGCGCCGATCTGGAAGGGCTGGGCAAGGCGCTGCACGATGTCCTTGGCGACCTGCTCGACGCGGCTGATGTCGGCGACGCCGGGCAGCACCACGGCGAACTCGTCGCCCGAGAGGCGCGCGACGGTGTCGGTCTCGCGCACGCAGGCCGAGATGCGCGCGGCGGTTTCGGTGAGCAGCGCATCGCCGGCATCATGGCCGAAGGCGTCGTTGACCTCCTTGAAGCGGTCGAGGTCGATGTAGAGCAACGCCAGCAGATGGCCGCTGCGCTGCACCTTGCGCACTTCCTGGGCGAGCCGGTCGTAGAACAGGTTGCGGTTGGGGAGCCCGGTAAGCGTGTCGTAGTTGGCCTGGCGCCACACCAGTTCGGCGGTGCGCTTCTTCTCGGTGATGTCGGAGAACATCGCGATGTAGCGGTGCACCTCGCCGTCGGCTCCGCGCAGCGTGTTGATGGTGAGCCACTCGGCGTACTCCTCGCCATTCTTGCGCCGGTTCCAGATCTCGCCCTGCCACTGGCCGGTGGCCCTCAGCGCCTGCCACATGCCTTCGTATTCGGCGCGCGAGGTGCGGCCGGCCGCCAGCAGCTTGGGGTTGCGCCCGCGCACCTCCTCCAGCGCGTAGCCGGTGACGCGCGTGAATGCCGGGTTGACCGCGATGATGCGATTCTCGGCGTCGGTGACGACGATGGCCTCGTCGCTCGCCTGGTACACCGAGGAGGCGAGCTGGAGTTCGGCCTCGCTGTGCTTCTTCTCGATGGCGACGGCAGCCAGGTTTGCGGCCTGCTGGATGAGCTCGGCTTCGTCCGGCGCGGGCGGGCCGGCATGGCGGCTCAGCATGACCAGCACGCCGATCGGCTGGCCGCCGGAATCGCGCACCGGCTCGGTCCAGCAGGCGACGACGTCGGCGAGCCCGGCGGCGCGCGTGCGCGGGCCGCAGTCGGCGTGGGCGGCGACGTCCTCGATGATGATGCGCTCGTTGCGCAGGGCCGCCAGGCCGCAGGTGCAGGCCGTGCAATCCACCGCCATGCCGTCGCACAGCGCGGCGAACTCGGACGGCAACCGACCCTTTGCGCCGAGGTGCAGCCGCCGCCCCTCGTCGTCCAGCAGCAGGATGGCGCACAGCGGCGCGTTGCGCGTCTGTTCGACGTAGCGCACGACGAGCTCCAGGATCTCCTTGAGGTCGCCGCTGTGGGCGAGCAGTTCGAAGATGCGGTTGCGCACGGCTTCCTGCGCCTCGCGCCGCTTGCGCTCGGTGATGTCGAAGGCGACGATGTACAGCAGCGTGCGGCTGCCGTGCGGCAGCGGGCAGGCGAAGGTTTCGACGTCGCGGACCTCGCCGCTCTTCAGGCGATGGTGCCAGCTGCGGTTCATCGGCCGGTCGGCGACGGCGCGGCGATGGTACTCGGCGATCTCCTCGGGGGGCGCCGGGTTGATCCGGCAGATGTCCATGCCCTGGAGCTCGGCGGGCGTATAGCCCCAGAACTCCGCGGCGGCCTGGTTGGCGTCGACGATCTCGCGCGTGGCGGGGTCGAGCAGGTAGGTCATCCACGAGCTGCCCTCGAACATCTGGCGGAAGCGGGCTTCGCTCGCGCGCAGGGCGGCCTGCTGGCGACCGATCTGCTCCTGCAGGTTGTTGAAGCTCTCCACCATCTGCGCGATTTCCTCGCTGCCTTCGACGGGCAGCGGATGGAAGGGCAGGTCGCCCGAGGTCATGTCGTTGAGCGCCTTGGCGGAGCGCCCGAGAGCGGCCAGTTCGCGCCGCACGAACAGCCAGACCAGGCCCGCCACGAGCAGCGACAACAGGCCGGCATCGAAGTAGAGGTCGTGCGCCACGGTGCGGGTGGCCGCGTAGGCTTCCTCGAGCGGCATGCTGGCGACGACGAACCAGCGCGTGCCGGGAATGCTCGTCGCGGAAGCGATCTGCTCGACGCCCTCGGCGTCGGTGACGACGTCCGAACCCTCGAACGCTTCGGCCGCGATGCGATCGTAGAGGCGGTTCTCGCCTTGGGGCGGCAGCGTGGCGAGGATATGCGTGCTGTCGGTGTCGACGAGGGTCACGCCGTCGCCCGGCGAGATGATGCTGACGTTGCCGGAGGCGGGGATGCGCGGATGCGTGACGACCCGGAACACGTCGCTGCCGGCGATGAGCAGCGTGCCGGCGAGCACGCCGACGGGGTTGCCGCGCTTGTCGAGGATGGGAACGGCGATGACGATGGCGGACTGCCGCCACAGCGGGTCGAAGCGCGGCTTGCCGATCGCTGCGCTGCGGGTGGCGATGGCGGCGCGGAAATAGTCCTGGTCGCCGTAGCGGGCCGCCGTGCGGCCGGGCACGGCCGGATAGTCGCCGACGCAGCGGCCATTCCGGTCAATCACGCAGAGGCCCTTGGCGAAAAGGTGGTAGATCGCCTTGCGCGCCACCAGGTATTGCTGCAGCCGCTGCGGCTGGTTCAGCCAGGCGGGGTCGATGCCGGCCGTGACGGCGTTGAGCGCCTGGATGCGCAACTGCACGGCGCTGTCGATGCTGTCCGCGATGAAGCCGGCGGCGGCCAGCTGCTGGGCCGAGAGAAGCCGCCGTTCGCCGCTGCGCAGCTCGTCGGCGGAGTGGATCGCCATGGCCCAGATGGCAACTACGAACAACGCGGTCGCGAAGATCGCGATGCGCGACTTGAGGCTCGAAACCAGGCGCAGACGGCCCATGCACGCTTCCTTGATTAGCATCAATATCATAACCCCATCCGCGCCGCGGTTTTCCGTGCCGCCGCGTCAAACTTAGGTATGATTCCCCGGCCGTCTCGTGCCGGCGGGCCAGAACAAATTCAAACTGCTCAATTGGGGGGACCCATGTCCTTGTTGATCGGAGTACCGAAGGAAATCTTTCCGGGCGAAAAACGCGTCGCGACCGTCCCGGAGGTGGTTGAGAAACTGATCAAGCTTGGCTTCTCGGTGGCCGTCCAGTCCGGCGCAGGCGATGCCGCGAACTGCGGCGACGACGCCTATCGGGCAGCCGGCGCGCAAGTGTTCGCGACCGCTGCCGAGATCTGGCAGAAGTCCGACATCGTCTTCAAGGTGCGCGGACCCTCTGCCGAGGAAGTCGGCCTGATGCGCGAAGGCCTCACGCTGATCTCCTTCATCTGGCCGGCGCAGAACCCCGAACTCATGCAGCAGCTGGCGGCGAAGAAAGCCACGGTACTGGCGATCGACGCGCTGCCGCGCACGCTTTCCCGCGCCCAGAAGATGGACGCGCTGACGTCGCAGGCCGGCGTCGCCGGCTACCGCGCGGTCATCGAGGCGGCCAATGCCTTCGGCCGTTTCTTCAACGGCCAGATCACCGCCGCGGGCAAGGTGCCGCCGGCCAAGGTGTTCATCGCCGGCGCCGGCGTCGCGGGTCTCGCCGCGATCGGCACCGCGGCGGGCCTGGGCGCCATCGTGCGCGCCAACGACACCCGCGCCGAAGTGGCCGACCAGGTCGTGTCGCTGGGCGGCGAATTCGTCAAGGTGGATTACGAGGAAGAAGGCTCGGGCGGCGGCGGCTACGCCAAGGTGATGTCCGAAGGCTTCCAGGCGGCACAGCGCGAGATGTACGCCCAGCAGGCCAAGGAAGTCGACATCATCATCACCACCGCGCTGATTCCCGGCAAGCCGGCGCCGCGCCTGATCACGGCCGACATGGTGAAGTCCATGAAGCCGGGCAGCGTGATCGTCGACATGGCGGCCGAGCAGGGCGGCAACTGCGAACTGACCGAGCGCGACCAAGCGGTGGTCAAGCATGGCGTCACCATCGTCGGCTACACCGATCTCGTCAGCCGGCTGGCCAAGCAATCCTCGACGCTCTACTCGAACAACCTGCTGCGCCTGACCGAGGAACTTTGCAAGACCAAGGACGGCAACATCAACGTCAACATGGAAGACGATGCCATCCGCGGTCTCACGGTCGTGAAGGAAGGCGCCGTCACCTGGCCGGCGCCGCCGCTCAAGCAGGCGCCGCCTCCCCCGCCGAAGGCGGCGATGCCGCCGCCGCCGCCGGCCCACGGGCACGGCGCGGGTGCGCCGGCTTCGGTTACCAAGGTCGCGGTGATGTTCGGCGTTGGCGCACTGCTGTTCGCCTTGATCGGCATGGGCGCGCCGTCGGCGTTCCTGGCGCACTTCACCGTGTTCGTGCTGGCCTGCTTCGTCGGCTACATGGTGGTGTGGAATGTGACGCCGGCGCTGCACACGCCGCTGATGAGCGTGACCAACGCCATCTCGTCGATCATCTGCATCGGCGCGCTGGTGCAGATCGCGCCGCCGCTGGCGGAAGGCATGTCGCGCCCCGAGGCGCTGATCCAGGGCCTCGCCGGCCTCGGCATCGCGCTCACGGCCGTGAATATGTTCGGCGGCTTCGCCGTTACGCGCCGCATGCTCGACATGTTCCGCAAGTAATCAGGGAGACAACAGAAAATGACTGCAAGTCTGGCTACCGTCTCCTACATCGGAGCGACCATTCTCTTCATACTCAGCCTGGGCGGCCTGTCCAATCCTGAGACTTCCCGCCGCGGCAACGTCTACGGCATGATCGGCATGACCATCGCGGTGCTGGCCACGGTGTTCGGCCCGCGCGTGACGCCGGCCGGCTTCGGCTGGATCATCGGCGCCATGGTGGTCGGCGGCTCCATCGGCCTCTACGCGGCGCGCGTCGTCAAGATGACGCAGATGCCGGAGCTGGTCGCGCTGATGCACAGCCTGGTCGGTCTGGCCGCGTGCCTGGTCGGCTTCGCCAACTACATCGATCCGTCGATCGAGATGGTGGGCGCCGAGAAGACCATCCACGAAGTCGAGATCTACGTCGGCATCCTGATCGGCGCGGTGACCTTCTCCGGCTCGATCATCGCCTTCGGCAAGCTCTCGGGCAAGATCGGCGGCAAGCCGATGCTGCTGCCGGGACGCCACTTCATCAACCTGGTCGGCTTGCTGATCGTCATCTGGTTCGGCGGCGCATTCATCCACGCCGAGACCGTGTCCGCCGGCATGCTGCCGCTGATCGTGATGACCGTGATCTCGCTGCTGTTCGGCATCCACATGGTGATGGCGATCGGCGGCGCCGACATGCCGGTGGTGGTGTCGATGCTCAACAGCTACTCGGGTTGGGCGGCTTCGGCGACCGGCTTCATGCTCAACAACGACCTCTTGATCGTAGTGGGCGCGCTGGTCGGCTCCTCGGGCGCCATCCTCTCCTACATCATGTGCCGCGCGATGAACCGCAACTTCATCAGCGTCATCGCTGGCGGCTTCGGCACCGGCGGCGGCGCTCCCGCTGCGGCGGCCGGCGAGCAGCCGCAAGGCGAAGTGGTGGCGGTCAGCGCGCAGGAAACCGCGGAACTGCTGAAGGAATCGAAGAACGTCATCATCGTGCCGGGCTACGGCATGGCGGTGGCGCAAGCCCAGCACGTGGTGTACGAGATCACCCAGCATCTGCGCGAAAAGGGCGTCAATGTTCGCTTCGGCATCCACCCGGTGGCGGGCCGCATGCCGGGCCACATGAACGTGCTGCTGGCCGAGGCCAAGGTGCCCTACGACATCGTGATGGAGATGGACGAGATCAACGAGGACTTCCCGGATACCGACGTCGCGATGGTGATCGGCGCCAACGACATCGTGAACCCGGCGGCCCAGGAAGACCCGACCAGCCCGATCGCGGGCATGCCGGTGCTCGAAGTCTGGAAGGCGAAGACCTCGATTGTGATGAAGCGCTCGATGGCTTCCGGCTACGCGGGCGTCGACAATCCGCTGTTCTACAAGGAGAACAATCGGATGCTGTTCGGCGACGCGAAGAAGATG
>JBLNBJ010000148.1:0-24810 GCA_050259835.1 Ignavibacteria bacterium | reverse complement strand
CTCTCGTGCGGGTTGCCCGCCGGGCTGATGGGGTGCCCTGCTGCGCGGAGGTAAAGGAGGAGGCGGACGATTCTCGCCTTTGTCCGCCGGGGGACACGGAGCGCAGCAGGGCACCCCGTCGGCCCGAGCGCGCTCAGACGTTTCGCAGCCAGCGTGCGTCGTACTTAAACGATATCCAGATGCTGGATCGCCGCGCTGGAATCCTTGTCCTTGGCGTCCTTGCCGTGCAACTTGATCTGCAGGCGCACTTCGTTCATCGAGTCGGCGAAGCGCAGCGCGTCCTCGTAGGAAATCTTGTCGGCTTCGTAGAGATCGAACAGCGCCTGGTCGAAGGTCTGCATCCCGAGTTCGCGCGACTTCTTCATGATTTCCTTGATGCCGTGCACCTCGCCCTTGCCGATGAGGTCGGCGATCAGCGGCGAGTTGAGCAGGATCTCGATCGCCGCCGCGCGGCCCTTGCCTTCCTTGAGCGGGATCAGCCGTTGCGAGACGACCGCCTTGAGGTTGAGCGACAAGTCCATCAGCAGCTGCGGCCGACGCTCCTCGGGGAAGAAGTTGATGATGCGGTCCATCGCCTGGTTGGAGTTGTTGGCGTGCAGCGTGCCGAGCGCCAGGTGGCCGGTTTCGGCAAAGGCGATGGCGTGCTCCATGACCTCCTTGTCGCGGATCTCGCCGATCAGGATGACGTCCGGCGCCTGGCGCAGCGTGTTCTTCAGCGCGGTCTCCCAAGAATCGGTGTCCACGCCGACTTCACGCTGGGTGATCACGCAGTTCTTGTGCTCATGCACGTACTCGACCGGGTCCTCGATCGTGATGATGTGGCCGTAGGAATTCTCGTTGCGGTAACCGATCATCGCCGCCATCGAGGTCGACTTGCCCGAACCCGTGCCGCCGACGAACAGCACCAGGCCGCGCTTGGTCATCGCGACGTCCTTCAGCACCGGCGGCAGCTTGAGGTCGTCGAAGTTCGGGATGGTGGTGTTGATGGTCCGCAGCACCATGCCGGCGCGGCCCTGCTGCATGAAGGCGTTGACGCGGAAGCGGCCGATGCCGGCCGGGCTGATGGCGAAGTTGCATTCCTTGGTCGCCTCGAACTCGGCGGCCTGCTTGTCGTTCATCACCGCGCGGCACAGCTCGATGGTGTGCTGCTGGGTCAGCGCCTGCTGCGTGACCGGCGTCATCTTGCTGTCGATCTTGATCGCCGGCGGGAAGCCCGCCGTGATGAACAGGTCCGAACCCTTCTTCTGCAGCATCATCTGCAGAAGCTGGTGCATGAATTTGACGCCTTCGTCGCGTTCCATAACTGCTCTCCGAACTGCTCGACAATCCTAGCCGCGTAGCGGCTCATTCTAGTCACCTCCCCGCGAGGGGAGGTCGGGAGGGGCGGGCCTGTGTGCCCTTGGATGATTTCCCGGGCTAGCCCGGGAAATTGTCCTTGTTGGCGGCCTTGCTGCGGGCCTCGGCCGGGGAAACGATACCCCGCTTCACCAGGTCCTGCAGGTTCTGGTCGAGCGTCTGCATGCCGAACTGCTGGCCGGTCTGGATGGCCGAGTACATCTGGGCAATCTTGTTCTCGCGGATCAGGTTGCGGATGGCCGGCGTGCCGAGCATGATCTCGTGCGCGGCGACACGGCCGGTGCCGTCCTTGGTCTTGAGCAGCGTCTGTGAGATCACCGCGCGCAAGGACTCGGACAACATCGCGCGCACCATTTCCTTTTCCGCCGCCGGGAAGACGTCGACGATACGGTCGACGGTCTTGGCCGCCGAACTCGTGTGCAGCGTGCCGAACACCAGGTGGCCGGTCTCCGCCGCCGACAGCGCCAAGGCGATGGTTTCCAGGTCGCGCATTTCGCCGACCAGGATCACGTCCGGGTCCTCGCGCAGCGCGGACTTGAGCGCAGTGGCGAACGACCGCACGTGCGGGCCGACTTCGCGCTGGTTGACCAGGCACTTCTTCGATTCGTGCACGAACTCGATCGGGTCCTCGACGGTGAGGATGTGGCCGTAGTCGTTTTCGTTGATGTCGTCGACCATCGCCGCCAGCGTGGTGGACTTGCCGGAGCCCGTCGGGCCGGTCACCAGCACCACCCCGCGCGGCGTGCGCGCGATCTCGGCGAAGATCTTCGGCGCGTTCAGCTGCTCGAGGGTCAGCACCTTGGAGGGAATGGTCCGGAACACCGCCGCGGCGCCGCGGTTCTGCACGTAGGCGTTGACGCGGAAACGCGCCAGCCCCGGCACCGCGAACGAGAAGTCGATGTCCATGAACTCCTCGTACACCTTGCGCTGGCCGTCGTTCATGATGTCGTAGACCATCGCGTGCACGTCCTTGTGCTCGAGCGGCGGCAGGTTGATGCGGCGGATGTCGCCATGGACGCGGATCATCGGCGGCAGGCCCGACGAGAGGTGCAGGTCGGACGCCTTGTTCTTGACGACGAATGCGAGCAGTTCGGTGATGTCCATGAGCCTTCCTGGGTGCGAGCGGTGGGTCTGTATACTCAGGGCGCTATATGACAACAATCCCTGCCAACTTGCAAGCTGTACGGGCGCGCGTCGCAGCCGCCTGCGCCGCGGCCGGACGCGACCCGGCAAGCGTTCTGCTGCTGGCCGTTTCCAAGACCTGGCCGGCCGACGCCGTGCGCGAGGCGGCGGGCTGCGGCCAGCGCGCGTTCGGGGAGAGCTACGTGCAGGAAGCGGTCGCCAAGATCGCCGAATTGGCGGACGCGGGGCTCGAGTGGCACTTCATCGGCCCGCTCCAGAGCAACAAGACGAAGCACGTCGCACAGAGCTTCGACTGGGTGCATTCGGTGGACCGCCTGAAGATCGCCGAGCGACTCTCGGCGCAGCGTCCGAACGGAATGGCGCCGCTGCAGGTGTGCATCGAGGTCAATGTGAGCGGCGAGGCCTCGAAGAGCGGCTGCAGCCCGGAAGAGGCGATCGAGCTCGCGCGGCACGTCGCTGCGCTGCCGCGCCTGCGGTTGCGCGGGCTCATGACCATTCCCGAAGCCGGTGGCGATGCTGCGCTGTTGAAAAGGCGCTTCGCCGCCTTGCGCGAGTTGCGCGCCAACATCGCCGCCGAGTGCGGATTCACCCTCGATACGCTTTCGATGGGCATGTCGGACGACCTCGAAGCCGCCATCGCCGAAGGCGCCACCATCGTGCGCGTCGGTACCGCGATCTTCGGTAGCCGGCCGCGGGCCTGAACGGCCGCCCGCCCCTGGATGCCATAAATGGCACCCAACGGTGCCGTTTATGGCATCCCGCAGCACCGACGGGGCCCGCGCGGTGCCTATATATCACTTTAGTTTCAATGGCTTGACGTCCGCCACACTCCTGGCATAGCTATTGCAACGGCCTTTTCCTCAGCAGCACATAAGCCCGGCGCAGCCGGACAAGAATCAAGGAGGAGACATCAAGATGGCCATACATGCCAGGGGCCTCGTTGCAGGCCTTTCGCTGGTTGCGTTGCTGTTCGCCGGCACGGCGCGAGCCGCCGACACCGAGAACGC
Organism: Ignavibacteria bacterium; assembly: GCA_050259835.1. Taxonomy (GTDB): domain Bacteria; phylum Pseudomonadota; class Gammaproteobacteria; order Burkholderiales; family Rhodocyclaceae; genus Nitricoxidireducens. The sequence goes on along the minus strand of JBLNBJ010000148.1, from coordinate 21,304 downwards.
ACCCGCGGCCTCCGCGCCCGCCGCGCCGACCATCGCCAACCAGCGCTGCATGCGCTGCCACGGCGACACCGAAGAGAAATCGGTAACCGGACGCGACGGCAAGAGCAAGAACATCTTTGTCGACGCCCACGTGCTCGAACGCAGCGTCCACGGCGAAGTCGCCTGCGTCGGCTGCCACCGCGACATCACCAAGCTCCCGCACGCCAAGCCGCTCGCCAAGGCCATCGGCTGCGTCGAGTGCCACCAGCAGCGCTGGGAGGAAGCCAAGAAGAGCGGCGACCCTAAGAAGCACGAGCGCCTCGACGTCGTCCTCAAGCAGACCGACGACTACCTGCACTCGGCGCACGCCCGCCCCAACCCCAAGGACCAGGGCCGCGTCAGCGCCGCCTGCCACGACTGCCACGACGCCCACAACATCGGCGCGCCGGGCGAAGCGCAGCGCGCCGAGCACCGCCTGAAGAACCCCGAAGTCTGCGGCCGCTGCCATGAAAAGCAGAAGCTGGACTACGTGGCGTCGATCCACGGCCAGGCCGTGGTCGAGAAGAAGGACCAGAAGTCGGCCGTGTGCTCCGATTGCCACACGATGCACAGCATCCGTTCGCCGAAGGGCGACGTCGCCAAGCTGTCGATCACCAAGAACTGCGGCGAGTGCCACAAGGAAGCACAGGCCACCTACCTCGCCTCCTACCACGGCCAGGTCAACCGGCTCGGCTACACCAACACCGCGAAGTGCTTCGATTGCCACACCGGCCACAACGTCAAGAAGGCGGACGACCCGACCTCGTCGGTGCATCCGGACAACCGCCTGAAGAACTGCCGCAACTGCCACAAGAACGCGTCCGAAGCCTTCCTGCAGTTCCAGCCGCACGGCGACCCCGACAACCACGACAAGTACCCCGGCCTCTACTGGGCCAAGCGCTTCATGGGCGCCCTGATCCTCGGCGTCATGGTGTTCTTCTGGGTGCATGTGCTGCTGTGGCTCTACCGCGAGTCGATGGACCGCATCCGCGGCAAGGGCTTCCAGGAGAACCTCGACAAGCCGGAGGTCGTGTACTTCCGCCGCTTCACCCCCGTCTGGCGCTGGATCCACGCGCTGTTCGCGATCTCCACCATGGTGCTGATCCTCACCGGCACGTCGCTACTGTTCTCGCACACGGCCTGGGCCAAGGCGGTGGTCGAGTTCCTCGGCGGGCCGAAGATGGAGGGCATCATCCACCGCACCGCGGCCGTCACCTGGCTGTCGATCTTCGTCTTCCACCTGGTGGTCGTCGCCATCAACATCTGGAAGAAGCGCAAGACCTTCGACTGGTTCGGCGGCACCTCGATGCTGCCGAGCATGACCGACCTGCGCGACCTCAAGGCCATGTTCCTGTGGTTCTTCGGCCGTGCCGAGCGTCCGAACTTCTGCCACTGGACCTACTGGCAGCGCTTCGACTACTGGGCGCCGTTCTGGGGCGCGACCATCATCGGCTCCTCGGGCCTGATCCTGTTCTTCCCCGAGACGACGGCGCAATTCCTGCCCGGCTGGATGTTCAACATCGCGACGCTGGTGCACGCCGAGGAAGCCGTGCTGGCGGCCGTGTTCCTCAACACGGTGCATTTCTTCAACGTGCATTTCCGCCCCGAGCGCTTCCCGATGAGCACCACGATTTTCACCGGCGCCATCCCGCTCGACGAGTTCAAGCACGACCACCGGCTCGAATACGAACGCCTGCTGGCGCGCGGCGAGCTGGAGAAGCACCTGGTCAAGCGTCTGTCGCGCCGCACCGACCTGGTGGCCTCGATCCTGGCCACCGTGCTGATCATCGCCGGCCTCACGCTGCTGACGCTGGTGCTGATCGGCCGCGCCACCATGCAATGAGGACTACAAGATGCTCAAACAACTACTGATCCTCGCCCTGGCCGGCGCCGCCGCCGGCAGCGCCGCCGCCCGTCCCAACGTCGAGGTGCTCGCCCGCACCTGCAACGGCTGCCATGGCATGGGCGGCGTCAGCGTCGGCGCCTCGATGCCTTCGATCGGCGGCCTGCCGCCCGAGTACCTCAAGACGATCATGAAGCAGTGGAAGTACGGCGAACGCGACGGCATCACCATGACCCGCATCGTCAAGGGCTTCTCGGACGACGAGATCGACGCGCTCGCCGCCTGGTTCGGCAAGCAGCGTTGGACGCCCGCGCGCCAGCCGGCCGCCGGCGCCACGCTGACGAAGGGCAAGTCGGTCGTGTCGGGTAACTGTGAGGACTGCCACGGGCTCACCGGCTCCGATCCGGACGTCGACGTCCCGCCGCTCAACGGCCAGTGGTCGAAGTACATGGAGCTCGAGCTCGAGAAGTACCGCAGCAAGGAGTTCAAGATGCCCCATCGCAAGATGAGCAAGGCGGCGCACGAGATGAAGCCCACCGAAGTGCCGGTCGCCGCGCGCTGGTTCGGCGCCCAGGCGAAGTGAGGAGGAAGCCCATGAACCCCATCGATCGCCGCAGCTTCCTCAAGGCCGTCTCTGCCGCCGCAGGCGCGTCCGTGCTCACCATTTCCCCGGCCCGCGCCGCAAGCGCCAAGGCCCGCGTCGTGATCGTCGGCGGCGGCTTCGGCGGCGCCACGGCTGCCCGCTACCTGCGCCTGCTCGACCCCGCCATCGACGTCACGCTGATCGAGCGCGGCACGCGCTACACGTCGTGCCCCCTGTCGAACGAAGTCGTCTCCGGCGTGCGCGACATCAAGACGCTCGAAGCCGGCTACGAGAAGCTCGCTGCGCGCGGCGTCAAGGTGGTGCACGACGAGGTGACGCAGATCGATCCCGTCAAGAAGAGCCTCGCCACCGCCGCCGGCAAGAGCTTCGGCTACGACGCGCTGATCGTCGCGCCGGGCGTCGAGTTCGACTTCTCCACCGTCCCGGGGCACAGCCTGGAACTGTCGGAAAGCCGCGTGCCGCACGCCTGGAAGGCCGGCCCGCAGACGCTGCTGCTGAAGAAGCAGCTCGAAGCCATGCCCGACGGCGGCCGCTTCGTCATCGCCGTGCCGAAGGCGCCGTTCCGCTGCCCGCCCGGGCCGTACGAGCGCGCCGCGCAGGTGGCGATGCACTGCCTCGACCACGGCAAGAAGAAGGTCAAGATCATGATCCTCGACTCGAACGACGGCTTCTCCAAGCGTCCGCTGTTCGAGCAGGCCTGGAAGGAGCTCTACGGCTACGGCAGCAGCGGCATGATCGAGTGGGTCGGCGCCTCCAGCGGCGGCCTGGTCGAGCGCATCGACGGCGAGGCGCTGACCGCGCACACGAGCTTCGACGACATCAAGTGCGACGTGCTCAACGTGATCCCGGCCCACCGCGCCGGCAAGATCGCGCGCGACGCCGGGCTCGCCACGCTCAAGGGCAACTGGTGCGAGGTGAAGCCCGAGAGCATGGAGTCGAAGGCGCACAAGGACATCTACGTGATCGGCGATTCCTGCGTCGGCGGCGAGCCGCAGACCGGCAACGCCTTCCCGAAGTCGGCGCACATGGCGAACTCGCAGGCCAAGGCGGTGGTGGCGAGCCTGGTCGCCAAGCTCAATGGCCTGCCGCCGCCGGTGCCCGTCTATACCAACACCTGCTACAGCGTCGTGGCCCACGACTGGGGCTTCTCGGTGGTGCACCTGTATCGCGTCGAGAACGGCCAGTGGGTCTACATCAAGGAAGGCAGCGGCATCTCGCCGGTGACCCTCGGCACGCCGCCCAAGCCCGTACCCCGCATCTACCGTCGCATGGAGGCGGAATACGCCGACGGCTGGCTGCGCAACCTGCTGGCCGACGCCTTCGGCTAGCAGCGGTCCAAGTCCATGCCACCGCAAAGGCGGTCGACCGGCACTCTCCTCCGCCGGTCGGCCGCCGGTCGGCATGGCACAATATGCGCCGAAAGGATGGGCGCATGAAAATCACATTCATCGGCGGTGGCAACATGGCGGTCGCCCTGATCGGCGGCCTGCGCAAGCAGGGCTTCTCGGCGGCCGGCATGCAGGTCGTCGAGCCGGTCGAGGAGCGGCGCAACCAGCTCAGCGAGGAATTCGGCCTGCGCTGCACGCCGGCCATCGACGCCGCGGCGCTCAATTGCGAGACCCTGGTCCTGGCGGTCAAGCCGCAGCAGATGAAGGAAGCGCTGGCGCCTGCCGCCGGCAAGCTGGTCGACCAGCTCGTCGTCAGCATCGCGGCCGGCTTGCGGCTGGCGGACCTCTCGCGCTGGCTCGGCGGCCATCGCAAGCTGGTGCGCACCATGCCGAACACGCCGGCCCTCATCGGCGCGGGCGTCACGGGCCTCTTTGCCGATCCCTGCGTCGAACTCGAAGGCCGCATGACGGCGGAGAAGATTCTCAGTGCAGTCGGCCAAGTGCTGTGGGTCGAGGACGAGACGATGATGGACCCGGTCACCGCCATCTCGGGCAGCGGCCCGGCCTACGTCTTCTATTTCATCGAGGCGCTCGAGGAAGCTGCCATCGGCCTCGGCCTTGAGCTGCAAGCCGCACGCATGCTGGCCATCGAGACCTTCCTCGGCGCCGCCAAGCTCGCCTACAGCAGCGGCGATCCCATCGCCACGCTGCGCGAGCGCGTCACGTCGAAGGGCGGCACCACCGAGGCCGCCCTGCGTTCCTTCGACGCCGACGGCCTCAAGGCGGCGATCGAGCGCGGCGTGCAGGCGGCCAACACCCGCGGTCGCGAACTCGGCGACCTCCTGGGCCAGAACTGATGCACGGCGCCGGCGTTTTCCTTCAGCTGCTGATGCAGCTGGTCGACATCGCGGCCGGTTTCTTCGCCGGGCTGTTCGTGCTGCGCTTCATCCTGCAATGGACGCGTGCGCCCTTCCGCAATCCCATTGGCCGCTTCGTCGTCACGCTCACCGACTGGGGCGTGCTGCCGCTGCGGCGCATCGTGCCGGGATTCCGCGGTCTCGACCTCGCCTCGCTGGTGGCCGCCTGGCTGATCGAGTTCGCCGGCATGCTGCTGGTGCTGGCGCTGTTCGGCGCGCACACCAGCGGCGACCTCGCCGTATCGGCGCTGCTGGCGGCCCTGGTCGAGACGCTGCGCACGGCCGTCTACGTCGTGATCGGCGTCACGCTCGGCGTGGTGGTCCTGTCGTGGGTCAATCCCTACGCGCCGCTGGCGCCGGTCTTCAACGCCGTGGCCGAGCCGTTCCTGCGGCCCTTCCGGCGGCTCATCCCGCCCATCGCCGGGCTCGATCTCTCGCCGCTGTTCCTGCTGCTCGCGCTGCAGCTGCTGCTGACCTTCCTCGCCTCGCTGAAGGCGGCGGCGCTCGGCTTTGCCATCTGAGCCGGCTGCCTGGCTGCGGCAGGACGGCGCCGGTGTCGTCCTCAGCCTGCACATCCAGCCGGGCGCCAAGCGCACCGAAACCGCCGGCCTGCATGGCGAGGCGCTGAAGATCCGCCTGGCCGCGCCGCCGGTCGACGGCAAGGCCAACGACGCCCTGATCGCCTTTCTCGCCAAGACGCTCGGCGTGCCGAAGTCGAGCGTCGAACTGCTGTCGGGCCAGACCTCGCGCGCCAAGCGTGTGCGCGTGGCGGGCGTCGACGCCGCGGCGGCGGCAGCCGCGCTGGTCTAGGCCTTTCCGAAAGCCGCGCGGACCGCTGGCGATCGCCGCCGGTCCGCGCGGCCCGGCCGCTGGTACTCTCACGCCCGACATGGACGAAATCTCCACCAGCCTGGGACTGGCGGCCAAGTTGATCGGCGGCGCGGACGCGCGCCTCTACGGCATCGTCGGCCTGAGCCTGCGCGTCAGCCTGACCGCCACGCTGATCGCCTGCATCGTCGGCATGCCGATGGGCGCCTGGCTCGCCGTCGGGCGCTTCACCGGCCGGCGCGCGCTGATCGTGTTGTTCAACGGCATGATGGGCCTGCCGCCGGTGGCCGTGGGCCTGCTGATCTACCTGCTGCTGTCGCGCGCCGGACCGCTCGGCGCGTTCGGCCTGCTGTTCACGCCGGCGGCGATGGTCATCGCGCAAGCCGTCCTCGTGACGCCGATCGTCGCCGCGCTGACGCGGCAGGTGATCGCGGACGCCTGGACGGAATACCGCGAGCAGTTGCGCTCGCTCGGCGCCTCCCGGCCACGCTCGGCCGCGACCCTGCTGTGGGACGGGCGCTTCTCGCTCACCACCGCCGCGCTGGCCGGCTTCGGCCGCGCCATCGCCGAGGTCGGCGCCGTGATGATCGTCGGCGGCAACATCGACGGCCTCACGCGCGTGATGACGACGACCATCGCGCTGGAAACCAGCAAGGGCGACCTGCCGCTGGCGCTGGCGCTCGGCTTCATCCTGATCTCGCTGGTGCTGGCGATCAACGCCGTCGCCTACCTGCTGCGCGGCTGGGCGTCGCGGAGGTGGGGATGAGCAATACCTTCCTGCGGCTGGAGAGCCTGGGGCTGGCCGAGCGCGGCCATACCATCGTGCGCGAGATCAACCTCGCGCTCGGCGCGCAGCGCACGCTGATCCTCGGCCCAAACGGCGCCGGCAAGAGCACGCTGCTGCGCCTGATCCACGGCCTGCTCAAGCCCTCGATCGGCACCCTGCGCTGGACGCAGCCGTTGCGGCAGGCGATGGTCTTCCAGCGTCCCGTGATGCTGCGCACGACGGTGCTGCGCAACGTGATCTACGGCCTCAAGCTCGCCAGCGTGACCGACGGCGAGCGCGAGCGGCGCGCGCACGAGGCACTCGAACGGGTCGGCTTGGCTCACCTCGCGAGCCGTCCGGCACGCGTGCTCTCGGGCGGCGAGCAGCAGCGCGTCGCGCTGGCGCGCGCCTGGGCGCTGGAACCGCAAGTGCTGTTCCTCGACGAGCCGACCGCCAGCCTCGACCCCGGCAGCAGCCGCGAAGTGGAGCGCATCGTCGGCGAATTCGCCGCCGCCGGCACGCGCATCCTGATGACGACGCACAACCTCGGGCAGGCGCGCCGGCTGGCGGACGAAGTCGTCTACATGGACGAGGGTCGCGTGCTGGAGCAATCGCCGGCTGCGGATTTCTTCCGCCAGCCGCGCGACGTTCGCGCCGCCGCGTTCATCCGCGAAGAGTTGTTTTAGTCGCGGAAGACGGTGAACTGGCTCACCGGCACGCGCTCGGTGACCAGCTGGTTGGCCGGATCGCCGTCGTCGGCATAGCCGAGCGCCAGTCCGCACACCACCATCTGCTCCGGCGGCAGTGCCAGCTGCGCGGCGATGATGCGATGGAACTGCGCCCAGGCGGCCTGAGGACAGGTGTCCAGCCCGCGGGCGCGCGCGGCCACCATGACGTTCTGCAGGAACATGCCGTAGTCGAACCAGCTGCCCTTGCCGAGCCGGCGGTCGATGGTGAAGATCATGCCGACCGGCGCGCCGAAGAACTCGAAGTTGCGGCGATGCTGGAGGCGCATCGCCTCCTTGTCGCCCTTGGCGATGCCGACGAGCTGGTAGAGGTCGAAGCCGACCTTGCGCCGGCGCCCGAGATAGGGCTCGAAGAACTCGGCCGGGTAGTAGTCGTACTCGTATTCGTGCGACTGCGGCTCGCGGTCGTAGGCCTCGCAAACCGCCGCGCAGAGCGCGTCGCGCGTCGCGCCGGTGAGCACATGCACGTGCCACGGCTGCATATTCGTGCCCGAAGGCGCGCGCGCCGCCACTTCGAGGATGCGCTCCACCGTGAATTGCGGCACCGGCACGTCGAGATAGGCGCGCACCGAGCGGCGCGATTCGATGGCGGCGTCGGCGACCGCGGTTTCGGCAGGGTCCGGCATGGTCATGGCGACGCTCCTCGTGGTTCAATAGCCGCGCGATTATAGCGAGGGCGTGAGTTGATCATGGGACCGCTGGAAGGCATCCGCATCATCGAAATGGCCGGAATCGGGCCGGCGCCGTTCGCCGCCATGTGGCTGGCCGACATGGGCGCCGAAGTGATCCGCGTCGACCGCAAGGCGCTGCCGGGCGACACGGCCTTCGACACGCTGAAGAGCTACGGCTTCCTCAATCGCGGACGACGCTCGCTGGCGCTGGACCTGAAGAAGCCGGAGGCGGTGGCGGCGCTGTTGCGGCTCGTAGAGCAGGCCGATGCGCTGATCGAAGGCTTCCGTCCCGGCGTGATGGAGCGCCTCGGCCTCGGGCCGGACGTTTGCCTTGCGCGCAATCCGCGGCTGGTGTTCGGCCGCATCACCGGCTGGGGCCAGAGCGGACCGCTCGCGCACACGGCCGGACACGACATCGACTACATCGCGCTGACCGGCGCGCTGCACGCGACCGGCAAGCGTGACCAGCCGGTGCCGCCGCTCAACCTCGTCGGCGATTTCGGCGGCGGCGCGATGTTCCTGGTCGCGGGGATGCTGGCCGGCCTGCTGGAGGCGCGGCGCTCGGGCAAGGGCCAGGTGGTCGACGCCGCCATGACGGACGGCGCCGCCCTGCTGATGTCGATGCAATACAGCTTCAAGGCCGCCGGCCACTGGAGCAACGACCGCTACGCCAACCTGCTCGATGGCGGCGCGCCGTTCTACGGCACCTATCGCTGCGCCGACGGCAAGTGGCTTGCGGTGGGGCCGATCGAGCCGCAATTCCATGACCTGCTGCTCGACAAGCTCGGCCTTTCGCGCGAGGAGTTCGCCGACCGCTGGGACCCGGAAAGCTGGCCGCGCCTGCGCGCGCGGCTGGAAGCCGTCTTCGCAGCGAAACCGCGCGACGCCTGGTGCGCCCTGCTCGAGACCACCGATGCCTGCGTCGCGCCGGTGCTCGATCTCGACGAAGCGCCGGCCCATCCGCACAACGCCGCCCGGCGGACTTTCGTCGAGCATGCGGGCGTCACCCAGCCGGCGCCGGCGCCGCGCTTCTCGCGCACGGCGCCCGAGATCCAGTCGCCCGCGCCGCAGCGCGGCGAGCACAACGAAGAGATCCTGCGCGGCTGGGGCTTCGGCGACGACGACGTCGCGGCGCTGCGCGCGGCCGGGGCGCTCTAGCGGGTCAGAGCACCAGCGCGCCGTCGCGGCAGGTGCGCGCCTGCTCGAGTCGCACCAGGGTCGGCAGCAGATTGAGCCCGGTGTCGGCCTTCAGCGCCAGCGCAGCAGTCTTCAACTCGGCCGTCGTCATCTTGACCGTCTCGCCCGTCGCCGCGAAAGCCACCGCGTTGCCGCTGCCGCAGGACGGGAACGACAGCGCGCGGCCCTCGAAGGCTTCGTCGATGCGCTGCAGGCTGACGCGATAATCCTTGCGGCGCGACAGCAGGTTCGTGGACAACATACCCTGGTCCGACAGGCGCGCGCGGCAGTTCAGGTAGAAGGCGCTGCTGTCGAGCTGGCCCGGCCTCGCGTTGGCATCGAAGCCGTCGACCATGATGAGATCGAACGTGGCGGTGCTGCGCGCGACGAAATCCGCCCCGTCGCCAACCTCGATGTGAAGTCGCGCCGGATCGTTGGGCAGCTTGAAGTATTGCCGCGCCGCGGGGATCACCGCGGGATTGATCTCCACTACGGTGACCCTCGCCTGCGGACGATAGCGCCAGAGAAACTTGGCCAGCGAACCGGCGCCGAGCCCGATCAGCAGGGCACGCCGCGGCCAGTCGAGCTGCGGCCGCAACAGCAGCGCCGCCATCATCTCGCGCGTGTACTCGAGCTCGAGCGCGAAGGGCCGCGCGATGCGCATCGCTCCCTGGACCCAGTCCGAGCCGAAATGCAGGCTGCGCACGCCTGCTTCTTCGCTGATTTCGATCGTCACGACTGCTATTCGAGATAAGTGCGCGCTTCCTCGAAGCGCGCCGCGAACCAGCCCGATTTCAGGCTCTCGGTGCGCACCTTGCCGGCGCTGCTCGGCGCGTGCACGAAGCGGCCGTCGCCGATGTAGATGCCGACGTGCGAATACGGGCGGTTGCGCGTATTAAAGAAGACGAGGTCGCCGGGGCGCAGCTGCGAGGCGTCGACCGGGCGGCCCTTGCGCGCGATGTCGGCCGCCGAGCCGGGCAGCTTGAGATTGGCCGCCTTCTCGAACACGTAACTGACCATCCCGCTGCAGTCGAGGCCGGCGTCCGGGTTCTTGCCGCCAAAGCGGTAGCCGGTCTCGACCAGGCCGAGCGCGAACAGCACGACGTCCTGCGCCTTCTCGGACAGCGCGGCAGCCTCGCTGCCGGTCGATGTGGAAGGCCCCGGCGACGCGGGCGGCAGCACGCCGCAGCCCGCGAGGGCGAGCGCGGAACCCGCGGCCAGGCGGCGGGCGGTAGCGGCAAGGGACGGACGGCGGCGCATGGAACGATTGTGATCCGGTAGACTCGAACCGCTTACGCCAAGAAAAGGGATAAAAGTCATGGATTTAAGAGATGCCAAGCTGCTGCGCGAGCGCGCTTTCGTCGCCGGCGACTGGACTCCCGCGGAGAGCGGCGCGACCTTCTCTGTGCGCAATCCGGCGAGCGGCGAAATCATAGCCGAGGTGCCCGACATGGGCGCGGCCGAAACGCGCCGCGCCATCGAGGCTGCGAACGCCGCCTGGCCCGCCTGGCGCGCGCAGACCGCCAAGCAGCGCGCCGCCGTGATGCGCCGCTGGTTCGACCTCATGGTCGCCAACGCCGACGACCTCGCGCTGCTGATGACGACAGAACAGGGCAAGCCGCTCGCCGAGGCGCGCGGCGAAGTGCTCTACGGCGCGAGCTTCGTCGAATGGTTCGCCGAGGAGGGCAAGCGCGCCAACGGCGACACCATGCCGAGCCCCGATCCGAAGACCCGCATCGTCGTGCTCAAGCAGCCGATCGGCGTCTGTGCCGCCATCACGCCGTGGAACTTCCCGGCCGCCATGATCACGCGCAAGGTAGCGCCGGCGCTGGCCGCCGGCTGCACGGTCGTCGTCAAGCCGGCCGAGCAGACGCCGCTCACCGCCCTGGCGCTGGCGGAACTCGCCCAGCGCGCGGGCTTTCCCGCCGGGGTGTTCAACGTCGTCACCGGCGCGGCCGAATCGGCTGCGAAGATCGGCGGCGAACTCACCGCCAGCCCGATCGTGCGCAAGCTCTCGTTCACCGGTTCCACCGAAGTCGGGCGCCTTTTGATGGCGCAGTGCGCGCCGACCGTGAAGAAGGTGTCACTCGAACTGGGCGGCAACGCGCCGTTCATCGTCTTCGACGATGCGGACGTCGACGCGGCCGTCGCCGGCGCCGTTGCGAGCAAGTACCGCAACACCGGCCAGACCTGCGTCTGCGCCAATCGCCTGCTGGTGCAGGACGGCATTTACGAGGAGTTCGCCAAGAAGCTGTCGGCCCGGGTGGCCGATCTGAAGGTCGGGGCCGGCACCGAGGAAGGCGCCGCGCAAGGCCCGCTGATCGACGAGCAGGCGCTCGCCAAGGTCGAGGCGCACATCGCCGACGCGCTGCAGAAGGGCGCGCGCGTGCTGACCGGCGGCAAGCGCCATGCGCGCGGCGGCACTTTCTTCGAACCGACGGTGCTGGCTGACGTGACCCCCGACATGCGCTGCGCGCGCGAAGAAACCTTCGGGCCGGTGGCGCCGCTGTTCCGCTTCAAGACGGAAGCCGACGCGATCGCGCTCGCCAACGCCACCGAGTACGGCTTGGCCGGCTACTTCTTCAGCCGCGACATCGGCCGCGTCTGGCGCGTCGCCGAAGCGCTCGAATACGGCATGGTGGGCGTGAACACCGGCGTGATCTCGAACGAGGTGGCTCCGTTCGGCGGCGTCAAGCAGTCAGGCATCGGCCGCGAAGGATCGAAATACGGCATCGAGGAATACCTCGAGATCAAGTACGTCTGCCTGGCGGTCTGACGGTGGCGATCCGCATCGTGCGCCTCGGCACGCCGCGCGCCCCGGACGAGGGCCTGCGCATCGGCACGGTGCGGCGCCCGCCGCGCGGCGTGCCGAAAGCCGACTATTCCTCGCATGACTGGTACGACGTCTGGCTGCCCAATCTGGCCCCCAGCGTCGAAAGCATGAAGCTCGCGCTGCAGGCGACGACGGCGGCCGAGTGGAAGGCCTTCGCCGCGCGCTACCGACGCGAGATGGCGGCGCCGGAGCATGCGCACCTGATCGCAGCGCTCGCAGCGCTATCGCACCAGACCAGCTTCTCGGTCGGCTGCTATTGCGAGGCGGAGGCGCACTGCCATCGCTCACTGCTGCGCGAACTGTTGCGGGAGAACGGCGCCGCGATCGCGGCGGACTAATCGGCGCCGGGGAAACGGCGCTGGCGGCGGCGATCCAGCCACCAGGCGAACACCGGCAGCAGGACGAAGGATCCCGGCAGCATCAGGATGAAGAGATAGGGCGAGAGGTGCGCCACGGCGCGCAGCTGCTCGACGAGTTCGGTGCGCTCGGCGCCCGACCAGGCGCCGCCGTTGCGGTGCTTCATCAGCAGCGGCATGAAACCCTTGATCTTGGCGAGTTCGGCGAGGATCAGCTGCTGCTCGCGCCGCTGGGCGTCGAGGATCTTGTGCGTGAGGCTCGGCGAAACGCGCTTGCCGCCGGTGCTGGCGGCAAACTGGCGCGACGCGGCCTGCGTACGCGACCGCTCCGGAAACCTCAGGCTCATGAGACGAGGTGGTGTTTCTCGATCCAGTCGCGCACGCGCCCCCAGGCCTGCCAGGCGGCCAGGCCGCGCCGCGCCCAGCGCAGCGCGCCGCGCGGCCGCGCCACGACGAGGCCGATGCCGGCCGCGGCGATCACTTCCGGGTGCCGCTTGATCCAGTTCATGCCTTCGACCACGGCGTCGCCGGCGCGCAGCACCGGCGTCACGCCATGCGCATACGCGGCGATCTCGGCGCGCAGCTCGGCGCTGCGGTATTGCAGCCGCTGCTTCTTCAGTGCGAATTCGACCTCGGCGCTCATGCGTCGCGGTCGAGCGCCTCGCGGTCGCCCTTGAGCTCGGAAAGCGTCGCGGCGAACAGGCGCGTCTGCTGGCGCACCAGCCGCACCGCCATGACGAGTGCGAAGACGCCGCCGCCGAGGAACAGCGTGGCGAAGATGCCGAGTGCCAGCAGCCGGTTGCTCTCCCACAGCAGCGCGGTGAACAGCACGGCGAGGAACACCGTGCCGACCGACAGCAGGATCAACGCGGCGAGCGCGTAGATCAGCAGGCTGACGACGCGCGTCTTCTCCTCCTTGAGCTCGGTCGTGAGGAGTTCGAGGCGCGTCTCGACCAGCTCGATGCCGGCCGAGATCAGCCCGCGCAGCGAGCGCAGCATGCCGCGCGGGCGGGGCTGCTCGATCATCGATCAGCGCCGGCCGATCAGCAGCCCGACGACGAGGCCGACGCCCGCGGCGATGCCGACGGAACGCCAGGGATTGTCATGCACGTAGTCGTCGGTGTAGCGGCCGACCTGCTTGGCGCGGTCGACCATGGCGGCCTGCGCATCGGCCAGGCTGGCCTTGGCGTTCGAGAGATGGTCCTGCAGGCGATCGCGGATCACCGCGATCTTGTCGCCGGCCTGGCCGGCGGTAGCGCGCAGAAGCTCCTCGGTGTCGGCAACCACCACCTTGAGGTCGGCGACGAGTTTATCTTTGGTGACGATGTCGTTCATGAGTGCTCCCTTCGGAAACGATGAGGAATTCGGAATACGGAGGTTGAAGCCTACCGCGTTCGCTGCACCTGCGCAATGCAACGGCCATGCGCGGCCGGCATAACGAGGGTGCGGCTATCGTTCCGACATCGCGAGGAAGCGATCTTCGAGGCGCTTGAGCACCGCCAGCGTCATGGCCAATTCGTCCGCCGGCAATCCCTGCAGCGCCTTGCGCGAGAAGGCCTGCCGCAAGGGCCGCGCGGATTCGACGAGGACTGCGCCGGCCTTCGTCAGGCTGACCGCGGTCACCCGGTTGTCGTTCGGGTCGGTGCGGCGCACGACGAGCCCTTCTGCCTCCAGGGCCTTCATCTGGCGCGTCAGCGCCCCGGGGTCGAGCAGCAGATGCCGCGCCAATTCCTTCTGCGTCGCGCAGGTCTCGTCGTGCAGCGCCTGCAGGATGCGCCAGCGCGGCAGCGCCTGCCCGACCTGTGCCTCGAAGGCCGCGTACATGGCGCGGCCGGTACGGCCGATCTGGCGCAGCAGGTTGCGTTCCTTGTCATTCATGGGCGGGTTCCGGGACGTAGGGACGGTGGAGGTGAATGGGCGGGATGCGGCGCACCCAGAACAAGGCCAGCAGCATGCCGACCGCGACCAGCCACTGGCTGGCGTGGACGGCGTCGACGAGCAGGCCGCGCGCCGCCAGGATCAGCGCGCTGGCGTCCTGCCCGGCGGCATCCGCGGCAGCGGCGAAGCGCGCGGCGAGCGCATGGTCGACGAGAATCTGCGGCTCGGCCAGCCACTCGCGCCATCGGGCAGCATCGGGCAGTGCCTCGATCTTCCAGGCATACAGGCGCGTCACCAGCGTGCCGACCACGGCCGTTCCGAGCATGCTGCCCATCATGCGCGTCGACTGCACCATGGCCGTCGCGACGCCGAGCTGCGCGCGCGGCGCGGTGGCTTGCACCGAGAGCGTCACGTTGGGCAACAGGCTGCCCAACCCGAGACCGGCGGTGACCATGGCGGCCACCACCAGCGCATGCGGGGTCGCCGCGGTCGTCTGAGTCAGGGCCAGCGCGGCGATCCAATAGAGCGCGACGCCGACGTAGAGCATGGCGTTCGGCGTCGGCAGACGCGTCACGATGCGCCCGTTGATGATGCTGCCGATGGTGATGCAGACCGCCAGCGGCGTGACCAGCAGGCCGGCGGCGTTGGGCGAGAGCCCGAAGCCGCCCTGGAACATCAGCGGCGCGTAATAGGTGACGGCGAACAGGCAGAAGCCCATGGTGGTGGACAACGCGAACAAGGGCGCCAGGCTGCGATGCGAGAACATCTCGAGCGGCAGCACCGGGTTGGCGCAGCGTCGTTCCCACCAGACCAGCGCCGTGCCGCTGGCGACCGCCACTGCGCCGAGCAGTGCCAGCAGCGCCGGCGCCTTGTGCTGCGGCAGCCACTCGACGAGCAGTTGCAGGCTGCCCAGCGTGGCGGCCAGCAGCGCCGAGCCGAGCCAGTCGAGCCGCGCCGGCGCGCCGCTGGCGTGGCGGATGCGCGGCAGGCAGCGCCAGACCAGTCCCAAGCTGACCAGTCCGACCGGCAGGTTGACGAAGAAGACCCAGCGCCAGCCCCAGTACTCGGCGAGATAGCCGCCCAGCGACGGGCCGACGGCGTTGGCCAGGCCGAAGGCGCTGCTGAACAGCACTTGCCAGCGCAGCCGCGAGCGCGCATCGGGGAACAGGTCGGGCACGCTGGCGAAGGTGGTGGCCACCAGCATGCCGCCGCCGACGCCCTGCAGGCTGCGCGCCAGCACCAGCTGGAGCATGCTCTGCGACATGCCGCACAGGGCCGAGGCCGCAGTGAACAGCACGATGGCGGCGAGGTTGAAGGGCTTGCGGCCGTACTCGTCGCCGAGCTTGCCGAAGATCGGGACCGTGATCACCGAGGTCAGCAGGTAGGAGGTGCCGACCCAGGCGTAGAGATCGAAGCCGTTGAGTTCCGCCACGATGGTCGGCAGCGCGGTGCCGATCACCGTCTGATCGAGCGCCACCATCATCAGCACGCAGCACAGGCCCAGCATGGCGAACAGCGTCTGGCGGAAGCCGCGCGGCTGGCCGGCGGCGGGAGGAGCGGTCATCGTTGCCTTAGCTATTGTTGCTACGGCAACGATTTTAGCACGCGGCCGATTTCGGCTCGGCGTTCCCTTCGGCGGCGCGCTCGCCGATCCATTTCGCCAGCGTTTCCGACAATATGTCGAGCTTGAGCGGCTTGGCGATGAAGTCGTCCATCCCCATCGACAGGCAGTAGTCCCGATCCTCGGCGAAGGCGCCGGCCGTGAGCGCGACGATCGGCAGCCGCGGCCGGCCGACGTCCTCCTCCCACTTGCGGATCACCGCCGTCGCCTCGAACCCGTCCATCACCGGCATCTGGCAGTCCATCAGCACGAGCGCCGGCACGGCGCCGGAGGTGATCGTCTTGACCGCCTCGGCGCCGTTCTCGACGCTCTCGAAGCGCATGCCGAGCTTGCCGAGGAAGGCTTCGATCACCTTGCGGTTGGTGCGGTTGTCCTCGACCACCAGGACGTGGCCCGCGGGCGCGGGCGGCAAACCGGGCGCCGCGTGCGGCCGCCGCTCGCGCTCGAGCTGGCGGCGTTCCTCGCTGCCCGTGACCATCTCGGCCCGGACCGTGAACCAGAAGCGCGAGCCCTTGCCCTCCTGGCTGCGGAAGCCGACGTCGCCCCCCATCAGCTTGGCCAGATGCCGCACGATGGAGAGTCCCAGCCCCGTGCCGCCGTACTTGCGCGTCGTCGACGCGTCGACCTGGGAGAAGGGATTGAACAGCAGCGGCTGCTTGTCTTCGGAAACGCCGATGCCGCTGTCCGTGATCGAGAACTCGAGCATCGTCGAGCCGTCGGCGATGTGAACGTCGCGTCCTTCGATGAAGACGTAGCCCTTCGAGGTGAACCGGATCGCGTTGCTGACGAGGTTGGACAGCATCTGGCGCAGCCGGATCGGGTCGCCGCGGAAGGCCGGCTGGGAGGTGCCGCGCCAGACCGCTTCGAGCGCCAGCCCCTTGACGCGGGCCTGCTCGGCGAACAGCGTCTTCACCTCCTCGATCAGCTGGGCCGGATCGAAGGCCAGGCTCTCCAGCTCCAGGCGGCCCGCCTCCACCTTGGAAAGGTCGAGGATGTCGTTGAGCAGCGTCAGCAGCGTGTGGCCGGAATTGAGGATGACCCGGGCGTATTCGAAGCGCTCGGCCTCGTTGAGCCGCTCGCTGAGCAGCAGCTGCGCCATGCCGAGGATGCCGTTCATCGGCGTGCGGATCTCGTGCGACATGACGGCGAGGAAGCGCGTCTTGGCGCTGTTGGCCGCCTCGGCATCCTCCTGCGCGCGCGACACCTTGCGCAAGGCGCGCACCACCGACAAGAGCGTGCCGACGATGACGAGCCCCAGCAGGGCGAAGCCGAAGCGCAGGGCCCAGACGTTCTCGGCGTGCCGCGGCCAGCCGCCGCGCGGCACCGCCGCCATCTGCCACGAGCCCTGCGGCAAGGGAATGTCGCTGACGACGGGGCGGTCGTCGAATACCTGCGGGCGGCCGAGGAACACTTCGCCCTCGGCGCCGCGGCCGTCGGTGCCGCGCAGCGCGATCTCGATCTGCAGCTTCGGCTCCCGCAGCCCGCTCGACTCGAACAGCCGGTCGGCGTCGATGACGGCGCTCACCAGTCCCCAGAAGCGCTCCCCGGCGGCGTCGCCGGAGAGGAAGACCGGCAGCCGCGCGACCACTCCGGTGCCGCCCTGGACCAATTGCAGCGGACCGGCCAGCACGATCTGGCGGGTATCGCGCGCCTTCTCGGCGGCCTGGGACTGGGCCGGCAGCTTGCGGTAGTCCAGACCGATGGCCTTCTCGTTGCCGCGCAGCGGATACATCAGGCGTATCACCATGCCCGGCGCCGCACCGACATTGCGCAGCTGGCTGTGGCCCTCGAAGATGGGCCGCAGCGCCCGTTCGAACTGCTTCTGGTCGAGATCGGGATTCAGGGCGATGACCGCGATGAGCCCGCGCACCAGCTGCAGGTCGCCGTTGAGGTTTCCTTCCAGGCGGTCGCGTACCAGCACCAGGTCGTGCTGCACCCGGGCGCGCAATTCGGCGTCGTAGCTCTCGTCGTTGATGCGCTCGACGAGCCAGCCGCCGAAAGCCAGGATCCCTGCGAGCAGGGCAAGCATGGCGTAGTCGAAGGCGATCTGGCGTCGGTTCATGGCGGCGATACGGGCGTTGGGCAGGGCCTGCACGAATAGTAACCGTGCACTTCGGTGCTGCGGCGAGGCGCAAGACTAATGGCAGCCGGCTTCGCTGTAAATCGGGCGATCGTCATACGCCGGCATCGCGCCTGCCAGCACCTGCCGGACGCTTCTGGGTTAGCATCCCGCCCGATACAACGGGGGAGCAGGAAGCGATGCAGCTGAGAGAATTCCGCAACGAGCTTGTCCATGCCATATACGCCGGCATGTATCAGAGACTCGGCGACAACTTTGACTTCGTCAGGTTCGGTTATGACGGCGTCGACCGCTCGACCTTGGTCAATGTCCATCAGAACGCGGCGTACTTCAGCTTCGTGCTCGACAACATCGAGTCCTTCTACGCCGCCTGGCTGCTGCTGGAGGACGCCGATTCGCGCGCCCTGTTCAAGCAGCTGATCAAGTACCGCTGCCTGGGCCATCCGCATCTGCGCATCCACGAGGACATGACGTGGACCGCCGTCAAGGCCTCCATCGACCGTGCCGCTTCCTACGTGCGGGGGCCCTCCGAGATCCGCTTCAGCGGCATGTTCGGGCCCTTGCTGCACCACGTCGATGTGCCGGCCGAGGACGGCACGCCGGTTACCGTGGACGCATGGACGCTGAACGTCGCGTTTGACCTGGGCTGCGGAAGCCGGCGCCAGTATTACTTGCGCCGCGGCGACCTCCGGGTGCAGCCGGAAGCCGGCGACTGGATCATCGACGGCGGGGCCTGCTTCGGCGATACGGCAGCTTTCTTCGCCACTTCCGTCGGGCGCGACGGGCGCGTCTTCGCCTTCGAGCCGCTGCCCGTCCATGCCGAAGTGATTGAACTGAACGCGCGGCAGAACGGCCTGCAGCAGCGCTTGCAGATCGTGCCGGCCGGATTGGGCGACGCCAGCAACACCGTCACCGACATCGGCGGCGGGCTGGCGCGGGTGACGAGCCCCGGTTTCTCGATGGCGGGGCGCGAGGACCAGGTGCCGATCGTCTCCATCGACGACTTCGTCGCGAAGGAGAAGCTCGAACGGCTGGACTTCATCAAGCTCGACATCGAGGGCTTCGAGTTGAAGGCCCTGAAGGGAGCCGCCGACTCGATCGCCAGGTTCCGCCCCAAGCTTGCCATCTCGCTTTACCACAAGCCGGAAGACTTCTTCGAGATCCCGATCTTCCTGAAGACGAACTTTCCCTTCTATCGCCTCCACCTCGAGCACTACACGATCTTCGCCGAGGAAACCGTGCTCTACGCCGTAGCAGGGTGAAGCGAAAGGCGCCTTACAGCGTCCAGTCGTAATCGACCGTCAACGGCGCGTGGTCTGAGAAGCGCTGCTCCTTGAAGACCGCCGCCCGCACCGCCTTGGCGGCGACGCCCGGCGTCGCGATCTGGTAGTCGATGCGCCAACCGACGTTCTTGGCCCAGGCCTGGCCCCGGTTCGACCACCAGGTGTAGGCCTCGCCGCCGGCCTCGGGGTAGAGGCGCCGGTAGACGTCCACCCAGCCCAGCTCGTCGAACACCCGTGTGAGCCAGGCGCGCTCCTCGGGCAGGAAGCCCGAGTTCTTCTGGTTCGACTTCCAGTTCTTGAGGTCGATCTCGCGGTGCGCGATGTTCCAGTCGCCGCACAGCACGATCTCGCGGCCTTCCTTGGCGAGCTGCGCCAGATGGGGGAAGAAGAAGTCCATGAAGCGGAACTTGGCTTCCTGCCGCTCCGGCGAACTCGACCCGGAAGGAAGGTAGAGCGAGATCACCGAAAGCCTGCCCCAGTCGGCGCGCAGGTAACGCCCCTCGGCATCGAACTCGGCGTTGCCCAAACCTTCGACGACGCGGTCCGGCTGCTTGCGCGCGTAGAGGCCGACGCCGCTGTAGCCTTTCTTCTCGGCGCAATGGAACCAGCCCTGGTAGCCGCCGGGCACGTGGACCGCGAGGTCGAGGTCGGCATGCTGGGCCTTGAGCTCCTGCAGGCAGACGACGTCGGCGCCTTGCGTCGCCAGCCAGTCGTAGAGGCCCTTGCTGGCGGCCGAACGGATGCCGTTGAGGTTCAGCGACGTGATGCGAAGCATGTAGAATCCGCCTTCATGACAAACCGGGATTCTAGCCCGCAGCAACCCGCCGATTCCTCCGCGGAAGCGAAGGACGGCGAGCGCCGCTTCAGCCACGACTTCATCGCGTTCGCGTGCGCGGCGGGCGTGCTCCGTTTCGGCGAATTCAAGACCAAGGCGGGACGCAACTCGCCCTATTTCTTCAACGCCGGACTGTTCAACGAAGGCGCCATGCTCGGCCGCCTGTGCGATTTCTACGCCGAGGCCATCCTCGCTTCGGCGCCCGACTTCGACGTGCTGTTCGGGCCCGCCTACAAGGGTATTCCGCTCGCCGCCGGCACCGCCATCTCGCTGGCGCGCCTGGGCCGCGACACGCCCTTCGCCTATAACCGCAAGGAAGCCAAGGATCACGGCGAAGGCGGCACGCTCGTCGGCGCGCCGCTGGCGGGCAAGGTGCTGATCATCGACGACGTCATCTCGGCCGGCACCTCGGTGCGCGAATCGGTGGCGCTGATCGCCGCCGCCGGCGCCGAGCCGGCCGGCGTCGTCATCGCGCTGGATCGCCAGGAGCGCGGCCAAGGTCGGCTCTCGGCAGTGCAGGAGGTCGAGCAGACCTACGGCATTCCCGTCGTGCCGGTGGCAAGGCTTTCCGACCTCATCGACTATCTGGCCGGCGAGCCGGAACTGCAGCGCAATCTGACGGCGATCCGCCGCTATCGGGAGGAATACGGTGTCGAATAAGCACGAAGCGCTGCGGCTGTGCGCCGCCCTGGCACTCGGCGTGGGCCTCGCCCTGCCGGCAGCCGCCCGTACCATCTGCTGCACTGACAAGACCGGCCACCGCGTTTGCGGCGACACCTTGCCGATGGAATGCGAGGACCGCGCCTATAAGGAATTCGGGGCAAAAGGCGTGCGCAGTGTCGAGGCGCCGCTGACGGCCGAGCAGAAGGCCGAGCGCGAGGCCGAAGCCGCGCGCAAGAAGGAACAGGACCGCATCGCCGCCGAACAGCGTCGCAAGGACCGCGCGCTGCTCAACACCTACGGCAGCGAGAAGGACATCGACCTGCTGCGCGACCGCGCCGTGGCCGACCTCGAGGCCTCCGGCAAGCAGACGCAGGACAAGTACAACGCCGCGATGAAGCGCAAGGCGCAGCTCGAGAAGGAACTCGAGTTCTACGTCAAGAAACCCGTGCCGCCCGACCTGAAGGCCCAGATCAAGGACAACGAGACCGAGATCGAGGCCCAGAAGAAGTCGATCGAGGAGCGCAAGAAGGACATCGAGGCGACGCGCGCGCGATTCGAGGAGGATCGTCGGCGCTATCGGGAACTGACGCAGGCGTCGGCGAGCCGGTAGTCGGGGCGGCCGTTCAAACCGAGGGCTTCGGCCCATCGAGAACGACGGGTCGTCGGAACACCGGCGGCTTCGGCCCGCCGAGGGCGACGGGTGGTCGTCGCCGCTTCGTGTCCCCCGGCGGACAAGATCGATAAGGCGTCCGCCTCCTCCTTTACCTACGCGTCGACGACCACCCGCCACCCTCGGCT
>JBLNBJ010000147.1:0-18940 GCA_050259835.1 Ignavibacteria bacterium | reverse complement strand
CTCTTGTACGGTTGCTCGCCGGGCCGATGGGGTGCCCTGCGGCGCGTAGGTAAAGGAGGAGGCGGACGATTCTCGCCTTTTTCCGCCGGGGGACACGGAGCGCAGCAGGGCACCCCGTCGGCCCGAGCGCGCTGCGTTCCGCACGCGCCAAGCCGACGCCGCAAGAGCGTCAGTAATGCGGCGGAATCTCGTCCCGCAGACTACGCCCTTCGTTCGGCATCGAAGCCGCCATCTGCTCGCGCAGTTCGCGCATTTCCTTCTGCAGACGCTCGATCTGCTGCTGCTGCCGGTAGACCGTCTTGTTCAACTCCTCGAGCAGGTCTTCGGCGAAGGCCAGCTTCACTTCGAGTTCATTGATCCGCGTTTCCATCGCCTTCCTCTTGCTGCGCTTTCGTCGCCGCCGATTCCGCCGCCAGCATCGCGGCGCGGGTCTCGGGGGTCTCGAGGCTGATGCGGCCGAGCGCGCCGCTGCGGTAGTCCGTAAGCAGGATCAGCGACGCCTTCTCCAGGTCGAGTTCACCGCCGCCGCCCTTCACGATGCAGCCGCGCTTCTTGGCCACCGTTTCCAGCACACCCACTGCGTCGAGCGCCGCCGGATCGCACTTGTAGCGCGCCGCGATGCCGCCCGGGTAACGCGCGAGCAGCAAGCCGGCGAGGAAGGTCGCGACCTCCTCCTCGATCACCGCGTTGGTGCCGATCGCGTGGCTGGCGGCGAGCATGAAGCCGTCGCTGTCGTGCATGATCTTCGGCCACATCAGTCCCGGCGTGTCGACCAGCGTCTGGCGCGGGCCGAGGTCGAAGCGCTGCTGCGACTTCGTCACCGCCGGCTCGTCGCCCACCGCCGCGATGCGGCGCTTGACCAGCGCGTTCATCAGCGTCGACTTGCCGACGTTGGGGATGCCCATGATCATCATGCGCAGCGGCTTGACGTTGTCGTTGCGGTGCGGCGCCAGCCCCTGGCACAGCGAAGGCACGCGCGCGGCGTCGCCCGGCTTCTTGCACGAGATGGCGACCGCCTTGACCCCGGGCTGACGGTTGTAGAAGTCGAGCCAGGCCTTGGTCGCCGCCGGATCGGCGAGGTCCGCCTTGTTGAGCAGCTTCAGGCACGGCCGGCTGCGCGCCTCGCGCAACTCGCGGATCATCGGGTTGGTGCTCGCCTCGGGCAGGCGCGCGTCCACCACCTCGATGACGACGTCGGTCAGCGCCATGGTCTCGGCCGCCTTCTTGCGGGCCGAGGTCATGTGACCGGGAAACCACTGGATCGGCATCGTGTGTCCGTAGAATGCGAAAGGCCGCCATTATCCACGATCCCCCACCCACCGATGGCCCTGCCCATCCTCTATCGCGACGAGCGCCTGATCGCCATCGACAAGCCGCCCGGCCTGCTGGTCCACCGCAGCGACATCGCCCGCCAGGAAACGCGCTTCGCGGTGCAGTTGTTGCGCGACCAGATCGGGCGTCGCGTGCAACCCGTGCATCGGCTCGACCGCGGCACCTCGGGGGTTCTGCTGTTCGCCTTCGACGCCGATGCGGCGCGCCAGCTCGGGCAGCAGTTCGAGGCAAACGCCGTGCACAAGCGCTATCTCGCCGTGGTGCGCGGCTGGCCTGCGGAAAGCGGCGTCATCGACCACGCGCTGCTGCGGCGCCACGACCACTACGGTCGCGCCGTCGCGGATGCCGAGCCGCAGGCCGCGCTCACGCGCTTTCGCCGGCTGGCCACGGTGGAACTGCCGTTCGAAGTGGAAGGCTACCCGACCGCCCGCTACGCGCTGGTCGAGCTCGAGCCGCTGACCGGGCGTCGCCACCAGCTGCGCCGCCATCTCGCCCATATCGCCCACCCGATCATCGGCGATGCGACGTACGGCCGCGGCCGGCACAACCGCTTCTTCCAGCGTGAATTCGGCTGCGCGCGGCTGCTGCTCGCCTGCGTCGAATTGCGCTTTCTCCATCCCGACGGCCATGAACTCGCCATCGGCTGCCCGCCCGGCGACGACTTCGCGCGGCTGCTCGCACGCTTTCGCTGGCCGGCGCAATAGCCCGCCGGCATCGTGGTTATTTCCTCGTACCGGTATACCGGTATTTATCCATCATCGTCCGGAACCTAGAATTCCCGTCCCTCGAACGCGCCCATGCCGGAAAGAACGTGCAGCACGGCAAGCCCAGCCATACATCGCTTCCGCACGACACGCCGCTCGCCTCGGTCTGGACGGTGCCGTGCGTCGCCCTGCTGCTGGCGTGCTCGGTGCTCACATGGGTGAGCTACGACGAATACCAGGAAAGCATCAACGAGGAATACCGCTTCCTCGATGCCCACGCGCGCATCGCGCAGAACCAGATCGCGGGGCTGGTGCGCAACGTTCGCCTGGTGCTGACGCGCATCGCGGAAGAATTGCCGCAAGCGGCGCCGCGTGAGCGAACCGCCTATGGACAACGGCTCGCAGCGTACAACCGCCAGGCACCCGAGATCGCCACCCTTGCCGTCCTCGGCGAAACCGGCCGCGTGGAAGCGGCGGCCAATCCCGGGCTGGTCGGCTTCGACGGTTCCCGGCGCGAGTATTTCGCCGCGCACCGGGCCGGGCCGCACTGGTCCGACTTCCACATCTCGCGCCCCTACAAGTCGGTCTATGGCGACTATTCGATCGGCTTCTCGCTGCCCATCCTCGACGGCGCCCGCCACTTGATCGGCGTCGCCGTCGCCGGCGTCCATTACACCTACTTCAAGGGCGCCATGACGGACATCCGTCCGCCCTCGCTGCGCGGCACCGCAGCCATCGTCAATGACGAGGGCGACTATCTCTACTTCGAGCCCGATCCCGACGGCGGGGTCGGAGACAGCGTGGCCAACAACCGCGCTTACCGCGCCTATCTCGCCACCGGGAAGAAGGCGGGCTTCCAGCGCGCCGCATCGCCGCGGGACGGGCTCGATCGCCTCTACGTGATGCGCCCCGTGGCCGACACGTCGCTGAGCGTCGTGGTATCGACGCCGGTGGACGACGTGCTGGCGCACTGGCGCGAACACCTGCTGCTGCGTGCAACCCTCTTCGTGCTCGGTGCGGCGCTGGTGCTGCGCCTGGCGTGGACCGCACACCGGCGCCAGCGGGAGGTTCTGGCGAGCAAGGACTTCTCGGAGCGCCTCATCGGCACGGCCAATGCCATGATGCTGTGCATCGACGCCGGCGGCTGCCTGGTTGCGGTCAACGAGGCTACCGAGCGCATCACCGGCTATTCGCGGCAGGAGCTGCTCGGCCGCAGCCTGTTCGAAACCCTCATGCCGCGCGACCGCTATCCGGCCGCGTGGCAGGTCTTCCTGCGCTGCCGCGAAACCGGCGAACTGCCGCGCGCCGTCGAGGCGCCCGTCCTCGCGCGCGACGGCGAGGAGCGCCTCATCGCCTGGCAGAACAGCGGCGTTTTCGAGCACGACGGCAGGCCCGCGGTCATCTCGTTCGGCATCGACATCACCGAGCGCACGCAATTTCAGGAGATCCGCAACCGCGAGGAAGTCTCGCGCGGCCTGGTCGCCGTTCAGGAGGAAGAGCGCCGGCGCATCGCCTTCGAATTGCACGACCGCACCAGCCCCAACCTGACGGTCCTCGACATCAATTTGAAGCTCCTCGCGGCGGCGCTGCCTGCCGGACTGCCGCCCAATCTGGCGGATCTGATCGAGGACAGCTCGGCGACGCTCTCCGACACGATCGCGAACATCCGCGCGATGTCCGTGGACTTCCGGCCGCCGCTGCTCGATTACGCCGGCCTGTGGCCCGCGCTGAGCGCTTACGCGCGGCAGTTCCGCCGGCGCACCGGCATCGCCGTGCAAATGGCCGGGCAGCGGGCGCTGCGGCTCGCCCCCGAAGTCGAAACCAACCTGTTCCATATCGCGCAGGAGGCGCTGGCGAACTGCGCCGCCCATTCGCATGCCGGGACGGTTTCCATCCGCCAGACGATGCACGGCAACCGGCTGGTGCTGCTGATCTCGGACAACGGCGCGGGCTTCGATCCGAACAAACGGCACGACGGACAGGGACTGGCCACCATGCGGCAGCGCGCAGAATTCGTCGGTGCCCGGCTGACCATCGACAGCCATCCGGGCAAGGGCACGTGCATCGCGGTGGTCTTCGGTCCCTGCGTTGCGAGCGCGGCAACCGCAGGGGCCGGCGCTCAGCGCTCCGCCAGCCAGGCGGCCGCTCCCCTGCCGGCGATGGAGCCGCTGGCGAAGCAGGCCGTCAGCAGATAGCCGCCCGTCGGCGCCTCCCAGTCGAGCATCTCGCCAGCGCAAAAAACGCCGGGCAGGTTCTTGACCATCAGCCGCTCGTCGAGGCCGGCGAAATCGACTCCGCCGGCCGTGCTGATTGCCTCGTCCAGCGGCCGCGGCGCCGTAAGTCTCAGCGGGAGGGATTTGATGGCCGCCGCGAGCCGGCCGGCATCCGCTAAGTCCTCGTGCGCGCATTCGCGCAGCAGTCCGGCTTTCACGCCGCCCAGACCCAGCCGCCCCTTCAGGTGGCTCGACAGGGAGCGCGCGCCGCGCGGGTGGGCAACCTCGGCGCGCACGCGATCCGCGCTGTGATCCGGCAGCAGGTCGATATGCAGAACGGCGACACCCTGCGCCTCGATCGCGTCGCGCAAGGGCGCGGCGAGCGCATAGACCGCGCCGCCTTCGATGCCGTTCGCGGTCACCACGAACTCGCCGCGCCGCGCGTGCACGCGGCCGGTCGCGTCGCAAAACGAGAGCCCGACGGACTTCACCGGCTCTCCGGCGAAGCGGCCGCGGAAATGCTCGCTCCATGCGGCCTCGAAGCCGCAGTTGGCGGGCCGCAGGCGCGCCACGGCGACGCCGCGCTGCTCGAGCGGCTGCACCCAGGCGCCGTCCGAACCGAGTTTCGGCCAGCTGGCGCCGCCGAGGGCCAGCACGACGGCGTCGGAACGAGCGGTGATTTCTCCTGCCGGCGTCGCCAGGCGCAGCGCGCCGCCGCCATCCCAGCCGAGCCAGCGATGCCGCATGTGGAAGCGCACGCCGGCGGCGTGCAGGCGGCGCACCCAGGACCGCAGCAGCGGCGCCGCCTTCAGGCCGGTCGGAAACCCGCGGCCCGAGGACCCGCCGAAGGTCTCGCCGCCGCGGCCGCGCGCCCAGGCGCGCAGCGCCTCGGCGTCGAAGGCAGCCAGCCAGCGCGCGACTTCGGCCTGCCGCTCGCCGTAGCGCGACACGAAATCGGACTTCGGCTCCGCATGGGTGAGGTTGAGGCCGCCTTTGCCCGCCATCAGGAACTTGCGTCCGACCGACGGCATGGCGTCATAGAGATCGACGCGGATGCCGGCGGCGCCCAGCACCTCGGCCGCCATCAGGCCGGCCGGCCCGCCGCCGATCACCGCAACGGACCGGGAACTCATTCGGGCGTCCTCACGGCATCGAGCGCCGCCATCGCGTCGGCGGCGATCTCGCGCACTTCGCCGCTCGGGTCGTCGAGGCAGGAGCGCAGGGGGATGCGTGCCGCATCGTCTGCCGAGAGCCCCAGATAGAAGCAGGCATCGGCGCGCACGCGGGCATCCTCATGCGCGGCCAGACGGCCGATCTGCGGCAGCAAGGCCCGCAGCGCGGGGCCGCCGGCCTGCTCCTCGAACACCACCGAAGCGCCGATGCGAACGTTGATGCTCGCTTCCGGATTGGCGACGATCGGCAGCAGGCCGGCCAGAAGTTCGGGCCGGTCGGCGATGGCCTCGCGCACCTCGGCCAGGCGCCCTTCCTTCAGCAGCACGTGGAAGCGGTCGGCCTGCCCGGCCGGGGAGCCGGACGCGCGCAATGCGCGCGGGTGGAACGGGTAGCCGGCGATGGTATGCGTCGTGGACATGACGAAAAGGAGCGATGCAGCGAGCGCGATTATGCCCGTTCCGCTCGTGAATCAGGCGCGAAGGCCGCGCGTCTGCGATAATGACGCCTTAGCGGCCGCCCGGCCGGCATTTCCCCCCGCCTCGAAGGAGGCTTCCATGACAGACCCAATCGATTCCTTCGCGGCGCTGCAGCTGCCGCCTTTCCTGCTTTCCGCGCTGGCGGACGTGGGCTACGAAACCCCCTCGCCGATCCAGGCCGCGTGCATTCCGCACCTGCTGGCGGGCCGCGACCTGCTCGGCGAAGCCCAGACCGGCACCGGCAAGACGGCCGCCTTCGCGCTGCCCGTGCTCGCCCGCCTCGACCCATCCGTGAAGGCGCCGCAGGCGCTAGTGCTGACGCCGACGCGCGAACTCGCCATCCAGGTCGCCGAGGCCTTCCAGAAGTACGCGCATCACCTGCCCGGCTTCCACGTGCTGCCCGTCTACGGCGGCCAGAGCATGATCGTGCAGCTGCGCGCGCTGTCGCGCGGCGCGCACATCATCGTCGGCACCCCCGGCCGCGTCATGGACCACCTCGAGCGCAAGAGCCTGTCGCTAGACAAGCTGCAGACGCTGGTGCTCGACGAGGCCGACGAGATGCTGCGCATGGGCTTCATCGACGACGTCGAATGGATCCTCGAGCACACGCCGGCCACGCGCCAGACCGCGCTGTTCTCGGCCACCATGCCGGAGCCGATCCGCCGCATCGCCGGCCGCTACCAGCGCGAGCCCGAGCACGTGAAGATCAAGGCCGCGACCGCCACCGTCGCCGCCATCCGCCAGCGCTACTGGCAGGTGCGCGCCGACAAGCTCGACGCGCTGACGCGCATGCTGGAAGTCGAGGAGGACTTCGACGCCGCCATCGTCTTCGTGCGCACCAAGACGCAGACCGTCGACCTCGCCGAGAAGCTCGAAGCACGCGGCTACGAGGCCGCCGCCTTGAACGGCGACATGACGCAGGGCCTGCGCGAACAGGTGATCGACCGCTTGAAGAGCGGCGCGCTCGACATCGTCGTCGCGACCGACGTCGCCGCGCGCGGCCTCGACGGGCCGCGCATCCGCCACGTCATCAACTACGACATCCCCTACGACACCGAAGCCTACGTGCACCGCATCGGCCGCACCGGCCGCGCCGGGCGCACCGGCAGCGCCATCCTGTTCGTTTCCTCTCGCGAGATGCGCATGCTGAAGGCCATCGAACACGCGACGCGCCAGAAGATCGAGCCCATCTCGCTGCCGACGCGCGACGAAGTGGCCGACCGCCGCGTCGCGCAGTTCAAGCGCCAGATCCTTGACGTCATCGAGGCGGAGAAGCTCGACTTCTTCTTCGACGTGGTGCGTCAGATCGAGGACGAGGCCGAGATCAAGCCGCGCGAAGTGGCCGCCGCGCTTGCCTTCATGGCGCAGCGCGAACGGCCGCTGCAGCCCGAAGGCGCTGCGTGGCAGGCGGAAACGCCGCTTGCCGAAGAGCGCCCGCGCCGTGAAGAGCGGCCGGCCCGCGAGGAGCGCGCTTCACCGGAAGCGGCCCATCGCCGCCCCATGCCGCGCGAGGAAGGCGCCCCGTTCCGCGAAGACAGGCCGTCGCGTCCCAACCGCGACGAGGTGCTGGCCAAGCGCCGCGCCTTCAGCGAAGGCCACCTCGCCAAGTTCCGCATCGACGTCGGCCGCAATCAAGGCGTGACGCCGAAGGACATCGTCGGCGCCATCGCCAACGAAGGCGGCATCGAAGGCAAGTACATCGGCCAGATTCATCTGTTCGACGACTACAGCACGGTCGAGTTGCCGGCCGGTATCCCGGCCGAAATTCTCGGCACGCTGAAGCGCACGCGCATCCGCCAGAGCCCGCTCAACATCCGCCCCGTCGGCAATGGCGCGGAAGACGAGCCGAAGCGCGAGTTCAAGCCGCGCGGCAAGCCGTTCGAGGAGCGCGGCGAGCGCCCTGCCCGGCCTGCGGCCAAGCCGTACCGCGCAGCAGGCGATCGCGACGGCAGCCGCCCGCCGAAGACGCCCCGGCGCGAGTCGGCCGGCGACAGGAAACCGGCGCCGAAGCGCCCCGCCGGCAAGTCGGGCAAGCGCTACTAGGCCGCGTTCGCCTTGTTGTAGGCGGCAAGGGCGCGCGCGGTCTGCGCGTCCGGCGTGGCCGCCGAACCCGTGCCGAACTCGCTGCGCCAGGACGCGATGTTGGCGTCGATGTAGTGGATCGCGCCGGAGAGGTTGTTGAGCTGGTTCGGGATGAAGTTGCCGGCCGAGTTCAGCAGGTTCGCCGCGGTGGCGAAGCCTGTGGCGAATTCCTGCACCGTATCGACCACGCCGCTGCGGTTGCGCGCCAGGGCGGCATCGAACTTCGCCGTATCGAAGGAAGCGAGCCCGGTCACCGGGTCGGTCGTGATGCCCAGTTCCTGCAGGCCGCGCACGCCGTCCCTGGCGCCATAGAAGCGGTTGTCGATGCCCGCGTCCAGTTCGTGGCGCGCCACCTGGGCCGCCTGGGTACCGGAGAGCAGGCCGCCCTTCTGCATGTCGGCGTCGAAGCGTTTGATCCAGCCGTTGTACTGGTCGACGAAGGCCTGCAGCCGGGTGCGCATGTCGGCATCGCCGGTGGCGGCCGAAATGCCGGCCAAGTCCTGCGCCGTCGAGGCGAGCGACGCGGCGCCCGAGCCCATCTGGCTCAGTTCAGAATATTGGGCTTTGTAATCAACGTCCTTCTTGTTGATCACGCTCATCATGTCGAAGGCCGACTGGGGGTCGAACAAGGACATGTTGTGGCCGTCGGCTGAAAGGCCGACGCTCTTGCCGCTGCCCTTCGAAAACAAGGCATCGACGGGCGAAGAGGCGTTCGAAGCCGCCTGCAGGATGCTGTCGAAATCAGCGGAAGAGCCGACCAGCGCACCCAGCGTTCCCGAGCGGACTGCCGCCAGCTGCAGGGCCAGGGAGGAAGCCGAAACATTCGAAGTATTCATTTGCGTCTCCGTTCGCTATGCCGCCCAAACGGCGGCTCAGCGAAAGAAGAGCAAGATTTAGGCCTCTTTTCCGAACGTCATCCTGCGAGGCGGCGCAACTCCAGGCAGACCGTGCGTTCGCCGTCGGTAAGCCAGACCTGTCCGTCCTGCACCGTGCATTGCAATTTCATGCCGCGCTCGGCCATTTCGGCCAGGGCGGCAGAATTTGCCGCATCGATGGCGAACACCCGCAACTTGTCCAGCCGGGCAAGCGCGGCGCCTTCCTTCTCCCACCAGAGGTCGACGGCGCGACCGCCATAGGCGAACACGACGACCGCGTCGGCCCGGCCGCAGGCGCGCCGCACGCTGCGCTCGTCGGGCAAGCCCACCTCGATCCAGAGGCGGATCTCGCCGCCGTAGTCCTTGAGCCACAGCGCCGGCTCGTCGGTGGTCGACAGGCCCTTGCCGAACTCGAGGCGCTCGTCGGCGAACAAGGCGAAGGCGAGCAGGCGCACCATCATGCGCTCGTCGGTTTCGGAAGGATGGCGCGCCAGCGTGAGCGCGTGTTCGCCGTAATAGGGACGGTCGAGATCGGCGACGCCGAGCGTCGTCTTGAAGACGGTGGATTTCAGTGCCATGGGATTTTCGGTTGCGGGGCGGCGCCGGCTGGCGCCCGCCCCTATTCTGCGGCGATCGTGGTGCGGTTGCGTCCGCCGCTCTTGGATTTGTAGAGCGCCGTGTCGGCGCGGGCGAGAAACTCCGCCGGCGACTCGCCGCCGCGATAGCAGGCGGCGCCGAGCGAGACCGTGACGTTGGATACGACCTCGTTGTTGTCGAGGCGCTTGATGCGGCACTTCTCGACCATGGCGCGGATCTTCTCCGCGACGTAGCGCGCGCCGTCCAGCGGCGTATCGGGCAGCAGGATGCAGAACTCCTCGCCGCCGTAGCGCGCCGCCACGTCCTTGCCCTTGACGTTTTCCTTGAGGATCCGGGCCACGGCGCGGATCACCTTGTCGCCGAAGAGGTGCCCGTAGTTGTCGTTCACGCGCTTGAAGAAGTCGATGTCGAGGATCAGCAGGCTGGGGCCGGCTTCCTCGGGGTCGTGTGCCGCAAGGCTGGCGCCGAGCGCCATGTCGAAGCCGCGCCGGTTGACCAGTCCGGTGAGGCTGTCGGCGAGCGCGTCTTCCCGCGCCTTGGCCACTTCCTGGCGCAGTTGCTCGATCTCGCGCTTGCTCTCGTCGAGCCGCCCCTTCAGGGTCGCGACGGCGCCCTGCATGCTGCGCGTCTGGGTGCGCAGGGTTTCCATGCCGGCGCCCAGCACGGCGCCGGCCTCGGACTCGGATTCGAGATTCTCGGAAAGCTGGGCCAGCGCGCTGTCCACCTCGTGCGCGTGATCGTTGGCCTGCGCCGCCGATTGCGACATGTCGGCCATGACCTTCTGGAAGCCGGTGGTGACGCGCTGCGCCAGGTCTTCGTCGAGCTCCGCGATATGCTTGCGGAAGAGCTCATGGGTGCCGGCGTCGTCGAGCACGGCACCGCCGCTCAGCGCCTGGTCCAGCGTCTCCTTGAGTCCGGCGTTGCGCCCCGAGACATATTCGTACCAGACGGCATAGCTGACGGGATGCAGGCCGGCCGCCTGCTTCGACATCAACGGCAAGGCCAGCCGCAAATACTCGGCACTCTTCTCGATGCTGTCTGAGTATTTCATTCCCCGAAGCCCCCCCTTGGAACGCCATTGTATCAACGCCACACTGACGAAAGCCAGACGAGATGGCCACAAATCCCTTACAAATCCTCGGTCCGACCGCGGTGCCGCGCCGCCCGCCAATCCCTTATCATGAGGGCTTCCCATTTGCCAGAACCGCGCCAATGTCTCATTCCTATGACGTCGAAGAGGCCGATTTCGAAGAATCGGTCATCACCCGCTCGAATCTCGCCCCGGTGCTCGTCGATATCGGCGCCGAATGGTGCGCGCCCTGCCGCGTGCTGACGCCACGGCTCGAGAAGCTGGCGGCCGACTACGGCGGCGCCTTCCTGCTGGCGCGCGTGGACGCCGACGAGAACATGCGCATCGCCGGCCGCCACGGCGTGCGCGGCTTCCCGACCGTCGTCGCCTACAGCCGCGGCGCCGAAGTCGGCCGCTTCAACAGCAACCAGTCCGAAAGCTTCCTGCGCAGTTTCATCGACGACGCCATCGCCCGCCATGCGGCCGGCGGCACCGTCGCGCAGCCCGCCTGACCATGCCGATCTACACCCTGCCGGACAAGCAGCCCGCCATCGCCGCCAGCGCCTGGATCGCGCCCAACGCGACCGTCATCGGCGACATCCGCCTGGCGGAGCACAGCAGCATCTGGTGGAACGCCGTCCTGCGCGGCGACAACGAGCCGATCAGCATCGGCGAGAACAGCAACATCCAGGACGGCTGCGTGCTGCACACCGACCCCGGCGCGCCGCTGACCGTCGGCCCCGACGTCACCGTCGGCCACCTCGTCATGCTGCACGGCTGCACCATCGGCGAGGGCTCGCTGATCGGCATCAAGAGCGTGATCATGAATCACGCGGTGATCGGCAAGAGCTGCCTGATCGGTGCGAACACGCTGATCGCCGAAGGCAAGATCATCCCCGACCGTTCACTGGTGATGGGCTCGCCGGGCAAGGTCGTGCGTGAACTCACCGACGAGGAAGTGGCGCGGATTGCGGGGAGTGCGGCGCGGTATGTCGCCAATGCTCAGAGGTATGCGACGCAGTTGAAGCCGGTTTAGATCTGCGCGGCCGACAAGGCGAACACAGAGGGCTTCGGCCCGCCGAGGGCGACGGGTGGTCGTCGCCGCTTCGTGTCCCCCGGCGCCCAAGATCGAAAATCGGGCGCCTCCTCCTTTACCTACGCGTCGACGACCACCCGCCACCCTCGGCTCGACGTCCCAGATGCTTTGGCGCTTCGGCTCTCGTACGCCTGCTCGCCGGGCTGATGGGGTGCCCTGCTGCGCGTAGGTAAAGGAGGAGGCGGACGAATTTAAGCTCTTGTCCGCCCGGGGGACACGGAGCGCAGCAGGGCACCCCGTCGGCCCGAGCGCACCCGAGCGCTTCGAAATCCAGCTACTCAGGTGTCTTCAAGGCTGCGGCGCCTTCTGCGGCACCTGAACGAAAACTTCTCCGTCCTTGATCAACCCCAACTCGAAGCGCGCCCGCTCCTCGATCGCCTCGTAGCCGCTCTTCAAGTCGCGCACTTCGGCATCCAGCCCCGAATTGCGCTCCTCGAGCTTCTGGTTGACCTCGCGCTGCGCGTCGAGCTGGTGCTGCATGTCCCACACCCGGAGCCAGCCGCCCTTGCCCAGCCACAGCGGATACTGCAGCAGGACGATCAGGGCGAGCAGGACCCAGGTGGGCCAGCGCATTGAAGACGCTTACTTGCGCAGGTTGTAGAACGTCGACAGACCCGGATAGGTGACGGAATCGCCCAGGTCTTCCTCGATGCGCAGCAACTGGTTGTACTTCGCGATGCGGTCCGAGCGCGACAGCGAACCGGTCTTGATCTGACCGGCGTTGAGGCCCACCGCGATGTCGGCGATGGTCGAATCCTCGGTTTCGCCCGAGCGGTGCGAAATCACGTTCGTGTAGGCAGCGCGCTTCGCCATCTCGACCGCGGCGAAGGTTTCCGTCAGCGTGCCGATCTGGTTGATCTTGATAAGGATGGCGTTGGCGATGCCCTTCTGGATGCCTTCGCGCAGGATCTTCGGGTTGGTGACGAAGAGGTCGTCGCCAACGATCTGCACCTTCTTGCCGAGCTTGTCGGTCAGGATCTTCCAGCCGTCCCAGTCGCCTTCGGCCATGCCGTCCTCGATGCTGATGATCGGGTACTTGTTGGCCAGCGTCTCGAGGTAGTCGGCAAAGCCCTTGGAGTCGAGCGACAGCTTCTCGGAGGCCAGTTCGTACTTGCCGTCCTTGAAGAACTCCGAGCTCGCGCAGTCGAGGCCCAGCATGACGTCCTGGCCCGGCGTGTAGCCGGCCGTCTCGACGGCCTTGAGGATCAGCTCGATCGCCTCGTCGTTGCCGGAAACGTTCGGCGCGAAACCGCCTTCGTCGCCGACCGTCGTCGGGTAGCCCTTCTTGTCGACCAGCTTCTTCAGGTGATGGAACACCTCGGCGCCGCAGCGCAGCGCTTCGCGGAAGCTCTTGGCGCCGACCGGAAGGATCATGAATTCCTGGATGTCGAGGTTGTTGTTGGCATGCGCGCCGCCGTTGACGACGTTCATCATCGGCACCGGCATCTGCATCGGGCCCGAGCCGCCGAAGTAGCGGTAGAGCGGCAGGCCGGCTTCCTCGGCCGCGGCCTTGGCCACCGCCATCGACACGGCCAGCATGGCGTTGGCGCCGAGGCGCGACTTGTTGTCGGTGCCGTCGAGGTCGATCAGGGTCTTGTCGATGAAGGCCTGCTCTTCGGCATCGAGGCCGATGATTGCTTCGGAGATTTCCGTGTTGACGTTCTCGACGGCCTGCAGCACGCCCTTGCCGAGATAGCGGTCCTTGTCGCCATCGCGCAGTTCAATCGCTTCGCGCGAGCCGGTGGAGGCGCCCGACGGAACGGCCGCGCGGCCCATGACGCCGGATTCGAGCAGCACGTCGGCTTCGACGGTGGGGTTGCCGCGCGAATCCAGGATCTCGCGGGCGACGACATCAACGATAGCACTCATGTTGTTTTCCTCTTCTTGAAGATCGATCAGTAAGCTTCGGCGAGCAGCATGTCGAAGTCCGACACGCCTGCACGGGCCTTGCGGGCCGCGACATATTCGGGCGAATCATAGAACGACTTCGCCGCGACGAGACTCGGGAATTCCACTACCACCAGGCGGTCCGGACGCCAGCCGCCTTCCAGCACTTCATAGACGCCGCCGCGCAGCAAATAGCGGCCGCCAAACTTCTCCACGGCGACCTGAGCCAGCCGACGATATTCGGCCATCATCTCCGGCTTGTTGCTCTTCGCGTCGACGACGAGATAGGCCGGTTTGGTCATGCGCTGAAATCCGCGAAGGCAAGATCGGCAATCTCGTTCCAGGCTTCGAGTTCCGGCAGATGGGCCGGATGCTCGAAATAGGCGTGCAGATCGGCCTCGTTGTCAAACAGCGCGCGCAGGCCGTAGTCCCAGGCCAGCGCGTCGGGCGTCAGGTTCGGCCCATGCTCCCAGCCGCGGATCAGGGGAATATGTTTCGGCAGTTCGGCCATGGCGGCAATGCGCTGCGCGAGGCGCGGGTCGTCCTTCGCCACGCCGGGCTTGAGCTTGAACAGCACGAGGTGGATGATCATCGCGCCATGCCGCGCTGCTTGACCAGCGCGTCGAGGTCGCGGAGCTGCTCGAGCAGGCCGGCAAGCTGCGGCAGCGGCCAGGCGTTGGGGCCGTCCGACATGGCCTGGTCGGGATCGGGATGCGTCTCCATGAACAGACCCGAAATGCCAACGGCGACCGCGGCGCGCGCCAGCACGGGCACGAACTCGCGCTGGCCGCCGCTCTTGTCGCCCTGCCCGCCCGGCAGCTGAACGGAGTGCGTGGCGTCGAACACGACCGGGCAGCCGGTCTCGCGCATGATGGCGAGCGAACGCATGTCGGAGACCAGGTTGTTGTAGCCGAAGGAAGCGCCGCGTTCGCACACCATGATGGTGTCGGTGTCGGCGCCGCCCGCTTTTGCCAATATGGCCTCTTTGGCCTTGGCGACGACGTTCTTCATGTCGCCCGGCGCCATGAACTGGCCCTTCTTGATGTTCACCGGCTTGCCCGAAGCGGCGCAGGCCTGGATGAAATCGGTCTGGCGCGCCAGGAAGGCCGGCGTCTGCAGCACGTCGACGACGGCCGCCACCGCCGGCACTTCGGCCTCGGTATGCACGTCCGTCAGCACCGGCACGCCGATCTGCTTCTTCACCTCGGCGAGGATATCCAGGCCCTGCTCCATGCCGAGCCCGCGGAAGGACTTCGACGAGCTGCGGTTGGCCTTGTCGTAGGACGACTTGTAGATGAACGGGATGCCGAGCGCGGCGCAGATTTCCTTGAGCTGCCCCGCCGTGTCGAGTGCCAGCTGGCGCGACTCGATCACGCACGGACCGGCGATGAGGAACAGCGGCCGGTCGAGGCCGGCCTCGAATCCGCAGAGCTTCACGCCGACACGCCCTTGCGCGCCAGCGCCGCCTTCACATAAGCGATGAACAGCGGATGACCGCTGCGCGGGTTGCTGGTGAATTCCGGGTGGAACTGCACGCCGACGAACCACGGGTGCAGTTCGCCCGACAGTTCCATCATTTCCGGCAGGTCCTCGCTCGGCGTGCGCGCCGAGATCACCAGGCCACCCGCTTCCAGCTTCGGCACGTAGGTGTTGTTCACCTCGTAGCGATGACGATGGCGCTCGTTGACTTCCTTGCCGTAGATCTTCGCAGCCAGCGTGCCGGCCTTGATCGGGCAGCGCTGCGCGCCCAGGCGCATGGTGCCGCCGAGGTTCGAATTGGCGTCGCGGCGCTCGACCTTGCCTTCGCGGTCCTTCCATTCGGTGATCAGCGCGACCACCGGATGCGGCGTGTCGGCATCGAACTCCGTGCTGTTCGCGCCCTCGAGGCCAGCCACGTGGCGCGCGAATTCGATGGTCGCGAGCTGCATGCCGAGGCAGATGCCCAGATACGGCACCTTGTTCTCTCGCGCATAGCGGATAGCGGCGATCTTGCCCTCGGTGCCGCGCTTGCCGAAGCCGCCAGGCACCAGCACCGCATCCATGCCGGCCAGCGCATCGCAACCGTTCTTCTCGATCTCTTCCGAATCGAGGTAATTGATCTTCACCTTGCTGCGCGTGTGCATGCCGGCGTGGATCAGCGCTTCCGTCAGCGACTTGTACGACTCGGTAAGATCGACGTACTTGCCGACGAAGGCAACGTTCACTTCGTGCTCGGGATGCTCGAGCGCGTCGACCAAGTTCTTCCACACCGACAGGTTGGCCGCCTTCGCCAGGATGCCGAGCTTGTGGCAGACGATCTCGTCGAGCATCTGGTCATGCAGCATCGCCGGGATCTTGTAGATGCTGTTGGAGTCCAGGCAGGCGATCACCGCCTCGGCCTGCACGTTGGTGAACAGCGCGATCTTGCGCTTCTCGTCCTCGGGAATCGGACGATCGGCGCGGCACAGCAGGATGTCCGGCTGGATGCCGATCTCGCGCAGTTCCTTGACCGAGTGCTGGGTCGGCTTGGTCTTGAGTTCGCCGGCGGTCGGGATGTAGGGCAGCAGCGTGAGATGGATGTAGCAGGCGTTGTTCTTGCCCTCTTCGATGCCCATCTGGCGGATGGCTTCGAGGAAGGGCAGCGATTCGATGTCGCCGACCGTGCCGCCGACCTCGATGATGGCGACGTCGGCGCCTTCGGCGCCGCGCTTGACGTAGAGCTTGATTTCGTCGGTGATGTGCGGGATCACCTGCACGGTCTTGCCGAGATATTCGCCGCGGCGCTCCTTCTTGATCACCGACTCGTAGATCTGGCCGGTGGTGAAGTTGTTGCGCTTGCCCATCTTGGCGCTGGTGAAGCGCTCGTAGTGCCCGAGGTCCAGGTCGGTCTCGGCGCCGTCCTCGGTGACGAACACTTCGCCGTGCTGGAACGGCGACATGGTGCCGGGATCGACGTTGATGTAGGGATCGAGCTTGAGGTGGGTGACCTTGATGCCGCGGGATTCGAGAATGGCGCCCAAGCTGGCGGCCGCGATGCCTTTGCCCAGACTGGACACGACACCGCCCGTAACGAAAACGTATTTGGCCATGGGAATGCAGGTGCTGGAAAGCCGCATTATATGCGCAAAATTTTGAACGCCGAAGCTCGGTCGCGCCGGATGCCGCGGTCCCGCCGGCGCGCTAGACTGGCAGCCCCGATATGACGAGCGCAGCCATGCCAGAGGCCGCAACGGGCCTGCGATTCCCGCCCGGACTGTCCGCCGCCGAGGTCCTCGAGCGGCAAAGACGCGACGGCTTCAACGAGTTGCCGAGCGAAGGCCGCCGCTCGCTGCTTCGCATCGCGGCGGAAGTCGCGCGGGAGCCGATGTTCCTGCTGCTGCTCGGCGCCGGGGGCATCTACCTGTTGATGGGCGACGCGCACGAGGCGGCGATACTGCTCGGCTTCGTGCTGGTCATCATGGCGGTCACCGTGCTGCAGGAACGGCGCACCGAACATGCGCTCGATGCCCTGCGCGATCTTTCCAGCCCGCGCGCCCTGGTCGTGCGCGATGGGCGCCCGCAACGCGTTGCGGGCCGCGAAGTGGTCGTCGGCGACGTGGTCATGCTGACGGAAGGCGATCGTGTGCCCGCCGACGGCGATCTCCTCGTCGTCCACGATCTCGCCATCGACGAGTCGCTGCTGACCGGCGAATCGGTCCCGCTGCAAAAGCGTGCGGACGAGGAGGCCGCGGACCGGGTGTTCGCCGGCACGCTGGTCGTCGGCGGCCAGGGACTGGCGCGCATCACCGCCATCGGCGCCGCCACGGAACTCGGCCGCATCGGCAAGTCGCTGTCCGCCATCGGGCCCGAGGCCTCGCCGCTGCAGCGCGAGATGGGCGCCCTCGCGCGGCGCCTGGCGCTGATCGGCACTGCCCTCTGCGTGCTAGTCGCCCTGCTCTACGTCGGCCTCAAGGACGGCTGGCTCGAAGGCCTGCTGGCCGGCATCACGCTGGCAATGGGCATCCTGCCGCAGGAGTTTCCCGTCATCCTGATCATCTTCCTCGCCCTCGGCGCCCGCCGCATCGCGCACGCCGGCGTTCTGACGCGCCGCCTCTCGGCGATCGAGACGCTCGGCCAGGCCACCGTGCTGTGCGTCGACAAGACCGGCACCCTGACCGAGAACCGCATGGAGGTCGCCATGCTGGCCGCCGGCGACGAGACGCTCTCGATCGCGGACGCGGCACAACTGCGCGAACTGCCCGAGCCCTTCCATCAACTCGTCGAATTCGCCGTGCTGGCGAGCGAGACCGAACCGCATGACCCGATGGAACTGGCCTTCCACCGGCTGGCGCGCGAGCATCTCGCCCACACCGAACACCTGCATCCCGACTGGGCACTGGCGCACGAATACGAACTGTCGCCGCAACTCATGGCGATGTCCCACCTCTGGCGCATCCCCAATCGCGCGCAGCACGCCGTGGCGACGAAGGGGGCACCAGAAGCCGTGGTCGACCTCTGCCACCTGCCCGAGGCCGAACGCCGCCGCGTGCTCGAAGTGGCAGCCAAGATGGCGGACCGCGGCCTGCGCGTGCTCGGCGTCGCCAGGGCCGACCATCGCGGCGAAGCCTGGCCGCCGATCCAGCACGATTTCGACTTCCGCTTCGCCGGCCTGATCGGCCTGGCGGATCCGCTGCGCGCCGAGGTGCCGGCTGCCGTGGCCGAATGCCGCGCCGCCGGCATCCGCATCATGATGATCACCGGCGACCACCCGCGCACGGCCGCCGCCATCGCCCGCGCCGCCGGCCTGGAGGCCGCCTGCGTGATCGAAGGAACCGGCCTGGCCGCCCTCTCCGCCGGCGACCTCGGCGCACGACTGCGCGAGGAATGCGTGTTCGCCCGCGTCGCCCCCGCGCAGAAGCTGCGCATCGTCGAGGCGCTCAAGGCCCAGGGCGAAGTGGTCGCGATGACCGGCGACGGCGTGAACGACGCGCCGGCCCTCAAGGCCGCGCACATTGGCATCGCCATGGGCCGGCGCGGGACGGACGTCGCCCGCGAAGCGGCGGACCTGGTCCTGCTCGACGACGATTTCCGCAGCATCGTTCGCAGCGTCGGGCTCGGGCGCCGCATCTACGCCAACCTGCGCCAGGCGATGATCTTCACGCTGGCGGTGCACGTGCCCATCGTCGCGCTCGCCGTGCTGCCGCTGCTGCTGGGGCTGCCGCCCGTGCTGGCGCCGATCCACATCGCCTTCCTCGAACTCGTCATCGATCCTGCCTGCTCGATCGTCTTCGAAGCCGAACCGGCGGCAGCCGGCCTGATGCGTCAGCCGCCGCGCGGGCCGTCGCAGCGGCTGGTCGCCGCCCGGCATATCGTCCTCAGCCTGGCACTCGGAACCGCGGCCGCGGCGTTCAGCGTCGTCGCCTACCGCTGGCTGCTGGCGCAACGCGCCCGCGCCCCCGAGGCGCGGGCCTTCGCCAT
>JBLNBJ010000146.1:0-20160 GCA_050259835.1 Ignavibacteria bacterium | reverse complement strand
GTCAGGAAGTGATAGTCGCGCGCGGCCTGGTTGGGATCGCGGCCGGCCAGCACGAGATGCAGCGCGTCCGATTCGCCGCGCACGTAGTGGCGAAACATCAGGCGCGCCAGTTGCTGCTGCTGCGTCTCGGTCTGGCGCAGCAGGCGCTGCGTCTGCTGGTCGAGGTCGGACAGTTCCGCCTGGGTCTGGGCGCGCGCCAGCCCCAGTTCGCGCAGGCGGCGGTTGGCGTCCGAGATGGAGGATTCGGTTTCCCGCAACTGGTCGGCGGCGTAGGCCTTCGATTCCTCGCTCTTGGCGAGGTCGCGCCGCAGCGCATCGATGCGCCCGCGCAGGTCGCCGAGTTCGGCCTTCTTCTCGGCGATCTGCGCCGCCCCCGCGCCCGCCGGCAGCCAGAGCGCCAGCAGGAGCGGCAGCAGGGCTGCCTTACTTGGCCTTGCCCTGATTGGCAACGGCTTCCATCGCCTTCTTGATGGCCTCGGGGTCGCCGAGATAGTAGTGCTTGAGCGGCTTGAGGTCGGCGTCCAACTCATAGACGAGCGGCTGCGCCGTCGGGATGTTGAGTTCGACGATGTCCGCGTCCGAGACGTTGTCGAGATACTTGATCAGCGCGCGCAGGCTGTTGCCGTGGGCGGCGATGATGACGCGCTTGCCCGACTTGACGGTGGGCGCAATGGTTTCCAGCCAGTAGGGCACGAAGCGCGCGACGGTGTCCTTGAGGCACTCGGTGCGCGGGAACTGTCCGGGCGGGACGTCGGCGTAGCGCGGGTCGTCCGCGTCGATGCGCGGGTCGCCGTCGGGCAGCGGCGGCGGCGGCGTGTCGTAGGCGCGGCGCCACACCTTGACCTGCGCGTCGCCGTACTTGGCGGCCGTTTCGGCCTTGTTCAGCCCCTGCAGGGCGCCGTAGTGGCGCTCGTTCAAGCGCCAGGAATGCTCGACCGGAATCCACAGCTGGTCGAGTTCTTCCAGCACCACGTTGAGCGTCTTGTTGGCGCGCTTGAGCACCGAGGTGAAGGC
The DNA here is from genome assembly GCA_050259835.1 of Ignavibacteria bacterium. GTDB lineage: Bacteria > Pseudomonadota > Gammaproteobacteria > Burkholderiales > Rhodocyclaceae > Nitricoxidireducens. Next base: position 19,146 of record JBLNBJ010000146.1, on the reverse strand, counting down.
GAGGTCGAAGCGGTAACCCTCCTTGCGGAGCAGCTGGCCGGCGGCGACGGCCTCGGCGCGGCCTTTTTCGGTCAGGTCGACGTCGGTCCAGCCGGTGAAGCGGTTTTCCTGGTTCCAGGTGGATTCGCCGTGGCGAAGAAGAACGATCTTGTGCATGGGAAGTCTGCGGGAATGGGTGACAGCGGCGAATGATAAGGCGGCGCGCCGGCCGGCGCCAGACCGCGAAGCGGCCGTGCTGCAGTGCTTTATAATATTCCGAAATTGGAGCGGGAGCCGGAAGTGAACAGCAGCATTGTTGACTTGGTGGATCATCAGGAACACATCGAGACGGCAGCACGGGCGCTGAAGGCCATTTCGCATCCGCTGCGCCTCAAGATCCTCTGCGTCGTCGGCGGCGAGGAGGTCTGCGTGCAGGACATCGTCGAGGCGGTCGGCACCTCGCAGAGCAACATCTCGCAGCATCTGGCCATCCTGCGCGACAAGGGCGTGCTGCAGACGCGCAAGGACGCCAACCGCGTCTATTACCGCGTCGCGGACAAGCGCACCCTGCAACTGGTCGGCCTGATGCGCGAAGTTTTTTGCGGCGTGCCGGCGCCGCGTTCCAAGTAATCGAGAAAGAAGGTCATGGAGTTCATTCAGGAAAACGTGATGTGGGTGCTGCTGGCCGCGATCAGCGGCGGCATGCTGATCGCTTCGATGCTGCGCGGCACCGGCGGCATCTCGGTGGCCGAGGCCACCGGGCTCATCAACCGCGAGGACGGCGTCGTCGTCGACGTGCGCGAGACCAACGAGTGGACCACCGGCCACATCCCCAATGCGCGCCACATCGCGCTCGGCCAGCTCGCCGACCACGTCTCGGAACTCGAGAAGCTCAAGGGCAAGCCGATCATCGTCTGCTGCGCGAGCGGCAACCGCTCGTCGTCCGCCTGCAATACCTTGCGCAAGGCGGGCTTCGAGCGCGTCTTCAACCTGGCGGGCGGCATCGGCGCCTGGCGCGACGCCGGCCTGCCGGTCACCACCAAGCACTGACGCCGCGCCCTCATTTGTTCGCCGCCCCTTGGGGCGGCCCTTCGGAGGCATCGCCATGCCCAAGATCGTGATGTACGCCACCGCCGTCTGCCCCTACTGCGTCCGCGCCGAGCAGCTGCTGCGCCGCAAGGGCGTGACCGACATCGAGAAGATCCGCGTCGACCTGGAGCCGGAGCGCCGCAAGGAAATGGAAGCGCGCGTGCCGGGCGCCCGCACGGTGCCGCAGATATTCATCGGCGATACCCATGTCGGCGGCTGCGACGACCTCCACGAACTGGATCGTCAGGGCAAGCTCGACCCGCTGCTGGCGGGCGCCTGAGCGCCGCCGCGTGGTTAAATACGCCTTTTCCGTTCGCGAGCCATCATGACCGAAGCAGCACAGCAGGCCGAGCAACCGATCTTCAACGTCGAGAAGCTCTACGTCAAAGACCTTTCCCTCGAAGTCCCCAACGCCCCGCACTGCTTCCTCGAGCGCGAAGCGCCCGAAGTCCAGGTCCAGCTCGCCACCAGCGCCACGGCCGTGGGCGAAGACATCTACGACGTCGTGCTGACGGTCACGGTCACCGCCAAGCTCGGCGACAAGACCATGTTCCTGGTCGAAGTTGCGCAAGCCGGACTGTTCCACGTCCGCAACGTGCCCGAATCTGAACTCGAGCCCGTCCTGGCCGTCGCCTGCCCGAACATCATGTTCCCCTATGCGCGCGAAGTGGTGTCCGACGCCGTGGTGCGTGCCGGCTTCCCGCCCGTGGTGCTGGCGCCGGTCAATTTCGAGATCATGTACCGCCAGCGCCTCGAGCAGCAGGTGCAGGCCGCCGCCGGAAACCCGACGCAGATCCAGTAAGCGCCATGCGCCGGCTTGCGATCCTCGCCGTCCTCGGTTTCATTGCTCCGGCCTGGGCGCTCGACTACCTGTCGGTCGCCGAACCGGCCGCCATGTACGACGCGCCCTCGCAGAAGGCCAAGCCCTTGTTCGCCATCGCCGCCGGCACGCCGGTGGAAGCCATCGTCACGCTCGACGCCTGGGTCAAGGTGCGCGATCCCAGGGGCGACCTGGCCTGGATCGAGAAGCGCAATCTCAGCCAGCAGCGCACCGTGATGGTGAAGGCCGAGCGCGCCGAGGTTCGCGCGCAGGCAGACGAGAGGTCGCCGGTCGTGTTCACTGCGGCGAAGGACGTCGTGCTCGAATGGATCGAGGCAGGCCCCGCGGGCTGGGTGCACGTCAAGCACCGCGACGGCCAGCGCGGCTTCGTCAAGGCCGCGCAGGTCTGGGGAATGTAATGGCCATCCACGCTCTCAACCCCGGCGCGCTGCCCCCCACCGGGCGCATGGCCCGGCGCGCGTTCTGACCATGCGCGTCGCCGTTCTGGGCGCAGGCGCCTGGGGAACCGCGCTGGCGCTGGCCTTCGCGCCGCGCCACGCGATCGCGCTGTGGACGCTCGAAGCCGACCACGCTGCCGCCATGCGCGCGGACGGCGAGAACAAGCGCTTCCTGCCCGGACATCCGCTGCCCGACGGCATTTCGATCAGCGACGACATCGCGGCGACGCTTGCGGGCACTGAGTTCGCCATCGTCGCGACCCCGGTGGTCGGGCTGCGTCCCACGCTCGAAGCGCTCGGCCGGCATGCGCCGGGACTGCCCTTCGTCTGGGTCTGCAAGGGTCTCGAAGCCAAGAGCGGTCTCCTGCCGCACCAGGTCGTCGACGCGACCCTGCACGAATCGAACTGCGGCGTCCTGACCGGCCCCAGCTTCGCCGAAGAAGTGGCGAGCGGCCAGCCGACCGCGGTGACCATCGCCTCGCGCGACCCCGCTTTCGCCAGGCAGTGGGCCGAGCAATTGCATGCCCGCCGCCTGCGCATCTACGCCAACGACGACCTCGTCGGCGCGGAAGTCGGCGGCGCGGTGAAGAACGTGCTGGCCATCGCCACCGGCATCTGCGATGGCCTCGGCCTCGGTCTCAATGCGCGCGCCGCGCTGCTCACGCGCGGGCTGGCCGAGATCACGCGCTTCGGCGTCGCGCTCGGCGCCAAGCGCGAGACCTTCATGGGCCTCACCGGCCTGGGCGACCTCATCCTCACCTGTACCGGCGATCTTTCGCGCAACCGCCGCGTCGGCCTGGCGCTCGCCAAGGGCAAGGCGCTCGACGACATCACGCGCGAACTCGGCCACGTCGCCGAAGGCGTGCCGACCACGCGCGAAGTGATGCGCCGCGCGGCGGCGCTGGGCGTTGACATGCCGATCACCGCCGCGGTCCACGATGTGCTCGAAGGCATCATCGCGCCGGCCGAAGTCGTCGACCGGCTGATGAACCGCGACCCCAAGGCCGAATAGCTAGACGGCGTTCGCGAAGCCCGCCTGCCGCCAGGCCTCGTAGACGGTGATCGCGACGGTGTTCGAGAGATTGATGCTGCGGTTGCCGGGAACCATCGGCAGCCGGATGCGCTGCTCCGGCGCGAACGACTGCAGCAATTCGTCCGGCAGACCGCTCGACTCGGGACCGAAGACGAACGCATCCCCCGGCGCGAAGGCCACCGCGTCCATGCGCCGCGCCCCCTTGGTCGTCATCGCGAACATGCGCCGCCCCGCCAGCATCGACCGGCAGGCTTCCCAATCTTCGTGGATGCGCACGTCGGCGAACTCCGCATAGTCCATCCCGGCGCGCTTGAGCAGCGGCTCGTCGAGCCTGAAGCCGAGCGGCTTGACGAGGTGCAGGGTAGCGCCGGCATTGGCGCAGAGGCGGACGACGTTGCCGGTGTTGGGCGGGATTTCGGGCTGGAACAGGACGACGTCGAACATGGGGCTGAGAGAAAGCCTGCAAAGGTGATCGGGGATGCCTGATGTGCGCGATAATGCGCGGCGGCGAGCATTCTCGCCCGAATCTTCCACTGATGGAGTAACCGATGGCCCGCGCGCCGGAGAGAATCCGCCTCGGCGACCTGCTGATCCAGCAAGGCCTGCTCACCGAAGAGCAGGTGAAGCTCGCGCTGGCGGAACAGAAACGCAGCGGCCGCAAGCTCGGCCGCATCTTCGTCGAAAGCAGCTTCGTCACGGAGGAGGCGATCGCCAAGGCGCTCGCCCGCCAGCTGCGCGCCGAATACGTCGACCTGCGCAACCTGCAGCCCAGGCCGGATCTCATCAAGTTGATCCCCGAGGCCCAGGCGCGCCGCTACCGCGTGCTGGTGCTCGACGACAAGGCCGGCGTGCTGCAGGTCGGCTTCACCGATCCCGCCAACCTCGAAACCTACGACGACGTCGCGCGGCTGCTCAAGCGCGATTTCGACGTCGCCGTGATCGTCGAGAGCCAGCTCCTGCCGCTGCTCGACCGCGTCTATCGCCGCACCGAGGAGATCTCGAACCTCGCCAAGGACCTGACGCTGGAGATGGGCGAGATCCCGGGCGACTTCGGCGCCATGCTCGGCATGACGACCACCGCCGCCGAGGATGCGCCGGTGGTCCGCCTGCTGCAGACCGTGTTCGAGGAAGCGCTCAAGACGCACGCCTCCGACATCCACATCGAGCCGCAGGAAAAGTCCCTGGTGATCCGCTTCCGCATCGACGGCGTGCTGCACGTCCAGACCGAGGCGGACGCCAAGATCGCGACGGCCCTGGTGCTGCGCCTGAAGATCATGTCGGGCCTCGACATCTCGGAAAAGCGCCTGCCGCAGGACGGCCGCTTCAACATCAAGCTGCGCGGCTCTGCGATCGACGTGCGTATCTCGACCATGCCGACCCAGTACGGCGAATCGGTGGTGATGCGTTTGCTGGCCCAAAACGCCGGCCTGCTCCAGCTCGAACGGCTCAACATGCCGCCCGAGGTGCTGGAGCGCTTCCGCCACGCGATCTCCAAGCCTTCCGGCATCGTGCTGGTGACGGGCCCCACCGGTTCCGGCAAGACCACCACGCTCTATGCGGCGCTCAACGAGCTCAACTCGCCGGAGAAGAAGATCATCACCGTCGAGGACCCGGTCGAATACCGCCTGCCGGGCATCAACCAGGTGCAGGTGCACGAGAAGATCGACCTCACCTTCTCGCGCGTGCTGCGCACTGCGCTGCGCCAGGACCCGGACATCATCCTGGTCGGCGAGATGCGCGACCAGGAAACCGCCGAGATCGGCATGCGGGCCGCGATGACGGGCCACCTGGTGCTCTCCACCCTGCACACCAACGACGCGCTGACGACGCCGATCCGGCTGCTCGACATGGGCGTGCCGCGCTTCATGGTCGCCATGTCGATCCAACTGGTGCTGGCGCAGCGGCTGGTGCGCGTGATCTGCGACAACTGCGCCGAGCCGCACGAGCTGACGCCGCAGGAGCGCGAGTGGTTGCGCTACGAACTCGGCGAGCGCGTCGACGCCTTCAAGTACCGCCACGGCGCCGGCTGCGCGCATTGCGCCAACACCGGCTACGCCGGCCGCCAGGGCGTCTACGAGTTCATCGAGATGACCAACGCCCTGGCCGAAGCCGCCAACCACGGCGACCCCAACGAGTTCATCCGCATCGGCCGCGAGCAGATGGCGGGCAACACCCTGCGCCGCGACGCCGTGCGGCTGGTGGTGAACGGCGTCACCACGGTCGACGAGGCGATGCACATCTCCAGCCAGCTCGAGGAATAGCGACGTGGGCGCCTTCTCGTACCGCGGACGCAACGGCGCCGGCGAAGTCGTCAGCGGCGTGCTCGAAGCCGCCACCGCCGGCGAGGCCGCCGGCACGCTGCTCGGCACCGGCGTCACGCCGATCGAGATCAAGCCGGCGCGTGCCGGCGCGCTCAGGAAGAAGGGCGCCGCCGCGGGCGGCGAACTGTTCGGCGACAAGATCCGCCACGTCGACGTGCTGCTGTTCACGCGCCAGCTCTACACGCTGATGAAAGCCGGCCTGCCGATCATGCGCGCCCTGGCGGGCCTGCAGGAATCGGCCGTGAACAAGGCGATGAAGGCCATGCTCGGGCAGATCCGCGAGAGCCTGGATTCGGGGCGCGAGCTGTCGGTTTCGCTGGCGCGGCATCCGAAGGTGTTCTCGTCTTTCTACCTGTCGATGGTCCATGTCGGCGAGATGACCGGCCGTCTCGAGGACGTCTTCCTGCGGCTCTACGAACACATGGATTTCGAGCGGTTCATGAAGGAGCAGGTGAAGTCGGCGTTGCGCTATCCGACGTTCGTGGTCATCGCGATGGCGATCGCCATATCGGTCGTCAACATCATGGTGATTCCCGCTTTTGCCAAGGTGTTCGAGAACGCCCAGATGGAATTGCCGCTGCTGACGCGCGTCCTGATCGGCTTTTCGAACTTCATGGTGAACTACTGGTACATCCTGCTGGGTGCCATCGGCGGCGCCATATTGGCCTTTCGAAGCTGGATTGCGACCGTCCCCGGCCGTTATGCCTGGGATCGCATAAAACTCGACATCCCGATCGCCGGCAAGATCGTCCGCAAGGCAACGCTGGCCCGCTTTGCCCGCAGCTTCGCGCTCGCATCCCGATCCGGTGTGCCGGTCATACAAGCCATGACGACCGTGGCTCAGACGGTCGACAACGCATACCTGGCCAAGAAGGTCGAGCAGATGCGCGATACCGTCGAGCGCGGCGAGTCGGTCCTGCGCGCGGCCATTGCAACGGGCGCCTTTACGCCGGTGATCCTCCAGATGATCGCCGTCGGCGAAGAGTCCGGCGCGCTGGACGAGATGATGGAGGAGATCGCGGGCCTCTACCAGGGCGAGGTCGAATACGAACTGAAATCGCTGGCGCAGCAAATCGAGCCGATCATGATCGTGATGCTCGGCGTCATGGTGCTGATCCTGGCCCTGGGGATCTTCGTGCCGATGTGGGACCTCGGCAAGGTCGCCATCAAAAAGTAGTGCTTTCGGAAGGTAGGATTTCCCCTACGGGCTTAATTGTGCGCTAGACTTTGCGCCGAATTTTCATTAATGCGCAGCCGGACGGCTCAGGCTGGTTTGCTATCGGGAGGCAACATGAAGGAAAAGGGTTTTACGCTGATCGAGCTCATCGTGGTCATCGTGATCTTGGGCATTCTCGCCGCCACCGCGCTGCCCAAGTTCATCGACGTAAAGACGGACGCGCAGGATGCCGCGATGCAGGGCGTCGCCGGCGCCATCAGTTCGGCCTTCTCCACCAACTATGCCGGGTACATGGTCAACACGACCAAGGGCGTCCAATTCAGTGGCACGGTGACGGGTTCGGCCGCCGCCGCCGCCGTTTTGGCCGGCGGGGTACCGACCGGCTACACGGTTTCGGGCACGGTCACTTGCGGAACCTCTGCAGGGACGACCGGCGCGCTCACGTTGTCGAACTCCACTTTCAACACGAACCATCAATCGACGACGGCCACGCTGATCTGCACGGGCTGACGGCCTCTTCGTCGTACCGACAACAGCGGACGGACTGCCGTCCGCTTTTGTTTTCTACCGCGGGCAATGAAAGACATTCGAGAAGATTCCGGGCGCGTCGGCGATATCTGTGATCGTCTGAGCGCAAGATTCCTTCGTCTCGTGCCGCAGAAGGCCGCGCCGCTCAAGGGCCGCAAGCGGCCTTCCGAGCAAGACGTGAAAGCAGTCAGCGCCGGCGCACTTGAACAGTTCTTCGCCGCCGCGCGCGAAGAGCGCCTACGGCACAAGCTGGGGGTTATCGGGCGCGCTCGCGTCGCCTTTGGCTTGCAGCAGCGGTTGCTGAAGGCGGGATATCCGCCGCCGCTGGTCAAGCAGGTGCTGTTCGCCATGCTGGCGGCGGCTTTCGTGGGCGACAAGCGCTGACATCCCCATGGGCTGCATGAGCCACGTCCTGAGCGTGCTGCGGCTCCTCGACGGGGTTTTCGCCAATGCCTAGCGCCACGCTCATTCCCGGACGGCTGGCCGGCGGATTCTGGGTGCTCGGCGGACGCTGGCTGGCGCGCAAGGGGCTGACCTCGCTGGCCGAAACCTGCTACCGGCATGGCGCTGCGGCCGCCGGCGGCCGCGCCTCGGCCGAGGCCGGCTTCCTGCTCAGCCAGCAGTTGCTGGCTCGGGGGCTCGAGGAAGAGGCCGCCGCCGCATGCCGGGCGGCGCTGGACGCCGATCCGCGCCATGCCGGCGCCTGGTGCGCGCTGGGCGCCGCACAGCGCCGGCTGGCCCTCATGACGGAAGCGCGCGAATCCTTCCGGCGCGCCGTGGACCTCGACCCCCGCTATGCGCAGGCCTGGAGCAACCTGGGCGAATGGCACCTGGTGCGGGAGGATGCGCGGGCTGCGCTGGGGTATCTGGACAAGGCGCTGCAATGCGACGGCCGGCTGCTGGAAGCGCTCAACAATCGCGTCGCCGCCCTCTACGAACTTGGCCGCTACAAGGACGCGGAGGCCGCGGCCAAGTCGGCCATCGAGGCCTATCCGGACAATGCAGCGCTGCATGTGAACCTCGGCAACGTGCTGCTGCACAGCGCCAAGGCGCGGCTCGCCGTCAAGTCCTTCCAGAAGGCGCTCGAATGCGACCCGAATTGCGCCGAGGCCCACCTCAGCCTCGCCATGCTGCTGGGCGAGACGGGCCGCTATGGCGAAGTCGTGGCGTTCCTGGAGCAGCAGCTCGCCGTGAAGGGCGAGAGCGCGCAGCGGCTCGCCGCGCTGGCGCTGGCGCAGCAGGTCAAGGGAGACAGCGAGAAGGCCGAGGCGACCTGCCGGAAGGTGCTCGAGAAACATCCCGACAACACCTCGGCGCTGATGACGCTGGCCAGCTGCCTGGGGCAGCGCGGCGAACACCTCGAATCGATGAAGCTCCAGCAGCGGGTGCTGGTGCTGGATCCCAACCTGCAGGCCGCCTGTTCGAACATCGCCTTCGATTCGACCTATGTGGCGCAGTACACGAGGGAGGAAGTCTTCGCACTCCATCGCGACTGGGCGCGGCGCTTCGAGCCGCCGACGATCGCTGCCGCCCATACGGTCAGCAGGCAGCCGGATCGCCCCTTGCGCATCGGCTACGTTTCCGGTGATCTGGGTACCCACCCCGTCGGCTTCCTGCTGCGCGATGTGACGCGCTGCCATGACCGGAACAACTACTACATCCACTGCTATTCGATGGTGCGGGAAGCCGACCACATCACCGCGAGCATCCGCGAGAACGCCGATTCCTGGGTCGACGCCTTGCTGCTCACCGACGATCAGCTGACCGAGCAGATACGGGAGGACCGCATCGACATCCTGGTGGACCTGTCGGGGCATACCGCCTACAACCGGCTTCCGGTCTTCGTGCGCCGTCCGGCACCGATACAGGCGACATGGATCGGCTATTTCCATTCGAGCGGCCTCTCGAGCATCGACTACTTCATCACCGACCCGCATACCACGCCGGCAGGCAGCGGCCAGCTGTTTTCCGAAGTGCCGATCTGGCTGCCGCATTCGCGATTCTGCTATTCGCCGCCGGAGTACGCGCCGCAGGTTGCCCCCCCGCCGTCGCTCGGCTCGCAGAAGATCACGTTCGGCAGCTTCAATCGCATCGAAAAGATCGGGAATGACGTCGTCGAAGCCTGGGCGCGGATCCTGTCGGCCGTCCCCGGCAGCCGCCTGTTGCTCAAGGCCGGCAATCTCAAGAGCCGCTACCTCTGTGATGACCTGCGCGCGCGCTTCGCCGCGCAGGGAATCGCGGCGGACAGGCTCGACCTGCGCGCCTCGTCGCCGCATCCGGAAATGCTCGAGCAATACGCCGAAATGGACATCGCCCTCGACACCTTCCCCTTCAACGGCGGCATGACGACGCTCGAGGCCCTCTGGATGGGCGTACCCGTGGTCACCATCGCAGGGAACTCGGTCGTTTCGCGCCAGACGGTTTCGGCGCTCGCCAACGTCGGCCTGGCCGAGGAACTCGCTTTCGCCGACGTCGATTCCTTCGTGGCCGGCGCCATCGCGCTGGCCGGAGACCCGGCACGGCTGGCGAAGCTGCGCGCCGAGTTGCGCCCGCGCATGGAAGCAAGCCCGCTGCGCCAGGCCGAGCGTTTCACGCGGGACCTGGAAGCGCTGTTTCGCCGCGCCTGGCAAGCCTATTGCCGCGGCGAGAAGCTGCCGAGCGACGCCTGACATGGGCTGCCTTGATTCCTTTGTCATGTTCGGCGTAGGCTTGAGTCGTCGTCCCAACATTGAGGACCGGCCGACCATGAAGCTCCCTGCGGAACGAACCGGGCAATTCGCCGGCTGCCATTTCGGCGCGGTTGTGGCGTCCGTCGCCATGCTGCTTCTCGGCGGCGGTGCGCTGGCGGCCTCGCAAACCTATTCGACCGCCGGCACTTACACCTGGACGGCGCCGACGGGCGTGACCTCGGTTACGGTCGAGGCCTGGGGCGGCGGCGGCGCCGGCGGTGCCGCGACGGGGAACCCCTCTGCGGGGGGCGGAGGTGCCGGCGGACAGTACGCCAGCAAGTCGCTCACGGTGACGCCCGGCACCAGCTACACGATCGTCGTAGGCGCGGGCGGTGCGGGTGGCAGTGGCAATGGCGGCACCGGCGGAGACTCCACCTTCAACGGCACGAGCGTTGTGGCAAAGGGCGGCGCCGGCGGCAGCGCGGCCACCACGAGCATCGGCGTCGGGGCCGGTGGAACGGGTTCCAGTGCGGGCGGGGTCGGAAGCACCGTCTACGCCGGGGGCAGCGGCAGCGGCGGGGCCACGTTCCTGGGGCTCTGGATCACGGGAAGCGGCGCGGGCGGAGGCGGCGCGGGCAGCACGGGCGCCGGAGGCAACGCGTCGGGAACTTCGGCCGGCTCGGGAACGGCGAACGGCGGAGGCGACGGTGCGGCCGGTCTGACGGGTGGCGGCACCGGCAACGCCGGCAGCGCCGCGGGCGGCGGCGGCAGCGGCGGATGGGCCACCAGCAACGCCGACCGCAACGGCGGCAGCGGGGCGGCGGGACAAGTCACATTGACCTGGGTTCAGCTTCCCTCCGCGACGACGGGTTCGGCGACGTCGGTGACGGGCACGACGGCGACCTTGAACGGCAGCTTCACGAGCAACGGCGCGACAACGTCGACGTATTTCCAGTACGGCGTCGATACCAGCTACGGTACCCAGGTTGCCGGTTCGCCGAGCTCTCTGTCCTCGACCGCAACCAACACGGCGGTTTCGGCGTCGCTGTCGAACCTGGCCTGCGGCACGACTTATCATTTCCGCGCCCACGCCCACAACAGCGATGGCGACGGCTACGGCAACGACGCGACCTTCACGACGCCGACCTGCCCGGTCGTGCTGGCGAAGAGCACGACCATCAGTTCGGGCGCGGTCGGCAGCTACGTGACCTTCACCATCACGGCAACCAACCTGAACGCCGGAACCGCGCTGACCAGCGTGGTCGTCACCGACGCGCTGCCGTCCGGCATGAGCTACGCTTCCGCCTCCGCCAGCCTGGGCGTCGTATCCAGCTCCAGCGATTCGTCGACGGTGACCTGGAGCCTCGCCTACCTGCCGCCGAGCACCAGCGCCACGCTGTCGCTGGTCGTGAAGCTCACGGCCTCGGGCACGCTGACCAACACCGTTACCTCGCCCGGCGCCACGTCGGCCAGCGCCAACATCGTCTCGCTGCCCGGCGGCATCGTGCACTACCGCATGGACGAAACCGTGGGGGGCTGGAAGGGCACGACCGGCGAGGTGGCCGACGACGGCCCGCAACAGCTCAACGGCACCCGTCTCACGATCACCTCGCCGACGACCACGAACACGGTGTCGCCGAGCCCGACCATCGCGTCCCAGTATTCCTCGGTGATCGGCGGCGGCTTCTGCAACGCCGGCAAGTTCGACGGCAATGCGGTGGTGCAGACGCCGAACAACTCGTTCTTCCAGTTCACGACGGCCCTGTCGGCCTCGGCGTGGATCTATCCGACCTGCTATCCGACCACCTCGGGAGGCTGCTCGTCCTCGAAGACCTCGCTGGGCACCGGCGCCAACCAGTACCTCCGTTCGATCCTCTCCAACGACGTCAATTACGAATTCCACATCAACTCGGACGGCAAGCTCTACTGGTGGTGGCAGTTGCAGAACAGCACGTCGTGCACCTCGTCGGGCACGGCCTACATCATGAATTCGTCCGCGACGATTCCGCTGAACACCTGGACCCATGTCGCCATCACCTTCGATTCGACTTCGGCGAACCACCGCCAGCGCATCTACATCAATGGGGTGCTCGACTCGGAGGTCACGACGAACCCCTCGGGCACGCTCGTGAAGAACCTCTGCCCGATGTACGTCGGCGGCGACATCACCACCGACGACACGGCCTACGGCAACTGCAAGACGCCGGCCTGCAACCTGATCTCCAGCCGCGCCTTCGTCGGCATGATCGACGAGCCGAAGATCTACGCCTACGAGCTCGGGGCCTCGGAAGTGCAGGCCGACATGACGCTCGGCCGGCTATGCAGCGGCACCTACGACCACATCCAGCTCGAGTACAGCGGTTCGGCGTCGATCTGCAAGTCGAAGACCGTCACGGTCAAGGTCTGCATGGATTCGGGCTGCACCTCGCTCTATCCGGGCACGGTGAGCCTGCAGCTGACGCCGACCGGCTGGACGCCGTCGGACACGATGACGATCTCCGGCGGCATGGCGCAGGCGACCCTAAGCAACAGCGCGATGACCTCCAGCACGCTCACGCTGGGCGCCACCAACGTGAGCCCGGCGGCCAACAGCGCTGTCGTCTGCACCAACGGCACGACGAAGACCTGCACCATGACCGTGGACCAGACGGCGTGCACCAGCATCTTCGATGCGGTCGAGAAGAGCGCCAATCCTGGCACGCACCTCTACACTAAGCTCGCCGGCACCGCGTTCAACGTCGACCTCGTTGCGCTGCTCAGCGCCGGAAGCACCACGGTGGACCCCAACTACATCGGCACGGTGACTTACGACGTCGTCGACACCAGCAGCACCGCCTGCCCGAACGGCGCTGCGCTCACTTCAGCGCAAACGGCCAACTTCGCGGCCGCCGATCTCGGCCGCAAGAACGTGCAGATCACCTGCTGCGGCACCAGCTCGCCGTACAAGCTGGCCAAGAGCGCGCGGGTAAGGATGAAGCTCGGCGCGACCTCCACCTATGCCTGCTCGTCGGACTTGTTTGCCGTGAGACCGCTGTCCCCGACGCTTACGCCGACGTCGACCATGGCGACGCCGCCATCGCCGACCGCGACGCCGACGTTGAAGGCAGGCAGCAGCTTCACGTTCACCGCGGCTAGCGCCACGCAGGGCTACGCGGACGGCAGCGCGAACTCGGGCGGCTCGCTGTCGCTGGTCACCAGCCGGCTCAGCTACCAGGACCCGAACGCCGATGCGGCCGCCACGACGCCCACCTATTGCACCGGCTCGCCGTGCAAAGGTGCGCTCGGCAGCCTGACGCCGACGACGATCGCCATCGGCAGCAACAGCGCCGCCTATTCCGAAGTCGGCTATCTCTACCTCGCCGAAGGCGCCTACGTCGATTCGGAGCAGTCCTTCACGGCGGTCGATCGCAGCGCGGGCGACTGCGTCGCCAACAGCGCGTCCACGACCTTGACCACGGACAACAAGTACGGCTGCGACGTCGGCACGGCGGCGACGAGCTTCGGGCGCTTCGTGCCCGACCATCTGGGCACGGCGATCAAGTCGGCGCCGATGGCATGCTCGCCCGTGCTGACCTCGTGCCCGGCCGGCGGCATGATGTACTCGGGCCAGTCGTTCACCTCGGCCGTTACCGCCTATGCGGCGGGCGGCACCGCCACGCAGAACTACATGGGCAACTTCGCCCGCGCGGTGACGCTGACGGCCTGGGACGCCAAGGGCAGCACCGCGACCAATCGCACCGCTTCGCCCGGACCGCTCACCTCGTCGGATTCAGGGGGCACCAGTCTGGGCAACGTCCTGCCGGCAAGCTATTTCGCCGCGGGGGCGACCTCCTCGACTACGGCCACTACGCCGACGCATACCTACATCTTCACGGCCGCTTCGCCTTTCGCGCTGACCTCGCCGACCAACGTCTACCTGCGCGCCACCGACGCCGACGGCGTGACCTCGCTGGCGGCCAGCAACCCGGCGACCGCTTCGGTGGAGCAGGGCATCGCGGTGGTTAATGGCCGGCTGCGGCTTTCCAGCAATTCGGGCTCGGCGAAGACCACGCTGGACCTGACCGCGCAGGCGCAGTACTGGAACGGCAACACCTGGGTGCTGAGCAGCACCGATACCACGACCGGGCCGGCGCTGGCGACGAGCGCGGTCGCGCTGTCCAACTACACGGGCACACTATCGTCGAGCAACGTCGGCGCGCTGTCCTTCGTCGCCGGGCCGACGACGGGCATGTACAAGCTGCGCTTCGCGGCGCCGACGGGTGCCGCCACCGGCAGCGTGGACGTCGCGGTCAACCTCGGGTCCGGCACGACCGACCAGTCCTGCGTCAGCGGCACGCATCCCACCACGACGGGTCTGGCCTTGCCCTGGCTGCGCTCGCAGAACGGAACCTGCACTAATTCGACGAACGGCATTGCCGACCCCTCGGCGCGCGCCACCTTCGGCATCTATCAGAACAAGACGGTTCACTCGCGAGAACTGTACTGACATGGCGCGACGCTCGACGGGATTCACGATGGTGGAACTGGTGGTGGTTCTGGCGGTTGCCGGCATCATCTCCGCCGTGGCTCTTCCCAAGCTGTTCGACCTGACGAGCTACCGCGGACGTTCTTTCCGCGACGGCGTAGTCAGCGCGCTGCGCTTTGCGCAGAAGACGGCGACCAGCCACCGCAGGACCGTCTGCGTTTCTTTTACCGCGAGCACCGTCAGCTTGTCGATCGTCACGACGTCGAACTCCAGCGACTGCAGCACGGCAACCGCGCTGCCGCTGCCCAACGGCGCGGCCAGCGTCGTCAGCGCGGACACCACCAACGTCGTGTTCGGCGCCGCGACCCCGGCCTTGCTCAACTTCAGCTTCGCCATCGACGGCACCGGCGCGGATCGCACTTTGACCATCGCGGGCCAGCCGGACATCACCGTCGTGGGCGCCACCGGCTATGTGCAGTAGGCGCGCGTCGGGCTTCACGCTGATCGAGCTGATCGTTGCCGTCGTCGTCATCGGCGTCGGGCTGGCGGGCGTGCTGTCCGCGTTCAGCACGGTGGTGAAGTCGAGCGCCGACCCGCTGGTCGCCAAGCAGATGCTCGCGGTCGCGGAGGAACTGATGGAGGAGATCCGCACCCGGCAGTTCGCCGTGACCGGCGCCGCGCCTGCGAACGCCCTCACCCCCTGCGGCGCGGCCGCGTCGCGCGCGGCCTTCGACGACGTGTTCGACTACAACGCCTACGCGACGACCAGCGTCTGCGACATGGACGGCAACGCCGTCGGCGGGCTTACGGGTTACAGCGTGTCCGTGGCGGTCGTCACGCACGCGGACCTCGGCGCCTCGGTACCCGCCGCCAACCTCGCGCGCATCACGGTCACCGTTGCGCATAGCGGCCAATCGCTGACGCTGGTCGGCTGGCGATCGAGCTACCAATGAGAAGGCCGCGCGGCTTCACCCTGCTTGAACTGACGGTCGTGATCGCCATCACGGCCGTCATGGCGGCCGCGCTGACGGTGTTCCTCAAGCCGGCTATCGACGCCTATTTCGCGGCCCGGCGGCGCGCCGAACTGACCGACATGGCCGACACGGCGCTGCGGCGCATCGGGCAGGATGTCCGGCGCGCCGTGCCCAACTCCATCATCCCGAGCGGCGGCAGCTGCTTCGAACTGGTGCCGACGGTCACCGGCGGCCGTTATCGCAAGGGCTCGGACACGGCTTCCGGCGGGCATGCGCTCGATACGGGAAGCGCCACGAGCGACTTCGACGTGCTGAGTCCGACTTCCATGAGCGCCGCTACCCGGGCGCCCATCGCCGGCGACTGGATCGTGGTCGACAACCAGAACGGCACCGACGTCTACAGTGGCGGCAACCGCGCGCAAGTGGGCAGCGTGTCGACGCCGGTCGCGGCGGCCGGGTTGTCGCGCATCACGCTTTCCTCCGCGAAGCAGTTTCCGACCGGCTACGACGGCGGCCGCTTCGTCGCCGTTGCGGACACCGAGCAGGTCGTCGTCTACAGTTGCGTCGGCGGCACCCTGTATCGCACGGTGACGACGTTCGGAGCGACCTTGGCCACGGCCTGCGGCCTGACGACGGGCGCGGTGGTGGCGACCGGCGTGACCGGTTGCACCTTCTCCTACGATCCCAACATCGGCTCGACGCAGCAGTACGGCCTGCTGTGGATGCGGCTGCAGCTGACCGACGCCACGTCGGGAGACAGCGTCGTGCTGGCGCACGGCGTGCACGTGGACAATTCGCCATGAGGCGCCAACGCGGCCTCGGCGCCATTGCCGCGCTCGTCGTGCTCGTCATGCTGGCGGCGCTGGCGGCCGGCATCGTGACGGTCGGCACCGTGCAGCAGACGACATTCGCCCAGGACCTCAGGTCGGCACGCGCCCTGCAGGCCGCGAACGGCGGCGTCGAGATGGGCCTCTACCGCGCACTGGGCGGCGGCGACTGGGCGGTCGGCGCCGCCAGCGACCTTTGCCCCGCCGGCGGCGCCACCGGCACCAACGGGGCGACCACCGTCACGCTCGATCTCTCGGCGGACACCGGCTTCCACGTGACGGTGACGGCCCAGTGCTGGCAGTACAACGAGTCGGCGCTCAATACGGCGGGAACGGCGTACCAGGCGACGCAGGTCTACCAGATCCGGGCGGTCGCATGTCCGGCCGCGGCGTGTCCGGCCGACGCTTCCGCCGCCTCGCCCGGCTACGTCGAGCGTTCCCGGGTCGTGATTGCCACGAATTGACGCTGAATCGGCGCGCTGTCCGGGTTATGCGGCCCTAGGAAAAATCCCATAATCGGGCTAGGCGATCCCTCACGCAATGATAGAATTTTCAACCTTTTGAAACGCCGGAAACCTCATTCGCACAATGTGGCTACGTCGGAGCCCCCAAGCCCTCAGCGATAGCTGGATTTCCGTCGTCTTCCCCTCAGGATCCGTTCAAATCGCCGAAATACGGCGCCGTGCCGGGGACAAGCCCGAGCTTGCGGCCTGGGATTCCGTGCCGTACGAAGGCGAGCCCCTGGCGGTGCTGAAGAAGCTTCGGCCGCGCCTGAACGGCCGCTGCACGACCGTGCTGCGGCACGGCGAATATCAGATGATGCAGGTCGAGGCGCCCCAGGTGCCGCCCGAGGAACGGCGCGAGGCCGTGCGCTGGCGACTGAAGGACATGGTTGACTTTCCGGTCGATCAGGCCGGCGTCGAGGTCGTCGACATCCCGGGCGGCGGCGGTGCGGGCCGCGGTCCCCAGGTATTTGCCGTAGCCGCGAGCCACGCCGTGTTGCGGCCCCGCGTCGAACTGTTTCAGGATGCCAAGGTCGGCCTCGCCGCCATCGACGTGCCGGAGCTGGCGCAGCGCAATGTCGCCGCGCTGTTCGAGGAGGAAGGACGCGGATTGGCACTGCTGAGCTTCGACGCCGACGGCGGTCGCCTGGTGTTCACGCACAAGCACGAACTCTTCGCCAGCCGTCGCATCGACATCGCGGCCGCCGATCTCACCGGGCGCGGCTGCGAAGCACCGGGCGGCGTGTTCGAGCGCGTGCTGCTCGACGTGCAGCGCTCGCTCGACAACTTCGACCGCAACTTCAGCTTCATCACGCTCTCGAAGCTGCTGGTCTCGCCGATGCCTGGCGCCCAACCCTTTGTCGAGTATCTGAAGGCGAACCTGTACCAACCTGTCGAACTGCTCGACCTGGCCACCGTGATCGATCTCGGCCGGGTGCCGGATCTCGCCGCGGCGCCCGAGCGCCAAGGCGCGGCGCTGCTGGCAATCGGTGCCGCGCTGCGCGAGGAGCCGGCCGCATGAGCCAGCAGATCAATCTTTACGATCCTTCGCTGCTGCGCCGGCGGGAACTGCTTTCCGCCGCCAACCTTGCGATTGCATCCGGCGTGCTCGTCGTCTTGCTCGGCGTTTGGGGCGGCGTCGTTCGCTCGCGCCTCGGCGCGGTCGAGGGCGAAAGCCAGATGCTTGCGCCTCAGGTCCAGACCATCCAGACGCAGAAGGACATGCTTCAGGCCCAACTCGCCGCGATGAAGCCGGACCCGCAGATCGAGGCCGACTTGGCAGCGGCCCGCGGGCTGCTTGACCTGCACTCGCGGCAACTCGGGGAACTGAAGAAGGGGGTCGGTACCGAGTCGGGCGGTTTTGCCGAATACCTGCGCGGCTTCGCCAGGCAGACGCCGGCCGGCCTTTGGTTGACCGGAGTGTCCATCGGCGACAGCGGCGGCACGATGGAAATCCGCGGACGCATGATGGATCCGGCGCTGCTGGCCGACTACATCCGGCGCCTGGATGCCGAACCGGCCTTCAAAGGCCGCGAGTTCTCCGCGCTGAAGATTTCGACGGGCGGCGCGGACGCCCAGGACCAGGCGCCGGCCGCAGCATCGCCGGCCCCCGCCCCGGCCAGCCGCCCCGCGCCCACGGGCGCGGCCGGGACTGCGCCACCGGTCCCGGCAGTCGCCCGCTTCTACGAGTTCGCGCTGTCGCCGATCCTCCCGCGCCAGCCATCGAAGGCGGAGCGGCCGGACGAACTTCTCCCCGCCACGCCGGGGGTACGGCGATGAAGGCCCATTGGAAGACGCTCGAGGCGAAGTTCGCCGCCCTGCAGCAGCGCGAGAAGCGCGTCGTTGCCATCGCCCTGCTGGCGGGCGTCGGCATGGTCGGCCACGATGTCTGGGTCAACCCGGCGAGCACGCGTCTGTCAAGCCTCGAGAAGCAGGTCACGAAGAACCGAGCCGACATCCAATCGGGCCAGGAAGACTTGAAGGCGCTGGCCGCGCGCCTCAAGGACCTCGACGCGCCGAACAAGGCGGCGCTCGCCGAAGTGAAGAGCCAGATCGCCGTGGTTGACCGCGAACTGCGCGACTACGAGCGCGTTTTGATTCCGCCGGAGCGGGTCCAGGAACTGCTGCGCTCGCTGCTGGCGCGCCATCGCGGCCTCGAACTCGTCAGCCTGCAGACGCTCGCGCCGGCGCCGCTGGTTTCGCAAGCCGCACCGGACGGCAAACCGGCCGATCCCAAGGCGGCGACGCCAAAGAACGACAGTATTCACAAGCAGGGACTCGAAATTAGGATCGCGGGGAACTAT
>JBLNBJ010000145.1:0-3571 GCA_050259835.1 Ignavibacteria bacterium | reverse complement strand
ATTTATCATGGCATCCTCTTTCTTGGTCGGAATGGGATGCCGCCAGTATCTCAACTCCCCACCTTCCGGGAGGCTTTGTTGCACTTACTCTGTGAATCCGCGATGCCTAACAAGTCCGTCAACACGGACCTTTGCAAGCGGCGCTTCGCACCGCTTGCAAAGGCCGGTTACGTCCAACGTTGGGCTTTCAGATACAGGACCTCCTGCACTTGAGCCGGAATCCCTATGACAAGATCGGCCACTTCTTTCAGGGCTTCGTGCCGGCGATGATTGCGCGCGAAATCTTCATTCGCGGGCGTTACGTCAAGCCGGGGAAGATGCTCGGGTTCGTCGTCGTCTGTGTTGCGCTCGCCATCAGCGCCACCTACGAACTGATCGAGTGGGGCGCGGCTGTCTGGCTGGGGCAGGGGGCCGACGAGTTCCTGGGAACCCAGGGCGACCCTTGGGATACGCAGTCAGACATGTTTTTCGCCCTCATCGGGGCAGTCAGCGCGTTGGCTGGCCTTTCGCGTCTGCATGACCGCCAGCTCATGGAAGTCTCGGGAGACCGCGTATGAAGCATCCGCGCCGATTCGCCCTCGCCAGGACATCACGGGTGTGCGGGGCGCTTTGCCTGTCCCTGATCCTGGCGAGCCAAGTGGCCTGCGCTGAACCGGCCTCCGAACTCGTCTCCAACATCGAGAGGGGGAATTACGGTTACTCGTTGCTGTGCAGCCAGTACAACCCGAGAATCCTGGCCGCGATGCGTCAGATGAAGGTCGACTACGACAAGAAGGCCGCCACCGGCGAGCTGTCCGAGGCCGAGGCGCGCGACCTACGGCGAACGAACGAGATGCTGCCCATGCTCGAAAGCTTCACCGAGTTCAAGAAGCAATGGCCGGAGGCGCTGAAGGACGATGCGGCGCGTCAGGACTATCTGGTCCGGCTCAACGGGGCGCTCGAGCTTTGCAGCAAGATGACAGACTTTGTGCTGAAGACGAAGGCCAAGTGAAGCCCACGTTCTGCTGACTCGCTTTCGTCGTTCGCTCAGCCGCTGTTCCTCAACCCCGCTGCAATCCCGTTGATCGTCAGGTGTATCCCCCGCTTGTCGCGCTCGTCGGCGTCGCCGGCGCGGTAGCGGCGCAGGAGTTCCACCTGCACGTGGTTGAGCGGGTCGAGGTAGGGGAAGCGGTTGCGGATCGAGCGCTTGAGCAGCGGATTGCCTTCCAGCAGTTCGCGCTGGCCGGTGATCTCGAGCAGCGCTTCGATGGCGGCGGTGCGCTCGGCCCTCAAACGCGGGAAGATGGCGTCGCGCAAGGCGTCGTCCTTCACCAGCAGCGAATAGCGTTCGGCAATCGCGATGTCGGTCTTCGCCAACACCATGTCCATGTTCGAGAGCAGGGTGCGGAAGAAGCCCCATTCGCGGTTCATCTCGGCCAGGAGATGCATGCCTGCCTCGCCGTGCGCCGCGCGCCAGGCGGCCACTGCGGCGCCGAAGCCGTACCAGCCCGGCAGCATCAGCCGGCACTGCGCCCATGAGAACACCCAGGGGATGGCGCGCAGGTCTTCGATGGCGGTGCTCTTCTTGCGCGAGGCCGGGCGGCTGCCGATGTTGAGGGCGGCGATCTCGGCGATCACCGTCGATTCCCAGAAATAGCGTTCGAAGCCCGGCGTGTCGTAGACGAGGTCGCGATAGGCGATAAGCGCGTTCGACGAGAGTTCCTCCATCGCGGCCAGGTACTGCGGCTTCGGCGCGTCGTGTTCGTGCGGCAGCAGCGTGGCCTCCAGCGTGGCGGCGGCGAAGATTTCGAGGTTTCGGCGACCGAGCTCGGGGTTGGCGTACTTCGACGCGATCACTTCGCCCTGCTCCGTGATGCGGATGCTGCCCTGCACGGCGCCGGCCGGCTGCGCCAGGATGGCCTGGTAGCTGGGGCCGCCGCCGCGGCCGACGGAGCCGCCGCGGCCGTGGAACAGGCGCAGCGCGATGCCGTGCCGGGCGAAGACTTCCGCGAGTTCGGTCTCCGCGCGGTAGAGCGCCCAGCCGGAAGCGAGGAAGCCGCCGTCCTTGTTGCTGTCGGAGTAGCCGAGCATCACTTCCTGCATGCGGCCGCGCGACTCGAGCAGGCGCCGATAGGCGGGCAGGCCGAGCAGCTTGTCCATGGTGGCGCCACAGCGCGCCAGGTCGTTAATCGTCTCGAACAGCGGGATGATATTGACGCCGAGTTGCCCCTCGCGCGGCAGCAGCAGGCCGGCCTCCTTGGCCAGCAGCGCGACTTCGAGGATGTCGGAGACGCCGTCGCTCTTCGAGATGATGACGTTCTCGATGGCGGCGGCGCCGTAGCGCTTGCGCATTTCGTAGGCGGTGCGGAAGACGGCGAGTTCGCCCGCCGTTTCCTCGGAATAGGCGACGAAGGGCGAGGACAAGAGGCGCGGCGTCGCCAGCTCGGCGAGCAGCAGCGCGATGCGCCCGTCCTCGTTGCGGCCGGCATAGTCGGTGCCGGGCCGGGCAGCTTCGAAGAGTTCATGCACCGTGCGGGCATGGACATCGGAATTCTGGCGCAGGTCGAGCGGCGCCAGGTGGAAGCCGAAGATCGAGACGGCGCGGCGCAGCCGGCGCAGCCGGCCGCGCGCGAGCAGGGCGGCGCGGCTGCCGACCAGCGAGCGGTGCAGCACGTCGAGGTCGGCCGCGAATTCGGCCGCGCTGGCGTAGGGCGGCGCGTCGGCCACGGCGTGCAGCGGCGCCTCGAGGTCGTCGAGCGCGCGCGCCGTGGCTGCGAGCCGCGCATAGAGGCCGGCGATGGCGCGCCGGTAGGGTTCGTCGTCGCGATGCGGATTGCGGTCGGGCGAGGCCTCCGCGAGCGCCTGCATCTCGGGGCTCACGCGGACCAGCAGCGAGGTCGACGACAATCCGCCGCCGAGCTTGTGCAGCTGCTCGAGGTAATGCGCGAGCGCCTTGCGGCTCTGCGCGCGCAGGGCGGTCGCCAGGATGTCGGCGGTGACGAAGGGGTTGCCGTCGCGGTCGCCGCCGATCCACGAGCCGGGCCGCAGGAAGGCCGGCAGCTCGCCGCCCTGCCAGCCGGGCACGGTGGCCGCGAGGTGGTCTTCGATGGCGTTGTAGAGCCGCGGCAGCTCGCGCAGGAAGGTGGTGTCGTAATAGGAAAGGCCGTTGTTGACCTCGTCGATTACCGCCAGCCGTTCGCGGCGCAGCATGCGCGTCTGCCACAGCGTGAGCACGGCGCGGCGCATGGCCTCGGCGTGCTCGTCGCGCTCTTCGGGCGTGAGGCGGGTGCGGTCGCGCTCGTCGAGCAGCGCCGCGATCTTGCGCTCGCCGTCGAGGATGCTCTTGCGCTGGACTTCGGTCGGGTGGGCCGTGAGCACCGGGCTGACGGTGCTGGCGGCGAAGAAGTGCGAGAGACGCTGCGCATCGACGCCCAGCGCCAGCGCGCGCTCGAGCGCGTGCGCGAAGCTGCCTTCGCGCCGCTTCGAGCCGGCGATGGCATGGGCGCGCGAGCGGCGGATGTGGTGCTGGTCCTCGGCGATGTTGGCCAAGTGCGAGAAGTAGCTGAAGGCCCGCACGATGGGGTTGATCTGG
>JBLNBJ010000144.1:0-34382 GCA_050259835.1 Ignavibacteria bacterium | reverse complement strand
CACGCTTGGGTGTGGGGCTTCGTCTCTCGTACGGTTGCTCGCCGGGCCGATGGGGTGCCCTGCTGCGCGGAGGGAAAGGAGGCGGCGGACGATTCTCGCCTTTGTCCGCCGGGGGACACGGAGCGCAGCAGGGCACCCCGTCGGCCCGAGCGCACCCGAGGTCTCGTATCCGGTTCCAAGAGACCCAGCCAGCGTTGCCCGAACCCCGCACACACCCCGCGGTTTATGGTCTAATTCGCACGCCCCCGCACCCGGGGGCGTTGCTTTTAGTTCCGGCATAACGCCTGCTTCGCAGGCATTAGCCTTCACTGAAACGCCGCTGCGCGTCGTTTTGGCAGAAAGAAGACGAGATGGCCATCAAATCGGACAAGTGGATTCGCCGCATGGCGGAACAGCACGGCATGATCGAGCCGTTCGAGCCTTCGCTCGTCCGCGAGGCCAACGGTTCCAAGATCGTCTCTTACGGCACCTCGAGCTACGGCTACGATATCCGCTGCTCGCGCGAATTCCGGGTGTTCACCAACATCAACTCCACCATCGTCGATCCGAAGAACTTCGACCCGAGCTCCTTCGTCGAAATGGACGGCGACCACTGCATCATCCCGCCGAACTCGTTCGCGCTGGCGCGCACCGTCGAATACTTCCGCATTCCGCGCAATGTGCTGACCGTCTGTCTCGGCAAGAGCACCTATGCCCGCTGCGGCATCATCGTGAACGTCACCCCCTTCGAGCCCGAGTGGGAAGGCTATGTGACGCTGGAGTTCTCCAACACCACGCCGCTGCCGGCGAAGATCTATGCCGGCGAGGGCTGCGCCCAGGTCCTGTTCTTCGAGTCCGACGAGGTCTGCGAGACCTCGTACAAGGATCGCGGCGGCAAGTACCAGGGGCAGGTCGGCGTGACCTTGCCCAAGATCTAGACGCATAGCGCGCACCGCCACCCCATCACCCAGCGACCCGCTTAACGCGGGTCGTCGCATTTCAGGAGGTTCAAATGGCCCCCAACGCCCAAATTCGTTCGCTGCCCCTCGTGGGGAGCATGCTGCCTTCATGCGGTCAGGCGGAGGCATGAACATGCGCTTCCACTTTCCGGTCATCATCATCGACGAGGACTTCCGCTCGGAAAACGCCTCCGGCCTCGGCATTCGCGCGCTGGCGGAGGCGATCGAGAAGGAAGGCATGGAGGTGCTCGGTGTCACCAGCTACGGCGACCTCACCTCGTTCGCGCAACAGCAGAGCCGCGCCTCGGCCTTCATTCTGTCGATCGACGACGAGGAATTCACGCCGGGGCCGGAGCTCGACCCTGCGGTGATCAACCTGCGCGCCTTCGTCGAGGAGATCCGCCACAAGAATCCCGACATCCCGATCTTCCTGCACGGCGAGACGCGCACTTCGCGCCACATCCCGAACGACATCCTGCGCGAGCTGCATGGCTTCATCCACATGTACGAGGACACGCCGGAGTTCATCGCCCGCCACGTCGTGCGCGAGGCGAAGTCCTACCTCGACTCGCTGCCGCCGCCGTTCTTCCGCGCGCTCACGCACTACGCCGCCGACGGCTCCTACTCTTGGCACTGCCCGGGTCACTCGGGCGGCGTCGCCTTCCTGAAGTCGCCGGTGGGCCAGATGTTCCACCAGTTCTTCGGCGAGAACATGCTGCGCGCCGACGTCTGCAATGCCGTCGAGGAACTCGGCCAGCTGCTCGACCACACCGGTCCGGTGGCGGCTTCCGAGCGCAACGCGGCGCGCATCTTCAACTCCGATCATCTCTACTTCGTCACCAACGGCACGTCGACGTCGAACAAGATCGTCTGGCATTCGACCGTGGCGCCGGGCGATGTCGTGATCGTCGATCGCAACTGCCACAAGTCCATCCTGCACGCGATCATGATGACGGGCGCCATCCCCGTCTTCCTGATGCCGACGCGCAACAACTACGGCATCATCGGGCCGATCCCGAAGGAAGAGTTCCGCTGGAAGAACATCCAGAAGAAGATCGCGGCGCATCCCTTTGCGAGCCAGGCCAAGGGCAAGCCGCGCGTGCTGACCATCACGCAGTCGACCTACGACGGCATCCTCTACAACGTCGAGGACATCAAGGACGAACTCGACGGCAAGATCGACACCCTGCATTTCGACGAGGCCTGGCTGCCCCACGCCGCCTTCCACGACTTCTACGGCGACTACCACGCCATCGGCGCCGACCGTCCGCGCTGCAAGGAGTCGATGGTGTTCTCGACGCAGTCGACGCACAAGCTGCTGGCCGGCCTCTCCCAGGCTTCGCAGATCCTCGTGCAGGACGCCGAGAACAACAAGCTCGACCGCGACGTCTTCAACGAGGCCTACCTGATGCATACCTCGACCTCGCCGCAGTACGCGATCATCGCCTCGTGCGACGTCGCCGCGGCGATGATGGAGGAGCCCGGCGGCACGGCGCTGGTCGAGGAGTCGATCAGCGAGGCGCTCGAATTCCGCCGCGCCATGCGCAAGGTCGACAAGGAGTGGGGCGCCGACTGGTGGTTCCAGGTGTGGGGACCGAAGGACCTCTCCGAGGAGGGCATCGAGGAGCGCGACGCCTGGATGCTCAAGCCCGGCGAGAAGTGGCACGGCTTCGGCAAGCTGGCCAAGGGCTTCAACCTGCTCGACCCGATCAAGGCCACCATCATCACCCCAGGCCTCGACGTGGACGGCGAGTTCTCGGACGAGCTCGGCATTCCGGCGGCCATCGTCACCAAGTACCTCGCCGAGCATGGCGTCATCGTCGAGAAGTGCGGCCTCTACAGCTTCTTCATCATGTTCACCATCGGCATCACCAAGGGCCGCTGGAACACGCTGGTCACCGCCTTGCAGCAGTTCAAGGACGACTACGACAAGAACCAGCCGCTCTGGAAGGTGCTGCCCGAGTTCGTCGCCAAGCATCCGCGCTACGAGCGCGTGGGGCTCAAGGATCTCTGCAGCGAGATCCACGGCGTGTACAAGGAAAACGACGTCGCGCGCCTGACCACCGAGATGTACCTGTCGGACATGGAGCCGGCCATGCCGCCGGCCGAGGCCTTCGCCATGATGGCGCACCGCGAGATCGAGCGCGTGACGATCGACGAGCTCGAGGGCCGCGTCACGGCGGTGCTGCTGACGCCCTATCCGCCGGGCATTCCGCTGCTGATTCCCGGTGAGCGGTTCAACAAGACCATCGTGCGCTACCTCAAGTTCGCGCGCGCCTTCAACGAGCGCTTCCCGGGCTTCGAGACCGACATCCACGGCCTGGTGAAGGACGCCGGCAACGGCAAGTCGGGCTACTACGTGGACTGCGTCTCGCGCGGCTGAGCGGCAGGACGGCCTTCCGGCGCGGGCCGGAAGGCAGCGGGAATCACAGGTGCAGCATCGCCATTCCGGCGATGACGCAGCCGACGGCGGAGGCGCCGTAGACGCCGACGAGCAGCCACTTCTTGCGCGTCAGCAGCGCGATGGCCGAGAGCGCGATGGAGATCTGCAGCAGCGTGGCGGCGAGCGCCCAGCGGCCGTGCAGCTGCATCTCGGCATCGGCTTCGTGGTTGGCTTCCTTGGCGGCGTGCTCGAGCTCCTCGGCCTTCGCCTTGATCTCTTCCTTCTCGCCCTTGTAGCGGTCGACGGACTTGATGAACTTGTCGCGCTCGTCGCCCTTGGTCAGCGCGACGGACAGTTCGGCGAGGTTCTGCTTGTTGCTCTTTGCCTGGTAATAGTTCCACTGGTCGGAGGCGGCGGTCTTCTGGATCGCGGCTTCGTTCTTGTAGAGCAGCGCGGCGTTCTGCGTATGGCCGCCCTCGTAGCTGAACAGCGCGCCGAGCGTGGACAGGATGGCGGTCAGCACGGCGATGCGCGCGGCGAAGGAATCGCCGCCATGGCTTGCGTGCTCGACGGCATGGTCGTGGGGGCCGTGGACGTGGAAGCCGTGTCCGGACATGTCAGTTCTCCCTGATGCGTTGATAGGTGACGAAGGCGTAGCCGAGCCCGTTGGCTGACTGGCCGCGCTCGCGCGCGACCTCGCGCCACTGGCCGCGGTCGAAGGCCGGGAAGAAGGCGTCGCCTTCGCAGTCCAGCTCCACCTCGGTGAATTCGATACGGTCCGCCAGCGGCAGCGCCAGACCGTAGATTTCGGCGCCGCCGATCACGAAGGCGGCGTCCTGCCCAGCAGCCGCGATGGCGGCCGGCAGCGCGTGGACCACCGTGGCGCCCGGCGCGCGGAACGTCGGGTCGCGCGTCACGACGATGTTGGTCCGCTGCGGCAGCGGCCGGAATTTCGGCGGAAGCGAGTCCCAGGTCTTGCGCCCCATGATCACCGCGTGGCCCGTGGTGAGCGCCTTGAAATGCGCCATGTCCTCGGGCAGTTGCCAAGGCAGGCGGTTGTCCTGGCCGATGACGCCGTTGCGGGCGACGGCCGCGATGAGGGTGAGGGCGGGCATGGGGCGCGATTATAGCCGGCTGGCCGCCGGCGGCCGGGATGCCGGCCGTGCCGGCTAGAGCTGCGAATACAACTCGACGTAGCGCTGCGCCGGGCCGTCCCAGGAGAAATCGCCCGCCATGCCGGCACGCTGCAACCGCTGCCAGCGCTGCTTGTCGCGCCAGGTGTCGGCGGCACGGCGGATGGTGGCGAGCAGTTCAACCGCGGTCGGTTCGTTGAAGACGAAGCCGTTGCCGCGCTCGGGGTCGTCCGCGTCGATCACGGTGTCGGCCAAGCCGCCGGTGGCACGCACCAGGGGCGGCGTGCCGTAGCGCAGGCTGTACATCTGGTTGAGGCCGCAGGGCTCGAAACGCGAAGGCATCAGGAAGACGTCGGCACCCGCTTCGATGCGGTGGGCGAGCCCCTCGTCGAAGCCGATGGTGGCGGCGCAGCGGCCGGGATGCGCGTGAGCGAGATCGCGGAAGGCCTCCTCGAGGCTGCGTTCGCCGGAGCCCAACACGACGAGCTGCGCCGGCAGATCGAGCACTTCCGCGGCGACCTCGGCGAGCAGATCCAGGCCCTTCTGGTGCGTGAGCCGGCTAACGACACCGAACAGCGGAACCTCGGCATCGTCGGCGAGCCCGGTGAGGCGCTGCAGCGCGGTCTTGTTGCGCGCCTTGGCTGCGAGCCGCTCGGCGTCGTACTGCGCGAAGGGCTTGCCGAGCGCGGGGTCGTGCGCCGGGTCCCATTGCGAGGTGTCCAGCCCGTTCAGGATGCCGGTCAGCGCCGCGGCGCGATGGCGCAGCAGCCCGGCCATGCCCATGCCCTCCTCGTCGGTCTGGATCTCGCGCGCGTAGGTCGGACTGACGGTCGTGATGGCGTCGGCGAACTGCAGGCCGGCCTTGAGCGCCGACAGCCGGCCGTAGTACTCGACGCCGCCCGGGTGCCAGGCGTGGTCGGGCAGGCCCAGCTCGTAGAGCGTGGCGCGGTCGAACAGCCCCTGGAAGGCGAGGTTGTGCACGGTGACGACCGACTTGGCCTGCGCGCCGGGCAGGTAGTGCAGATAGGCCGGCGCCAGGCTCGTCTGCCAGTCGTTGCAATGGACGACGGCCGGGCGCCAGCCGAGCGTGCTGGCGTCCGAGCCGAGCCACGCGGCGACGCGCGAGAGCAGGCCGAAGCGCAAATGGTTGTCCAGCCAGTCGCGGCCGGTGGGGTCAAGATAGGGATTGCCGGGACGGTCGAAATAATCGGGGTGGTCGAGCAGCAGCAGCGTGAGCCCGTCGACCGCATGCGCTTGCAGCAGCACCGGCGAAGGCAGCAGCCCCCCCAGCCAATGAGGCCGCGCAACCTCCTTGGCGTGCGGGAAGGCAGCCTTGAGCGCCGGGTAGGCGGGGACCAGCACGCGCACGTCGAGGCCCTGTGCGCGCAGCGCGTTGGGCAGCGCGCCGGCGACATCGCCGAGCCCGCCGGTCTTCACCCAGGGGGCGATCTCGGGTGTTGCGAACAGGACTTTCATTTGCGGCAGTAAGCAATCAACCCCGCGGTCGAACTGTCCAGGCCTTCGGCGGGCGCCTTGCCTGCCAGGATGGGCACCAGCCGGCTTGCCAACTGCTTGCCGTACTCGACGCCCCATTGGTCGAACGGGTTGATGTTCCAGATGCAGCTCTCCACGAACACCTTGTGCTCGTAGAGCGCGATCAGCGCGCCGAGGTTGTGCGGATCGATGCGCGGCAGCAGCAGCGTCGTCGACGGCTGGTCGCCGGCGAAAGCCTTGTACGGCGCGAGGCAGGCGATTACCGACTCGGGAATGTGGGCGGCCAGCATTTCCTCGCGCACTTCATCGAGCGTCTTG
The DNA here is from genome assembly GCA_050259835.1 of Ignavibacteria bacterium. Lineage (GTDB taxonomy): Bacteria > Pseudomonadota > Gammaproteobacteria > Burkholderiales > Rhodocyclaceae > Nitricoxidireducens. Next base: position 28,116 of record JBLNBJ010000144.1, on the reverse strand, counting down.
CCGCGCATCAGCGCCTCGCTCTGCGCAAAGCAGTTGGCGAGCAGCTTGTCGTGATGGCCGGGCAGCGGGAAATCCGCCTCGCGCGCGGCGACGAACTCGCAGGGGATCAGGCGTCCGCCCTGGTGGATCGCCTGGTAGAAGGCGTGCTGGCCGTTGGTGCCGGCTTCGCCCCATAGCACGGGAGTGACGGCGCAGCCGACCGGCCGGCCGCGCCGGTCGACCGGCTTGCCGTTCGATTCCATCTCGAGCTGCTGCAGGTAGCGCGGCAGCAGCGCCAGCGACTGGCTGTAGGGCAGCAGGGCGCGCGTCTCGGCGCCGAGGAAGTCGGTGTTCCAGATTTCGATCAGCGCCAGCAGGCCGGGCAGGTTCTCGGCGACGGGCGCGGTGAAGAAGTGCTCGTCCATCGCATGGGCGCCGGCCAGCAGCGCGCGGAAATTCTTCATGCCGATCGCCAGCGCCAGCGGCAGCCCGATCGCCGACCACAGCGAGTAGCGCCCGCCGACCCAGTCCCAGAATTCGAAGACGTTGGCTTCGTCGATGCCGAAGCGGGCCACCTCGGTGAGGTTGGTCGACACGGCGACGAAATGCAGCGGCACCGCGGCGTTGCCGAGCTCCGCGGTGAGCCAGGCGCGCGCCGACTGCGCGTTCTGCATGGTCTCCTGCGTGGTGAAGGTCTTGCTCGCGACGACGAACAGCGTGGTGCGCGGCGAAAGGTCGGCCAGCACCGTGGCGAGATCGGCGCCGTCCAGGTTGGCGACGTAATGCACGCGCAGGCCGGGATGGCGGAAGGCGGCGAGCGCCTGCGTCGCCATGCGGGGCCCGAGGTCGGAGCCGCCGATGCCGATGTTGACGATGTCGGTGATCGGCTCGCCCGTGGCGCCGCGCCAATGGCAGCCGTGGATGGAATCGACGAAGCGTTCCATCTTGTCGAGCACCGCCCTCACGCCGGGCATGACGTCGCGGCCGGCGTGCATCAGCGCGCCCTTGTCGTGCCGCAGGGCGATGTGAAGGGCGGCACGGCCCTCGGTGTGGTTGATCTTGTCGCCTTCGCGCATGCGGGCGATCCAGCCGGAGACGTCCGCCGCCTGCCAGAGCGCAAACAGCAGCGGCATGGTTTCGCGCGCCACGCGCTGCTTCGAATAGTCGAGCAGCCATCCGTCCCAGGTGGCGGACAGGTGCTGGAAGCGCTGCGGGTCGGCCGCGAAGCGCTCGCGCAGGTGCGGCTGGGGCGCCCGCGCGTGGGCGGCGACCGCCTGCCAGGCCATGGATTCGACCGCTACAACCACAGCATCATCCCCATTTCGAACGGATGCGTGAGCAGCTCGTGGCTCGGGTAGGCGCGGATGCGGTACTCGATCTTGCCGCAGACCTCGGGCGTGAGCTCGAGCGCGAACAGGCTTTCGCCGTCGCCGATCGCGCCCTTGTACTCGAGGTGGAAGCGGCGCGGCGGGCGCGAGTTGATGTTGGCGTTGGGCCGGCCGAACAGGAGTTCGACGGTGATGTCGTTGGGCGTCAGGCCGTCCAGCCGCACCGCCACCTCGAACACGATCTTCTCGCCGAACGGGATGCGCCGCTGCGGCGTGTCGATGCGGCGCAGCGAGATCTTCGGCCAGGCGCCGCGCACCTTCGTCTTCCAGGCCGCCAGGGCGCGCGCGCCGCCGAAACTGCCGGCGCTGTGGCGATGCCATTGGCGCGCGGCCGGCGCGTAGAACTTGCCGATGTATTCGCCGAGCATGCGCGCCGAATTGAAGCGCGGCGTGATGCTGGCGATCGACTGCTTCGCCATGCGCACCCAGCCGGGCGAGTAGCCCATCGGTCCGCGGTCGTAGTAGAGCGGGATCACCTTGTCCTGCAGGATCTCGTACAGCGCGCGCGCTTCTTCCTGGTCGCGGCGCGGATCGTCGAGCGAGCCCGAGGTGTTGACGGGCTTGATGCCCCAGCCGTTCTCGCGGCCCTTGGTCTCGTCGCAGGCCTCGCCCCACCAGCCGTCGAGGACCGAGAGGTTGATGACGCCGTTGATGGCCGCCTTCATGCCCGACGTGCCGGAGGCTTCGAGCGGATAGATCGGGTTGTTGAGCCAGACGTCGACGCCGGCCACGAGGCGCCGCGCGACGTGCAGGTCGTAGCCTTCGAGCAGCAGGATGCGGCCGATGAACTCGGGCATGGCGGCGACGTCGGAGATGCGGCGGATCATCTCCTGGCCGGGGCGGTCGGCCGGGTGCGCCTTGCCGGCAAAGACGAAGACGACCGGCCGCTGCTCGTCGGACAGGATCTCGCGCAGCCAGTTGAGGTCGGTGAATAGCATGGCCGCGCGCTTGTAGGTGGCGAAGCGCCGCGCGAAGCCGATGGTCAGGATGTTGGGGTTCTCGGGATCGGCGAAGCGCAGGATGCGGTCGAGGTGCGCCTGCGAGCCCTGGTTGCGGTTGTGCTGGTGGCCGAGGCGGTTGCGCAGCAGGTGCAGCATTTGCGCCTTGATCGATTGCCGCACGCTCCAGAACAGGTGGTCGGGCACGGCGTGGATGCCCTCCCAGCACTGCGCGTCGGTCAGGCGCTGGCTCCAGCCGGCGCCGAGGTGGCGGTCGAAGGTCTCATACCAGAGGTCGGACAGGAAGGTCGGCACATGCACGCCGTTCGTGACGTAGTCGACGGGATTCTCGTCGGGCTCCACTTGCGGCCACAGATAGGCGCAGACCTGCGACGAGACTTCGCCATGGATGCGCGAGACGCCGTTCTGATGGCGCGAGCCGCGTATCGCCAGCGCCGTCATGTTGAACTCCGGCGAGTCGGGCGAGCGCCCCATGTCGAGCAGCGCGCCGATGTCGCAACCCATGTCGGTGCAGCAGGTCTCGAAATAACGCCGGATCATGTCCTCGGCGAAATGGTCGTGGCCGGCCGGCACGACGGTGTGGGTCGTGAACACGGTGTTGGCCGCGACCGCCTCATACGCCGTGGCGAACTCGAGCCCGCCCTTCACCATCTGGCGGATGCGCTCGAGAATCTGGAAGGCGGCGTGGCCTTCGTTGATGTGCCAGACCGTCGGCTGGATGCCCATCTCGGCGAGCGCGCGCACGCCGCCCATGCCGAGGACGATCTCCTGCTCGATGCGCGTGGTGCGGTCGCCGCCGTAGAGACGGTGCGCGATGTCGCGGTCGTGCGGGCTGTTTTCGTCGATGTCGGTGTCGAGCAGGTAGATCGAGACGTGGCCGACGCGCGTCTTCCACACCTTGGCCCAGGTGGTGCGTCCGGGCATCGGCACGGCCACCTTGAGCTCGTCGCCCTTGTCGGTCAGCACCGGCGTGATCGGCAGGTCGTCGAAGTCGGTATCACGATATTCGGCGTGCTGCTGGCCGGCGCCGTCGATGGTCTGCAGGAAGTAGCCCTGGCGGTAGAGCAGGCCGACGCCGACGAACGGCAGGTTGAGGTCGGACGCGGTCTTGCAGTGGTCGCCGGCCAGGATGCCGAGGCCGCCCGAGTAGGTCGGCAGGCTCTCGTGGAAGCCGAACTCGGCGCAGAAGTAGGCGACCAGTTCGCCCTCGCCCAGGTGCGGTCCGTGCTCGCGGGCCGGGGCGGTGTGATAGGTGTCGTAGGCGGACAGCACGCGCGCCAGGGCGCCGAGGAAGACGGGATCCTCGGCCGCTTCGTCGAGGCGGTGCTGGTCGACGCGCTTCAAGGCCGCCTTCGGACTGTGGTCGGCTGCGCCCCAGAGCTTGGCGCCGAGACGCACGAACAGCGCGCGCGTCGGTCGGTCCCAGCTGTACCAGAGGTTGTTGGCCAGTTCGTCGAGCCGCGCGAGCCGCGACGGCAGTTTCGGGTTCACTTCCAGTTGGTAGCGGGTGCCGGCCATGTCGTTCTCTTCTCTTCTTTCGCGGGTTTCCGGGCGATTCTACGCCGCGTGCGGACGCGGCTGGATGTCGAGGGTGACGGCGAGTTCGGCGTCGCCTTCGAGGGGCCACGCCAGCAGAATCTCCGCTGCCTGCATGATCTTCTCGAAGCCGGCTTCCGACTGCGATACCGTGTGGTGGGGCCGCGCCGTGAGCGGCTGCGCCGGGCTCACGCCGAGCACGACGGCGCCGCCCAGCACGCCGTCCTCGAGCGAGAGGCTGGCGACGCGCGGCAGCTCGAGCAATTGTCCGAAGCCGCACGGCGCGCTGCCGTCCTCGAGCACGTAGCGGCCCGCGTAGCCGTCGCAACTCGGCATGGCGAGGTTGATGCGGATTTCCACGCGGCCGCGCAGTCCGCGCGCGCGGTAGCGCGCCACCAGCCGGGTGCCGTCGAGCAGGTAGGTCTTCTCCAGGCGACCCTGGCCCAGCGGCGCCTCGAACTGTGCGGTGCCCGTCTCCACGTAGTGGTTGACCGGCCGCCAGCTGCCGTCGGCGCCGAACCAGCAATCCTCGAACATGCCGCGCGGCCGCGTGTCGGGCTCGAGGTCCGCCGGCTCGATGACGTGGCGGAAGGCGACGCGGTCGTGCGCGGAGGCGATGCCGCCGCCGTCGGCGCCGCGGTCGGCATGCTGGCTGCGGGCGGCCACCAGCTTGTCGTGATAGCCCTCTTCGTAATGGCGCAGCGTGTCGCCGAAGTTGTGGGCGAGGCCGTAATGCGAGAGCTCCACTACGCAGGCGTCGCCGTCAGCCTGGATGACGGCCTGCACGGGGCCGCTGCGCAGGAATACTTCCACGTGGCCATCATGGTCGATGTCGGCGTGGTCGAGCGCGCGGCGCGGCGCCACGCGGTCGAGCGCGGCCTCCAGCGCCAGCAGGTTGTTCCAGACGGCGCGCCGCAGATGGGGCAGGTAAAGCCCGCCGAACAGGCCATGCCAGTAAGCGTCGTTGGCCTGGGCGCGGTGCAGCTGCTCCTGCATCTCCGCGCTGCGCTGCTCGGGCGGCAGGGCCGCCAGCCGCGCCGAGACTTCCAGCATGCGCTTGTGCATCCAGTTCGATTCGGGATAGCGCATGAAGAAATTGCGCCAGATGCCGCCGCGCAGGAAGGGCTTGCGTGTTTCGTAGTGGCTGCCGTGCTTCTCCTGGTCGACCAGGCCCCGATACACGCGCGCGGCATGCGCGGGCAGCGTCCATTCGTTCATCTCGATGTAGGAGGTCGTCGGCAGATAGACGATGCCGCGCGTGCGGTGCTCGCGGCGGAACTCGTCGTAGTGCCCGGTGCGGATGAGCTTGGAAGCCAGCACGCCTTCGACGAAGCGCCGCAGCCACCCTTGCACGTAGACCCAGTTGTAGGTCTCGGGCCAGATGCCGAACTTCTCGATGTCGTCGAAGTAGATCGCGGCACGGCGGCCCGAGTGCGCCTGGTGCTCGAGCCAGGCCACCACCTCGTGGGCCGGCGAGAACGGAAAGCGGTAGCGCGCGTGTTCCGAGATCGGAAACAGGTCGAGCGTGCGGCCGTCTTCCTCGGTGGTGAAGTGGCTGTCGAGGCGTTCGGCCGGCTCGCCGGCACAGAGGAAGTGATAGTCATCGACGGCGACGTATTCGATGCCGCACTCGGCCAGCGAGGCGACCACCGCCGATTCCCACACGCGTTCCGTCAGCCAGGCGCCGCGCGGCCGCACGCCGTAGCGGCGTTCGATCTTGTCGGACAGCGCGTTGATCTGGGTGACCCGGTCGCGGTGCGGAATGGCGGCCAGCACCGGCTCGCAGTCGCCCGAGCCGAACCATTCGACCTGGCCGCGGCGCGTCATGGCCGCCAGCCGCGCCATGTCGTCCGGCCAGCGCCGCTCCAGCTCATCGAGCAGCCAGCCGGAGAAGTGCACGCTGAAGCGGAAGTCCGGGTAGTTCTCGAGCGTCTGCACGAACATCCGATAGCAGCGCAGGTGCGCGTCTTCGATCACCTCGGGGAAGTTGCCGACCGGCTGGTGAGCATGGACGCCGAACAGGAGCGTGATGGGCTGGGTCATAAGGAATCGGTCCAGGATGCGCGGATGTCGGTGGCGGGGGGCTTCATTCGGTCGCCCTCCGCATCGTGCCGTCGCCGGTTGCCGCGACGCTGCCAGCCGAGATCGGGACTTCGAGCTCCGCCGGCGGCGTGAGTTTCAGCAATCGGTAGAGGTTGGCGAGATTGTGGCGATACAGTTTGTCGAAGCTCGACACGGCAGGTGCCGGGTTGTAGTCGCCGAACCACCAGAACCAGTCGGAGCTTTCGCAGACCGCGAGTTGCGCCTGGGCGGCCGCGGTTTCGTCGGCCGAGAGACGGCCGCTCGCCATCACGATGTCGTAGCTGTGCTTCGCTTCGCAGAGGAGGTCCCAGGCCAGGTTCTTGTCGGCGTCGCCGATCCAGGTGGACAGCGTGCCGTAGACCCAGCTGCCGGCCGTCAGGCGCGGCAGTGTGGCTGGGCGCGGCGGCGTGGCGCGGCTCACCACCTCGCCGTAGGTCGTGGTGCGGATGGCGGCATGGTCTTCGAGCAGCGCATAGAGGTCGTCGAAGAAGTAGAAGGCGTTGTACGGGTAGTGCTCCCAGGCGTTTTCGCCGTCCAGCACGACGCCGACCACCGGCGTCTCGCCCGGCGGGGTCTGCGACAGGATGAGTTCGAGCTGCCCGACGAAATGGCGCGCCGCGTCGCGGCCATGCCATTTCGCGTATTCGAAGCCGAGCAGGTCGGAGAGGCGCTCGTCGCGAAAGAACAACGTCACGCCCGGCGCATCGGCCAGTTGCCAGGGCCGGTAGGCGGCGCGCTCGATCGGCATCTTCGCTGCCTGCAGGCTGTTCCTGAGCACGCCCTCGCCGCTGGCGAGCCAGCGGTTATCGTGCAGGGCGAACAGCGAAACGAGCGCGGACGACACCGCGCCTTCGGCCGGCCACATGCCGGCGGGCGGCGTGCCGAAGCGCGCGGCGTGGCTCGACTTCGCGTTCTCGATGTGCGCGTCCAGGCGCGAGCGGCCGCCGGGATAGCCGATGGCGCGCGGCAGCGCGGCGCCCGGTTGGCTCTCCTGCGCGACGGAGAAGTCGAGCAGCAGGGGGCCGAGCGGATGCGTGTGGGGCGTGGCGGAAAGCTCGATCTGTCCGCGTTCCTGCAGCGCCCGGTAGCGCGGCACGATGCCCTTGAGCGTGGCGCCGACCCATGCCACGAGGCGGAGGCGATCCTGCGGCGTGTAGCCCTGGCCCTTGGTCATCAGCTCGGCCAGCAGCGGTTGGCGCCGCCGCTCGGTCTCGCCAGACCACGCGAGGAAATACCAGGTGACGAGATCGGCGAAGTAGGCGCCGGACAGGTAGGCGAACGCCGCTTCGCCTTCCCGGGCGATCTGCGCGTGGAGCTTGTGCAGCCGCATGTAGTGCGGGAAAGGCGCCAGCATCGTGGTGTGGTTGCTGCGAAAGCACGTCTCCAGCAGCAGGTGCCGTTCCGCGGCGCTGATGCGGTCGAGATCCGGCTCGGCGAGCAGGCGCAGCAGCGGATCGCGAAAGCGGCCGCTGTCGATCTGATCGCAGTAGTCGTCGATCTGGTCGAGCAGCACCGGCACGAAGTTCACGACCGCGCGGATCTTCGGATGGCGCTCGAGATGATCGGCCATGTCCGAGTAGTCCTTCAGCGCATGCAGCATCACCCAGGGCAAGGCGAACTCCCCCGTGCTGCGGTCGCGGTAATCCGGCTGGTGCATGTGCCAGAGGAAGACGAGGTCGAGGTGCGTGTTGTTCGGCATGTTGCGATGCGAGTGGTGTCGGTTCCGACGGACGGCTGGGTGGGGAGGCGCGCCTACCTGATATGGTGGACCTGCTGCCCGAGCATCTCCGGCGTCACCAGCGTGACGCCGCCGTCGCTGACGTAGAAGCGCTTGCGGTCTTCTTCCGGATCGAAGCCGATCTCCATGCCGGGCGGAATGCGGCAGTACTTGTCGAGCACCACGCGGCGCAGCTTGGCCCCGCGCCCGATGTCCACGCGCGGCAGCACCACCGAGTCCTCGACCACGGCGTGGCTGTGCGCCATGACGCGCGAGAACAGCAGCGAGCGCCGCACCGTGGCGCCGCTGATGACGTTTCCGCCCGAGACCATGGAGTCGATCGCCTGGCCGCGCCGGTCGTCGTCGTCGAAGACGAACTTCGCCGGCGGCAGCTGTTCCTGGTAGGTCCAGATCGGCCATTCCTCGTCGTAGAGGTTGAGCTCGGGCGTCACCTTGGTGAGCTCCATGTTGGCTTCCCAGTAGGCGTCGATGGTGCCGACGTCGCGCCAGTAGGGGATGCCGGATTCGCCGATGCCGACGCAGCTCTCGCCGAAGTTGTGCGCGTAGGCGCGGTAGTGCTTGACGGCGTGCGGCACGACGTTCTTGCCGAAGTCGTGGTCGGACTTCGGGTCGTCGCGGTCGCGGCACAGTTCCTCGAAGAGGAAGCCCGCGTTGAAGATGTAGACGCCCATGCTGGCGAGCGAGCGGTCGGGAAGCCCGGGAATCGTCGGCGGATCCTTCGGCTTTTCGACGAAGTCGACGATGCGATGGTTCTCGTCGACCTGCATGACACCGAAGGCCGAGGCATCCGTGCGCGGCACGTCGAGGCAGGCGATGGTGACATCGGCCTGGCTTTGCACGTGCCGGGCGAGCATGCGGCCGTAATCCATCTTGTAGATGTGGTCGCCGGAGAGCACCAGCACATAGCGCGGCTTGTGGCGCCGGATGACGTCGAGGTTCTGGTAGACCGCGTCGGCCGTGCCGAGGTACCAGTCCTCGCCGACCTGCTGCTGCGCAGGCAGCAACTCGATGAACTCGGCGAAGCGCCCGTCGAGGAAACTCCAGCCGCGCTGCAGGTGATGGATCAGGCTCTGCGCCTTGTATTGCGTCGCGACGCCGATGCGTCGGATGCCGGAATTCACGCAATTCGACAGCGTGAAGTCTATGATGCGGAACTTGCCGCCGAAGGGAACTGCGGGCTTCGAGCGCCAGTCGGTCAACTGCATCAGGCGACTGCCGCGTCCGCCGGCGAGCACGATGGCGAACGTGGAGCGCGTGAGGTGACTGACGAAGCGCCCGTAAGTGGCGCCGGGATCGTTGAGGTGCAACTCCTGCTGCATGGGCTTGTCCTCCATCGCTACAATAGCGTCAAACCGAAGAAAGTGCACGTATGCGAACGGCTTCCGATCACGATCTCTACCTGTTCGGCCAAGGCACCAACTATCAATCGTATCGGCTGCTGGGCGCGCTCGCCGACGATGACGGGGTCACGTTTCGAGTGTGGGCACCGAACGCCGATCAGGTCGCGGTGATCGGCGACTTCAACGGCTGGGACGGGCGCGTCAACCGCATGCGCTGCCTCGGGGATTCCGGGGTCTGGGAATGCTTCGTGGCGAACCTTGCGCCCGGCAGCCTTTACAAGTTCGAAATCCGCAATCGCGACAAGGGCACGCTGCTGATCAAGTCCGATCCGTATGCGCGAGCCGCCGAGCTGCGCCCGGCGACCGCTTCCGTGGTGCCGCCGACTTCCGCCTACGCTTGGGGCGACGCCGACTGGCTGGCGCGCCGCGCCAGCCGCGATTGGCTGCATGCGCCGATGAACGTCTACGAGGTCCACGCCGGCTCCTGGATGCGCCACCCCGACCGCGGCTTCTACAGCTACGGCGACCTCGCCGACCGGCTGCTGCCCTACGTCCTCGACATGGGCTACACCCACGTCGAGTTCATGCCGCTGATGGAGCATCCGCTCGACGAATCGTGGGGCTATCAGTGCACCGGCTACTTCGCGCCGACGCGCCGTCACGGCAGCGCGGACGAGCTCAAGGCGATGATCGACCGCTTCCATGCCGCGGGCGTCGGCGTCATCCTCGACTGGGTACCCGGCCATTTCCCGCAGGACGCCTGGGCGCTGGCGAACTTCGACGGCACGGCGTTGTACGAGCATGCCGACCCTCGTCTCGGCTACCACCCCGACTGGGGCACCTACGTATTCAACTTCGGACGCAACGAGGTGCGTTCGTTCCTGCTGTCGTCCGCGCACTACTGGCTGTCGGAATTCCATGCCGACGGCCTGCGCGTGGACGCCGTGGCCTCGATGCTCTATCTCGATTACTCGCGCAAGGCCGGCGAATGGCTGCCGAACCGTTTCGGCGGCCGCGAGAACATCGAGGCGATCTCCTTCCTGCGCGACATGAACACCATGGTGCACCGGGATTTTCCGGGTGCGCTCACGGTGGCGGAGGAATCGACAGCCTGGCCCATGGTGTCGCGCCCGATCTACGTCGGCGGTCTCGGCTTCTCGATGAAGTGGAACATGGGCTGGATGAACGACACGCTCTCCTACATGGGCAATGATCCGGTGCACCGGCGCTTCCACCACGACATGCTGACCTTCGGCCAGCTCTACGCCTACAGCGAGAACTTCGTGCTGCCGTTCTCGCACGACGAGGTCGTGCACGGCAAGGGCTCGCTGATCGGCAAGATGCCGGGCGACGAATGGCAGCGCTTCGCCAACCTGCGCCTGCTGCTTGCCTACCAGGCCACGACGCCGGGCAAGAAGCTTTCGTTCATGGGCAACGAGATCGGCCAGACGCACGAGTGGCGCAGCGACGAGGAAGTGCCCTGGCATCTGCTGCAGTGGGAGCCGCATGCGGGCGTCAAGACCATGGTGCGGGACCTCAACCGTCTCTGCATCGATGTGCCGGCTCTGCACGATCTTGATTTCGACGCAGCCGGTTTCTCGTGGATCGATTGTCATGATGCCGATCAGTCTGTGGTCGGTTGGATCCGTCATGCGCGCGACGGCGGCTTCGTGGCCGTCATGCTCAATTTCACCCCGGTGCCGCGGCCCGGTTACCGCATCGGGTTGCCGCGCACGGGCCGTTACCGCGAACTCTTCAACAGCGATTCCCACTATTACGGCGGCAGCGACATGGGCAACGGCGACGGACTCGTCGCTTCGAGCCAAACCTGGATGGGTTACCCGGCCTCCCTGACGCTGACTCTGCCGCCGCTGGCGGCCGTGATTCTCGCCCCTACGGAGTGATCCGCCCCTCCGCCAGCAGGCGGTCGATTTCGGCTTCGGCGGCCGCCCAGTCGGCCAGTTCGCGTCCCGGCGTGAAGCCGTGGCGTTCCGCGATGAAATAGGCGGCGACTTCGACGTAGTTGCGGCGCTGATCGGGCGCGATCGCGCGCTTCTCGGACTTCGGGCCGGCTGCGGCCTTCTTGGGGGGCGGCGCGGCGGTCTTGGCCGCCGCGGCCTTCGGAACGGTTGCCTTGGCGGGCGTGGCGGCGGGCTTGGCGGCCTTCGCGGCGGCCAGCTTGGCTGCGGCAGTGGGTTTCTTCGTCGTCGTCTTCGCGGTGGTCTTGGAAACAGCCATCTGTCGCCTCCTCTGCGTCAATCCGTCTGTAATATCCTCAACATATGGCACCTTATTGACAAGGTCAAGGATCGCGATCGCGGAGGCGGCCCGGTCAGGTGTCCAGCATGCCGGCGCCGATGAGCGCGGCGCCCTTGAGTCCGAGTTCCGCGTCGGTCACGACGTGCACCGGCATGCGGGCGGCAAGGGCCGAATGACCGGCCTTGTCCTTGAAGGTCTGGATGAACAGGCCCGATTGCATCAGCGGCAGGATCTTCGCCGCGATGCCGCCAGCCAGGAAAACCCCGCCGCGCGCCATCACCGCCAGCGCCATGTCGCTTGCGTAGGCACCGTAGGCGGCCAGAAAGCAATCGACCGAACGTCGCGCGACCGAATCCCCGGCCAGGGCGCGCTCGGCGACGGCGGCCGGCTCGATCTCCTCCCCGGCCAGCACGCGGTGGATGGCGGCAAGCCCGGGCCCGGAGACGACGCGTTCCGTGGTGACGCGGCCGTATTGCCGGCGCAGGGCCGCGAGCACCTTGCCCTGGTCGTCGTCCTGCGGCGAGAACCCGACATGGCCGCCTTCTCCCGGCAGGATGCGAAAGCGGCCTTCGTGCGGCACCAGGATGGCCATGCCAAGACCGGTGCCGGCTCCGACGACAAGGCGCACGCCGTCCTCGCGCGGGTCGCCCGCCTGCAGCGTGACGAGGTCCGCCGGCCCGACGGCGCTGATGCCCGCCGCGGCCGCCTCGAAGTCGTTCGCCAGGATGCAGGTCGGCAGGCCGAAGACGGCGCCGCACGCGTCCGCATCCACGGTCCACGGCAGGTTCGTGATCTTGGCCGAGCGGGCGCCGTCCTCGATCGGGCCGGCCAGCGCAAGACAGGCGCCGGTCACATGATTGGCATAGCGCGCGATGTCGCCGTGGAAACGCGCGAACATCTCGTCGAAGCTCGCGAAGTCGGCGCATTCGTAACGCTGGAAATGCACCAGGCGCGGCCAGCCGTTCTCGACTTCGGCGATGCCCAGCAGGGCCTTGGTTCCACCGACGTCGCCGCAGATGATCATCGCTATACGGCCACGGGCGCTGCGATATGCGGATGCGGTTCGTAGCCTTCGAGCGCGAAGTCGTCGTAGCCGAAGGCGAAGATGTCCTTCACCGCGGGGTTGATGCGCATCCTCGGCAGAGGTCGCGGCTCGCGCGCCAGCTGCGTGCGCGCCTGCTCGAGGTGGTTCGAATACAGGTGGGCGTCGCCGAAGGTGTGAACGAACTCGCCCGGCTCGAGCCCGACCACCTGCGCCACCATCATGGTCAGCAGCGCATAGGAGGCGATGTTGAACGGCACGCCGAGGAAGATGTCCGCGCTGCGCTGGTAGAGCTGGCACGAAAGCTTGCCGCCGGCGACGTAGAACTGGAACAGCGCGTGGCAGGGCGGCAGCTTCATCTTCGGCACGTCGCCGGGGTTCCACGCCGACACCATGTGGCGGCGCGAGTCCGGGTTGCGCTTGAGGCCTTCGATGAGTTCGACGATCTGGTCCACCTCGCCGCCGCCGGGCTTCGGCCAGTGGCGCCACTGGTGGCCGTAGACGGGGCCGAGGTCGCCGTCGGCGTCGGCCCATTCGTCCCAGATGCGCACGCCGTTGTCCTGGAGGTAGCGGATGTTGGTATCGCCGCGCAGGAACCACAGCAACTCGAAGATGATCGAGCGCAGGTGGAGCTTCTTGGTGGTCAGCACGGGGAATCCGTCGGCCAGGTCGAAGCGCATCTGCCAGCCGAACACCGAACGGGTGCCGGTGCCGGTGCGATCCGATTTATCGTGCCCATTCTCGAGCACGTGCCGCATCAGGTCGAGATATTGGCGCACGGAAATTGACTCATATAATCGGTCAACCATTCTAAAGGATAGAACACGATGCTGCCCCAGCTGAGATGCCAGCGCGCACCGATCGGCGCAGCGGTGGACAAGCAATCCCATCTCTTGTTCCTGCTGCCTGCTGGCAACCGGCTGCCGGTCAGCCTGCCCGAACGCGACCTGTGGCGTGCCGTGCTCAAGCGGCGCGACGCCGAGATCGGCGAGTTGGCGAAGACTCCGCAGTCGCTGGACCTCCCGCACGGCGGCGTCGCCGTCTGCGTGATGGCGGACACAAAGACGTCGCGCTTCGAGCGGCTGACGGCATTGCGCAAGGCGGTAATGGCATTGCTGGAAGAGGCGCCTGCGGCGCTGGCGATCGTCGATCTCGGCGTCGGCCGCGAGGCGGTCCTCGATGCGGCCTATGTCGCCTGCGCCAACGGGGCGCCGCTGCCGACGCGCAAGAAGAAGCCGTCGAAGGGCCTGGCGAAAGTGATGCTGTTCGCGCGCGACGTCGCTGACGGCGATCTCGCCGCCGTGGCCGCGCTCGCACGCGCGAACCTGCTGACGCGCGAGTTGACGGTGCTGCCGCCCAATGAACTGACCCCCGCCACTTATCGGCAGCGCGTCCGCGCGCTGGCGAAGTCGCAGGGCTGGAAGATCGAGGAATACGATTTCAAGCGGCTGCGGAAGATGGGCGCCGGCGCCTTCTGCGCGGTGGCGCAGGGTTCCAACCATGAGGACGCGGCCATCGTGCATCTGTCGCGGCGACCGAAAGGCGCCAAGCGGCGCGTGGCGCTGGTCGGCAAGGGCATCTGCTTCGACACCGGCGGCCACAACCTCAAGCCTGCGCGCTACATGCAGGGCATGCACGAGGACATGAACGGCTCCGCGGTGGCGCTGGGCCTGCTCCAATACCTGACCGAAACCGCCGAACCGCTCGCCGTCGACGTCTGGCTGGCGATCGCGCACAACCACCTGTCGCCGGGCGCGTACAAGCAGAACGACATCGTCACGGCGCTCGACGGCACCACCATCGAGATCGTGCATACCGACGCCGAGGGCCGCATGGTCCTGGCCGACACGCTGATCCTCGCCGCGCGCGACAAGCCCGAGCTCATCATGGACTTCGCCACGCTGACCGGCAGCATGCACACCGCGCTCGGCAACCGCTACGCCGGCGTGTTCGCCACCAGCGACCAACTCGCGGTGCAGGCCATCGGCGCCGGACGGGCCAGCGGTGAGCGTGTCTGCAGCTTCCCCATGGATGCGGACTACGAAGAAGGCGAGTCCGGGCTCGAGTCGAAGGTCGCCGACGTCAAGCAGTGCACCATGGCGGGCGAGGCCGACCATATCCTGGCCGCGCGCTTCCTCAAGCGCTTCACCGGCGAGTTGCCGTGGCTGCACATGGACTTGTCGTCCTCCTCCTGCCCGGGCGGCCTGGCCGGCATCGCCAGCGACGCCACGGGGTTCGGCGTCGCCTGGGGAGCGGAATTTCTGAAGCGCTGGTCCGGCAAGGCCTGACCGCTGGGTTCATGGGCCGGCAAGCCCGGCCGCCATTCGTTTGACATGTCCATGTCCGCGTCAGTAGTATTCACGCGGCATTGATTTGCCATCGGACTGAAGACAATCAAAAGGAATGGACATGAAACGTTTGGGCTTGCTCGGAGTACTGGTTGCCGCTGTCATGAGCGGCGGCTGTTCGATCATGGCGCCGCAGTATTCCGCGTCGATGGAAAACGTCCAGCGTCTCAAGGACAACATGCCGGCGGCTGCCAAAGCCGGGACGTTTACTGCGGCGACGGATGGCAAGACAAACGACGCCATTTCTTTGCGGGCCTCGTCGATGGGCTCGCCCTACGGCACCTATGCCAATTATCTTGGCGAGGCGGTCAAACAGGAACTGCAGATGGCCGGCAAGCTGAACCCGACCACGGACCTCCAGATTTCCGGCGTTCTGATGAAGAACGAGATCGACGTCTCGGGGTTCGGAACCGGCTACGGAAACATCGAAGCGCGTTTCGTCGTGAAGAAGGGGGACGTCGTCCGCTACGACCAGCTGAAGTCGGTGCATAGCGAATGGGAGTCGTCATTCGCGGGTGCAGTTGCGATCCCGCGGGGCAGGGATGAATACGGCCGGTTGGTGCAGCGGCTGCTTGCCGCCCTTTACGCAGACAAATCGTTTCTCGACTCCCTGAGGTGAGCGCCATGAAGCCACTCGCGCAGCGCGCCCATGGCGCCGCTTTCCTGCTGCTTTCCCTCGTCGTCCTGCTGGGGGCCACCGGATGCGCCCATCCGATAGTCATCAGCCCCAACTTGTCGCAGTTGGAACGCGAGGCATCCGCAACCCCGATCCAGAAGAACGTCGGCTATTACATTTCGGTGGAGAAGCGCAGCCTTCAGGTGACGACCGGCGGCGGAGGCGGCGACAGCGTCTCGTACAAGCCCTACGCGGACATCGAAACGGCGTTCTACAAGACCCTCTCGAACGTCTTTGCCGACGTGACGGTGCTCCAGGATACGAAAGACGCGGAAGCCATCGGCAAGCGCGGCATCAGTTATGTGCTGACGCCTTCAATCGTGACGACGTCTTCATCGCCCAGCCCATTTACCTGGCCTCCGACCTATTTCAGGATGGAACTCAGCTGTTCGGTCGCGGACACCTCGGGAAAGCCGATAGCGACCAAGGCGGTGATCGGCGAGGGGCGGGCTGAATTCAACGAGTTCAAGTCGGACTTCGCGCTTTCCGCCAAGCGTGCGGTCGAGGATGCGTTGAAGAAGCTGCAAGCGATTCTTCTCGATTCGAAAGAACTGCGGACCAACGACGGCGGCCGCCCCAGCCCTGCTGCCGGAACTGGCGGCAGCGCCTCTCCTTCCTAGCGTCCCTTACGGGTTGGCGGCCGGCCGGCTACTTCGGCCTGGCTGCCGACTTCGGCCGGAAGGCCTTTACGATTGCTTCGTGGGTTTCGACGTAGGGGCCGCCGATGAGGTCGATGCAGTAGGGCACCGCGGCGAAAATGCCCGGCACCTTCTGCGCGCCCGTGTCGTCCTTGACGCCCTCGAGCGTCTCCTTGATCGACTTCGGCTGACCGGGCAGGTTGACGATCAGGCTCTTGCCGCGGATCACGCCGACCTGGCGCGAGAGAATCGCGGTCGGCACGAATTGCAGCGAGATCTGGCGCATCTGCTCGCCGAAGCCGGGCATCACCTTGTCGGCGACTGCCAGCGTTGCTTCCGGGGTGACGTCGCGAGGCGCCGGCCCGGTGCCGCCGGTGGTCAGCACCAGATGGCAGCCGGCCTGGTCGCAGAGTTCGACCAGGGTGCGCTCGATGGTCGGCTGGTCGTCGGGGATCAGGCGCACTTCCCTGCGCCACGGCGTCGTCAGCGCCGCGTCGAGCCACTCGGCGAGGGCCGGAATTCCCTTGTCTTCGTAGGCGCCGCTCGAAGCGCGGTCGGAAATCGAAACCAGGCCGACGACGAGCGCTTCACTCGTCGGCAGCTCCAGACTCATCTGCGTCATGGGATTGTTCCTCTAGTTCGCGCAACACGCGGAATATCTCGCGGAAGGCGCGCGGCGGTTTCGCCAGTTCCTGTTCCTTGATTGCGTTGCGCCGCATCTGGCGCAGGTGCTGCAAGTCGACGCCCGGATAGTCCCGCGCGATCTCGCCCAGCACCGCTTCGTCTTCCATCAGCCGCGCGCGCAGGCGTTCCAGTGCGTGCAGGCGGGCGGTGGCGGCCGCGGAGACGCCCTTGATCTCGTCGAGGGCGGCGCGGATCGGCGCGGGATCGAGGTCGCGCATCAGGCGGCCGATGTACTGGAGCTGGCGGCGGCGCGCCTCGTGCTGGGTGAAGCGCTGCGCGTCGCGCACGGCATCGCGCAGGTCGTCGGGCAACTCGATGCGCGCCAGTTGGTCGCGGCCGAGTTCGACGAGTTCGGTACCCAACGCCTGCAGCGCGGTCATTTCGCGCTTCTTCTGCGTCTTGCTGGGCTTTTCGGGGGCTTCGGAGTCTTGCACGGGTATGATTATAGCCTTCGCATTTCGCATCCCATCCCATGTCCGGCAACGACTTCAGCTTCACCCGCGAGCGCCTGCGCGAGCTCGCGCAATCCGTCCTCGATCACGCCCGCCAACTCGGCGCCAGCGCCTGCGAGACGGACGTGTCGGAAGGCATCGGCCAATCCGTGACGGTGCGGCGCGGCGAGGTCGAGACCATCGAGTACAACCGCGACAAGGGCATCGGCGTGACCGTCTACCTCGGCACGCGCCGCGGACACGCGTCGACTTCGGATTTCTCGGCCACCGCCGTGCGCGCCACGGTGGAGGCGGCGCTGTCGATCGCCCGCTTCACCGCCGAGGACCCGTGCGCCGGCCTGCCGGAAGCCGATCTGCTGGCGAAAGCCTCGCCCGACCTCGACCTGTTCCATCCCTGGCCGCTGGCGGTGGAGGAGGCCATCGACCTGGCGCGCCGCTGCGAACAGGCCGCCTATGCGGTGAGCCCGCTGATCACCAATTCCGAAGGCGCCAGCGTATCGGCGCAGCAGTCGCACTTCGTGTCGGCGAACAGCCTCGGCTTCATGGACGGCTACGCCACCTCGCGCCATTACCTCTCGGTGGCGCCGATCGCCGGCAAGGGCGCGGCCATGGAACGCGACGACTGGTATTCCGGCCATCGCGATCCGCGCGACCTCGCGGCGCCGGAAGCCATCGGCGACTACGCCGCGCGCCGCGCGCTGTCGCGCCTGAAGGCGAAGAAGCTCAAGACCTGCAAAGTGCCGGTACTGCTCGAGGCGCCGCTGGCGGCCGGCCTGATCGGCAGCTTCGTGCATGCCGTGAGCGGCGGCTCGCTCTATCGCAAGTCGTCCTTCCTCGTCGATTCCCTCGGCCAGCAGGTGTTTCCCTCCTTCATGCGCATCGACGAGCGGCCCCATCTCGCCAAGGGCCTGGCGTCCAGCCCGTTCGACGACGACGGCGTCGTGACGAAGGATCGCAGCGTGGTGGAAGGCGGCACGGTGCAGGGCTATTTCCTGTCGACCTACACGGCGCGCAAGCTCGGCATGCAGACCACCGGCAATGCCGGCGGCAGCCACAACCTGATCGTGCATCCGGGCGCGCTGGATTTCCGCGGCCTGCTGAAGGAGATGGGCCGCGGCCTGCTGGTGACCGAACTGCTCGGCCACGGCATCAACTACCTCACCGGCGACTACTCGCGCGGCGCGGCGGGCTACTGGGTCGAAGGGGGCGAAATCGCCTACCCGGTGCATGAAGTCACCATCGCCGGCAACCTGCGCGAAATGTTCCGCGGCATCGCCGCCGTCGGCAACGACGTCGTCGTGCGCGGCTCCAAGCAGGTGGGCTCGATCCTGCTCGACCATATGACGGTCGCGGGTAATTGACCGTGCGTCGGCGCCGGTGAAAGGTTCGCGTAAGAACCACGGCGCATATAGAATGAATCGACCGTCCGGCTGACCGGCGGCGACCAACAACAACGGAGGAGACATGAAAAGGCAAACCCTGATTGCCGCCGCGCTGTTCGCCCTCACGGCCGGCTCGGCGCTCGCTGCGGATACCGTCAAGATCGCGATCACCGGCCCCTTCAGCGGCGGTTCGGCGCCGATGGGCGTCTCCATGCGCGACGGCGCCAAGCTCGCCATCGGCGAGATCAATGCCGCGGGCGGCATCGACGTCGGCGGCAAGAAGATGAAGATCGAGGTGATCGAGCGCGACGACGAGGCGAAGAACGAGCGCGGCGCGCTGATCGGCCAGGAACTGGCCGCGATGAGCGACCTCTCGGGCGTCATCGGCAGCGTCAACACGGGCGTCGTGCTGGCCGGCGACAAGTTCCTCCAGGAGAAGGGCATCACCAAGATCATCACGCCGGCCGCGGGCTCGGCTTCGATGACCCAGTGGGCGGGCGCGAACGGTCCCAAGGAGCTGTCGATCTTCCGCTTCGCCGCCCACGACGGCATCCAGGCGGCGATGGTGGTCGAGGAAGCGATCAACCGCAAGTTCAACAAGGTCGCGATCCTGCATGATTCCACCAACTACGGCGTGTCCGGCCGCGACGACCTGATCAACCAGATCAAGCTCCAGGGCAACAAGCTCGATGTGGTGGCGACAGAGAAGTTCAACATCGGCGACAAGGACATGACGGCGCAGCTCTTGCACTGCAAGCAGGCCGGGGCGCAGGCGATCCTGATCTGGGGCATCGGCCCCGAGCTCGCCGCCGTCGCCAACGGCATGGCGAAGATCGGCATGAAGGCGCCGCTGATCGGCGGCTGGACGCTGTCGATGTCGAACTTCGTCGACAACGCCGGCAAGAACGGCAACGGCACGCTGATGCCGCAGACCTTCATCGAGGAGCCGATCACGCCGAAGGCCAAGGCCTTCATCGACGCCTACCACAAGGCCTACAACGTGCCGCGCATCCCGTCGCCGGTGTCCGCCGCGCAGGGCTACGACGCCGTGCTGATCTTCGCCGCCGCCGTGAAGCAGGCCAAGACCGCCGACACGCACAAGATCAAGGAAGCGCTGGAAGACCTCAAGGAGCCGGTGCAGGGGGTCATCGCGAGCTGGAAGCACCCGTACGCCAAGTGGAACCCGGCCGACGAGCAGACGCACGAGGCGTTCCGCCGTCCGCAGGTCGTGATGGGCATGGTGGAAGACGGCCGCGTCGTCTTCGCCAACGCCGCCGACCGCGATCGTCTCGCGAAGGCGGCCGGCAAGTAGGGGAGATCCCGGGGGGCGCTGCCCCCCGAGTTTTTTGCACGCATGGATTTCTCCGTCATCGCGCAGATCGTCGTCAGCGGGGCCCTGATGGGCCTCGTGTACGCGCTCGTCGCCTACGGCTTCCAGCTCACCTTCGCCACCAGCAAGAGCATCAACTTCGGCCAGGGCGAACTCGTCATGGTGTCGGCCTTCTTCAGCCTGACGCTGATGAACTGGGGCCTGCCCTACTGGGCGATGGTGCCGGGCGGCATCCTGTTCGGCGCAGCGATGGGCCTGGTGGTCGAGCGCGCCGCGGTGCGTCTCGCGCTCGAGCAGAAGAGCGAGGGCTGGATCCTGCTGACCATCATCCTCGGCCTGCTGTTCTTCTCGTCGGCGGAGAACATTTGGGGCCGCGACGACCGGCCTTTCCCGACGCCGATTTCCGCCGACCCGATCCACGTGCTGAACGTCGACATCACGCCGCTGGAAATCTCGGTGGCGGTCGGCGTGTTCGCGATCATGGGGCTGATCGAACTCTTCAAGCGCAAGACCCTGCTCGGCAAGGCCTTCGAGGCGGTATCGGCCGACCGCGATGCGGCCGAGCTGATGGGCATTTCGGCGACCGGCACGGTGAAGCTCTCCTACGCGCTTTCGGGCGCCGTGGCCGCGGTGGCCGGCATCCTGATCTCGCCGATCACGACCGTGGGGCCGACCATGGCTTCGGCGCTGATCCTCAAGGCCTTCTCCGTCGCCGTCGTGGCGGGCCTCGATTCCGGATTCGGCGTAGTGCTCGTGGGCCTGTTCCTCGGCGCGCTGGAAGGTCTGGCGAGCCTCTATCTGGGCAGCGGCTGGCGCGAGGCGCCGGGCCTCGTCCTGCTGATCCTGGCGCTCGCCGTGCGCCCGACGGGCATCTTCGGCAAGACGGCGATTCGCAAGGTATGACGACAGCGGACTGGAAACGCTTCCTGCTCGTGCGCGGCGCGGAGATCGTCGGGCTCGCCGCGCTTGCCGCCGTGCCGCTGGCGGTGACCAATCCGTTCGCCCTGGGCCTGCTGACGCTGCTGGCGATCTACGGCATCCTGCTGATCGGTCTCGACGTCACCGTCGGTTATCTCGGACAGGTCAATCTCGGCCACGCCGCCTTTCTCGGCATCGGTGCCTATGCCGCGGGGCTCACCGTCACGCTGCTCGGCGGCGGCATGCCGGCGGCGCTGGTGCTGGCGGCCGCCGTCTGTTTCGTTTGCGGCGGCCTGCTGGCACTGCCCGCGCTGCGACTCGAAGGGCCGCAGTTCGCACTGGCGACATTGAGCTTCGGCGCGCTGACGACCACCGTCCTCAACGAATGGGAAAGCCTCACGCAAGGCGCCCAGGGCCTGCAGGTGCCGCGCCCGCCGCTGCTCGGCGCCATGCTGTCGGCCGCGGACTTCTACTGGCTCTGCCTGATGCTGCTGGCGATCGTCTGGATGTCCATGCGCAACCTGATGTCTTCGCGCTGGGGCCGCGCGTTCGAAGCGCTGCGCGACAGTGCCATCGCCACCGACGCGATGGGCGTCTCGGCCTACGGCCACAAGGTGATCGCCTTCGCCATCGGCTCCTCGCTCGGCGGCTTGGCGGGCGGTCTTTACGCCTTCAACTTCCAGTACCTGCAGCCGCAGAGCTTCACCTATGAATTGATGGTGATCCTGCTGCTCGGCGTGGTGCTCGGCGGACGCAAGAGCCTGTGGGGCGCCTTCCTCGGTTCGGCGCTGATCGTGCTGCTGCCCAACTTGCTGTCGAACCGCTTGCTGTTCCAGGCCTTCTCGGCAATCGGCTTCGCGGTGGCCGTCTTCGCCGCCGCGCGCGGCCTCAAGCAGAAGACCACGCAAGCCTTCCAGGCGCTCGCGCCCGTCGTGGCGATGGGACTGCTGCTTGCCGGCAGCCTGATCGTCGCGAACACCGAGGATTGGCGCAAGGCGATCTTCGCGCTCATGCTGTTCTCGGTCGTCGTCGGCCTGCCGGAAGGCGTCATGGGCTTTGCCGCCGCGCTGCTGGCGCGGCTGTTCCGCGTCGCGCCGCCTGCGCTGCCCGCACCGGCGCCGCTCGACGAAGTGCTGCCGGCGCGCGCCGCCGACGGCAGCGCGCTGCTCGAACTGCGCGACCTCAAGCGCTACTTCGGCGGCGTCTGCGCAGTCGACGGCGTGGCGACGACAGTGCGCGCGGGCCACATCCACGGTTTGATCGGTCCCAACGGTTCGGGCAAGTCGACGGTCGTGAACGTCATTTCCGGGCTCTATGCGCCCGGCGGGGGCGACATCGCCCTGCATGGCAAGTCGCTGCCCCGCGGCAGCCTCTACCGCGTGGCCGGCGCCGGCATCGCGCGGACCTTCCAGAACCTGCAGCTGTTCGGCGAACTGTCGGCACTCGACAACGTCATGGTCGCGCTGAAGGACGTCTTCCGCACGCCGCTGCCCCTGGTGCTGCTCGGCATCGCCCGGCTCGAGGAGCGGCGCGCGCAGGCGGCGGCGCTGGCCCTGCTCGAACTCGTCGGGCTTGGCGCGCAGGCGCGCACGCGCGCCAAGGACCTCACCTACGGCGCCCAGCGCTTCCTCGAGATCGCCCGTGCGCTGGCGAGAAAACCCGAACTGCTGATTCTCGACGAGCCGGCCGCGGGCCTCTCGCGCCCGGACGTCGCCGCGTTGACGCGCATCATCCGGCGCGTGCATGAGCTTGGGGTCACCATCGTCCTCATCGAGCACCACATGGACGTGGTCAGCGAATTGTGCGACGTCGTCACCGTGCTGGACGGCGGGCGGGTGATCGCCGAGGGCGATCCGGAAACCATCAAGCGCGACCCGCGCGTCATCGAGGCCTATCTCGGCGCGACGCCGGAAGCTGCAGCTGCGGCGGTGGGAGGCTGAGCATGCTGCGCGTCGAAGACCTCCACGCAGGTTACGGCACGGCCGAAGTGCTGACCGGCGTTTCGCTCGAAGTCGCGCCCGGCGCCGTGGTCGCGCTGATCGGGGCCAACGGGGCGGGGAAGACGACCACGATGCGCGCCGTCTGCGGCCTGCTGAAGCCGCACCAGGGGCGCGTGCTGCTGGGCGGCACGTCGGTCGAGGGGCTGCCGGCCTCGCGCATCGCGCGGCTCGGCCTTGCGCACTCGCCCGAGGGCCGCAAGGTGTTCGGGCCGCTCTCGGTGGAGGACAACCTGCTGCTCGGCGCCTATCCGGCGCTGCCGCGCTTCTTCGGCTTCAAGGGGCGCGCGGCGGCCGAGCTCGAGCGCGCCTACGATCTCTTCCCGCGCCTGCGCGAGCGGCGCCGTCAGGCGGCGGGCACGCTGTCCGGCGGCGAACAGCAGATGCTGGCCATCGCGCGCGCGCTCATGGCGCGACCCAAGGTCATGCTGCTCGACGAGCCTTCGATGGGCCTCGCGCCCGTCATCGTGCAGGAAGTGTTCGCCACCATCCGGCGGCTCAAGTCCGAGGGCATCACGCTGCTGCTGGTCGAGCAATTCGCCCAGAGCGCGCTGGACGTCGCCGACTACGCCTACGTGATGGAGCGCGGCCGCATCGTCACGGCCGGCACGCCGGCCGAACTGCGGCGCGACGAGCGCGTGCTGGCGGCCTATCTGGGCTGAAGCTCAGGATCCGAACATTCGCCGCAGGCTGTGCAGCAATCCGCCTGCGGATCGCGGCACCTCGGGCGCGGCGATCGCCAGGGGTGAATCCTTGCGCTGCCGTACCGGGTGCCGTCCCTTGAGACCCAGCACGCTTTCCATCTCGGCGACCCGGTCGGCCTTGGAAGAGAAGAAGCTCCTGCAGTCGCCCGGATAGAAGCCCAGGCGTTCGGCCGAATGCAGGTTGCGCCATGATTCCTTGTCCCCGCCGCGCCGTGCCTGATGTTCCGACAGCGCCAGCACGTCGATGTACGCAGCCGACCCCGGCTCCGCCGGGCATTCCGGATTCGCGTAGCCCTCGACGATCCGGACGACGTCGTCCGGGAAATCCCACTGGCGCAGCACCGTCGCGCTGATCGCGGCGGCGTGGCTGCTCACCAGTTCGTCGAGCGTTTCCTGGTCGAGGCCGACGATCAGCCGGTCGGCATGCAGGCACAGGGGCAGGGCACCGATCCGGAAGACCAGGCCCGCCAGCATGGCGACCTCGGGGCGCAACCCGTTCTCGCGTTCCGCCAGCACGTAGCAGTTGGCCGCAACTTCGCAGCTGTGCTGCCAGGTTCGTCGCAGTTGTCGGCCGATGAGGGGTTTGGCGGCGCGCAGCAGTTTCGTCAGCGCGACGTTCGTCACGATGCCATACAGCATCCGATAACCGATGCGGGAAATGGCGGCCCGCAGGTTGTCGACTTTCTCGCTGCCGTGGAAGGCGCCGCTGTTGGCTGCCTTGATGACATGCACTGCCACCACCGGGTCGCTCGAGACCACGTGCACCAACTGCTCGAGCGAGGCATTCGGATTGTCCAGCGCCCGGCGTACCCTGACCACCATGTCGGGCAGGGCGGGCAACTCGATTCGCCGCGCTTCCAGCGCAGCGGCGACTTCGTTTACGACGATCTGGATTGCGGCGGTCTCGGTCTTGATCATCTCTTGCCGCCCTCCCTCTGGCGTAGTCCCCAATCTAGCCCTGCCGCGGGTGCCTGTAAATCAGGAAGCCCCTACCCGCCGGAGGCTTCAAAAAAGACGCCCGGCGGACCGGGCGTCGCGTCGCGAAGTGAAAGCCGCGCGATCAGCTGTCCTCGGCCAAGGCCAGGACCTCGTCGCCGAACGCGTCCTTCACCGAGTGCTCGACGTGCAGCAGCTGATACCAGCGGCGGAAGGTTTCGATGAACACGATCACCATCAGCACCATCACGACGACCGCCAGCGTGACGAGCAGGTACAGGCCCTTGGGCAGGAAGTTGTTCACGATGTTGAGATAGCCGGCGCTCATGACGATCGGCGTCATGAAGAGGCCCGGCGCGCCGGTGACCCAGGCGTACTTCGCCTTGCCCAGGCGGATCAGCATCGAGGTGCCGACCAGCAGCGCACAGGTGGCGAGCAGCTGGTTGCTCATGCCGAACAGCGGCCAGATGGTGGTGATGTCGCCGGTGTAGACCAGGTAGCCCCAGGCGGAGGTGAACAGCGCGCTGGTGATGGCGACGCCGGGCACCCAGGAGTTGTCGGCGAAGGGTTTGTAAACCGTGCCCAGCATCTCCTGCAGCATGTAGCGGCCGACGCGCGTGCCGGCATCGACAGCGGTCAGGATGAAGACCGCCTCGAACATGATGGCGAAGTGGTACCAGTAGCCCATCATGCCTTCGAGGAAGGGCACCGACGAGAAGATGTAGGCCATGCCGACCGCCAGCGAGACGGCGCCGCCGGGACGGCCCTGGATGTTCTCGCCCACTTCCTGCGCCAGTTGGGGCAGGTTCACCGGGACCATGCCGAGCGCCTCGAAGGCCTTCGGCGCGGCGTTGATGGCGAAGTAGTCGGCCGGCACCAGCACGCAGGCGGCGATCAGCGCCATGATGCCGACGAAGCCCTCCATCAGCATCGCGCCGTAGCCGACGAAGATGATGTCGCGTTCGTTGGCGATCATCTTCGGCGTGGTGCCCGAGCCGATGATGGCGTGGAAGCCCGAGAGCGCGCCGCAGGCGATGGTGATGAACACGAACGGGAACACGGCGCCCGGGATGATCGGGCCGCCGCCGCCGATGTAGTCGGTCAGGGCCGGCATCTTGAGGTCCGGATGGATGAAGACGATGCCGAGCGCCAGCAGCACGATGGTGCCGATCTTCAGGTAGGTGGACAGGTAGTCGCGCGGCACCAGCAGCAGCCAGACCGGCAGCACGGAGGCGGCGAAGCCGTAGACCGGGATGATGACGGCGATCTCCTTCTTGCTGAAGGTGAACATCTGCGCCAGGCCGGGATCGGCCGCCACGTAGGGCCCGGCCAGGATGGCCAGCAGCAGCAGGACGACGCCGATGACGCTGCCGCCCTTGATGTCGCCCGGGCGCACCTTCTGCATATACACGCCCATGATCATCGCGATCGGGATGGTGGACAGCACCGTGAAAGTGCCCCAGGGACTGTTGAACATCGCGTTCACGACGGCGATCGAAAGGCCGGCCAGCGTGAGGATCAGGATGAACAGGATCGCCACCGAGGCCACCTTGCCGCCCACGCGGCTGACCTCGGACTCGGCGATCACCGACAGGCTCTTGCCCTTGTGGCGGACCGAGGCGAACAGCACGACGGCGTCGTGCACGCCGCCGGCCAGCACCGCGCCGATCAGGATCCAAAGCGCGCCCGGCAGGTAGCCGAACTGGGCCGCCAGCACCGGGCCGAGCAGCGGTCCGGCTGCGGCGATGGCCGCGAAGTGGTGGCCGAACAGCACGAACTTGTTGGTCTTGACGTAATCATGACCGTCGGCGAGCGCGACGGCCGGCGTCACCCGGTCTTCGCGCAGGTTCATCACCTTGTTGCCGATGAAGATGCCGTAGAAACGGTAGGCGATCGCGAACACGCAAAGTGACGCGAATATCAACGTAAGAGCGTTCATCTAGCTTTCCCCTAGTGGATGAAGGTCGCTCCTCCGCGTCTTTCTGGTCGTTGCCGCCCGCGGCGGTCGCCGGAAAGCTTCTGCTGTGTCATGCGCTTGAGGCCGGCATTATGCGCGTCCGGCATGGAGGCGGCATCGCGGTAAACCGCATTGCCTGGGCGTTGCCGTCTTGATATTCTTGCCGTTTTCCCAAAACACAGCCCAGAGGATCAGCCATGAAACTTCCAAGAATCGCTGTTCTTGCCGCTGCATTCGCCGCGTCCGCTTCCTTTGCCGCCGACGTCAAGATCGGCGTCGCCGAAGCCCTCACCGGTGGCGCCGCCCAGTACGGCATCGCCATCCGCAACGGCTTCCAGCTTGCCGCCGACGAGATCAACGCCAAGGGCGGCGTCAATGGCAACAAGATCCAACTGGTGATCGAGGACGAGCAGGGCAAGAAGGAAGAGGCCATCAACGTCTTCAAGAAGCTGATCTTCCAGGACAAGGTGCTGATGATCTTCGGGCCGACCCTGTCGAATTCGATGTTCGCCGCCGGTCCGGCGGCCAACGCCGCCAAGGTCGTTGCCTTCGGCACGTCGAACACGGCCAACGGCATCACCGACATCGGCCCCTACATCTTCCGCAACTCGGTGATGGAGTCGGACGTGCTGCCCGTCACGGTGGCGACCGCCGCCAAGCACTACGGCATCAAGAAGGTCGCCGTCATCTACGGCAACGACGACGCCTTCACCAAGAGCGGCTACGACGTCTTCAAGAAGGTGCTCGAGACGCAGAAGATTCCGGTCACGACCACCGAGACTTACGTCAAGGGCGACGTGGACTTCAAGGCGCAGCTCACCAAGATCAAGGCCACCAATCCCGACGCCGTGGTCTGCTCGTGCCTGGCCGAGGAAGCCGCCAACATCATGCTGCAGGCGCGCGGCTTGGGGCTAAAGCAGCCCTTCATCGGCGGCAACGGCTTCAATTCGCCGAAGCTGTTCGAGGTCTCCAAGCTCGCCGGCGAAGGCACCTTCGTCGGCAGCCCGTGGGCCAACACCAACCCGGCGCCGGCCAACAAGCACTTCGTCGACGCTTACAAGGCGAAGTACGGTTCCGATCCCAACCAGTTCTCGGCGCAGGCCTACGACGCCATGAACATCGCCGCCGACGCGCTGAAGAACGTCAAGCTCTCCGGCAACCTCGAGGCCGACCGCCAGTCGCTGCGCGACGCGCTGCCGAAGGTGAGCATCAACGGCGCCACCGGCCCGTTCAAGTTCCGCCCGGCCGCCGGCAAGGACGGCAAGCCGGCCGGCTTCGACGCCGACCAGAAGCCCTTCATCTACATCATCCAGGGCGGCAAGTTCACGCTCTATACCGGCAAGTAGTTTTTGCCTCGCCGGCCGCGGCAAGCCGCGGCCGGCAGTCCCAAAAATGCTAGAACAGCAACTCCTCAACGCCCTCACGCTGGGCAGCGTCTACGCGCTGTTCGCGCTCGGCTTCACGCTCGTGTTCGGTGTGCTGGCCGTCATCAATCTCTCGCACGGCGCCGTGTTCATGGTGGGCAGCTACGCCGCGCTGGTGGTCGTCACCCGCCTCGACGCCCCGCTCTGGGCGGGGCTGCTGGCGGCGATGCTCGTCTCGGGCCTCGTCGGCCTGCTGGTCGACGTGCTGATCCTGAAGCCCTTGCGAGCCCGCAACGCGCCGCACCTGATCCCGATGATCGCCACCATCGGCGTCACGATCGTGCTGACCAACGCCGCGCAGGGCCTGTTCGGCGTCGAGGTGCAGCGCTTCCCGGACGAGATCCTGC
>JBLNBJ010000143.1:0-8528 GCA_050259835.1 Ignavibacteria bacterium | reverse complement strand
GTGGTGTCGTAGTAGGCGACGTTCTGGCCCCCGGCGTCGAAGTTCTCCGCCTCGAAGCCGCCGGGAAGCGGGATCGGTGTGCCGGTGAAGGGCGTGCCCACGTAGGCGGCGCCCGTCGCGGTGCCGGTGGTGCCCGTCGTTGTTCCGGACGTCGTGCCGGTCGTCGTGCCGGTCGTACCCGTCGTCGTTCCCGTGACCGCGCCCGTACCGGTCGTGGTCGTCGTCGACGTCCCGGCGCCGGTCACGGAAATCGCGCCGCCCCCGATCGTCACCGTCGCGCCGCCGACCGCCACGGTCCAGGTGCCGCCGCTCTTCAACGCACTGGCGCTCACGGGCGTGCAGCCGACGTTCATCAGCGCGACGAACTCGGCGCCCGTCTGCGCGCCGGTGAAGAACTTGCCGTGCCATTGCGGCGCCCAGCTGATGCCGCTCGGGTCGGCGACGAACTGGTTGGTCTGGGAAAACTGCGTCGAAGCCGGCGCGGCCAGCATGGTCACGCACATCTTCTGGTTGCCTGCCGCGATGGTCGCCGTGGTCGGCGAGGTCTGCGTCATCTGGTTGAGCGCATGGATGTTCCACTCCCAGCTGTGCGCCACGGGGGCCGCGACGTTGTCGTACACGACGATGAGGTTGGGCCGCAGGTAGATCAGCGAACGTTGCGCCGCGCTGAGCACGCCGGCGTAGGCGTTGGTGGCGTCGCCGCTCACGATGTCGTAGCCCGCGGTGCTGGTGAAGCCGGTGGTTCGCCCGTAAACCATCAGGCTGCTGGCGTCGTAGAACTGCTGCCCCTTGCCGCCGTCGTAGGTGACGGCGTTCTTGGAGAGCGTCTGGTGATACCAGAGCCACCAGTGGTTGGTCTTGTAGTTGTCGTAGTAGCCGGATTCGATCGCCAGGCGCTGCCCGCCGGCATTCACGACGAAGCTGTTCTGGTCGGGATGGCTGTGGTTGAAGGCGCCGTAAGGCGGCGGGCTCGACTTGAAATAGACCGACACCCGATTGGGATCGGAGAGGTCGCTGTGCATGGCCGCCATGCCGACGGACTTGAGGTAGAGCGAATTCGGCGTGCCGGCGGGGAAAGCCTGGGCGCCGGTGAAGTCCGCCGGGGGCGACATCAGGTATTCGAAGCGCGTCGGGTCCTGGTTGGTGAGATACCCGGCCTGCCAGCGGCCCAGCGGCGACGGCGCGAAGTACGTGTAGCCGAGCCCGTAGCGCGCCTGGTGCTCCGATTCGTTTTCCTCGTAGCCGTCGCCGAACTCGGTGGTGCCGCCGCTCATGCCCGGCGGCGTGAAGTAGGCGAACCACTTGGCCCAGTTGCGCACCCAGGGCTTCTTCGAGACGTCGATGCCCGTCATGTTGCGCAGCTCATAGAAGAGGTAGCTCAGTTCCCCCATGTCCCAGGTGCCTTGCGTCGTGGCATTGGCGAAGCCGCCCTCCTCGCCGCCCCACGGGTTGATGGCGTTGAGCGCCAGCGGCAGCGTATTGGGCAGCCAGGTCTGGCTGGCGGTCGGGTAGTCGCCGGCAATCATGCCCTCGAGCACCGGCAGGTACTGGAGCGCCTGGTTGGCGTGCGAGTCGCGCGGCTGCTGCGCGATGCGCGCGCGCGTGCCGATGAGGTCGTTGTAGAGCAGCGCCGTCCGGCTGGCGATCGAGTTGAGCAGCGTCGAGCGCTGGCCCGCGCTGAGCAGCGGGTAGAGCCAGTCGTAGCCGATCGCCAGCACCCAGGTCAGGTAGCGCCCGGACATGTCGTGCACGTAGTACGAGGACTGGTCGCTGGTCGAGGTGCTCCAGTTGCCGAGCACCATCAGTTTGTTGACGGCATCGCTGCAATACGAGGCGCCGTAGTTGCTGAGCACGCAGGCCTCGATCGACGCGATCCCGTACTTGCTGTAGGTCCAGACGTCGTCCTCGCTCGATGCCTGGCTCGGGAACGTCATGTTGAAATGCCCGCTGACGTCGTTCTCGATCTGCTGGATCGCGCTGGCGCGCTGGGTCTGGATGGCCGACAGGTCGGCAGCGCTCGGCATCGTGCGCGGATGCGGCTTGGCGACGACGGCGTTGACCGTCGTCTGCATGTCGGGCACCAGGAAAGGCTGCGAGGCCGAGTTGACGACGAAGCTGCGGGTCGCGCTGGCCGTCCCGCCCGAGTAGCTGACCGACCACTTGTAGAGGCCCGCGGGCAGCACCGACGCCCAGTTGGCCCAGTTCTGCGTGGTCGCCTGGCTGTGCTGCGAGCCGTCCGGGTAGATCAGCGTGATCGTGTAGCCGCCGCTCGAGATCACCTCGGGCCAGCGGAAGTCCGGCGGCGTCTGCAGCACGGTGTCGCAGTCGTGCGGACGGATGTCCTGGGCCAGCGGATTGTTCGCCAGGGCGCTGGTCATCCAGTCGCCCGAGGGGTTCGCAGTGCAGCTCTGCGCATGCGCGGGAGCCGGCGTCCCGGCCAGGAACGTCGCGGCGAACGCAGCCGCGACGGGAACCAAATGGCGAAAAATCTTCACGACGAACCCCAAGCGGGACGCAACTGAGGCTCAACTTAGCAAAGGGAATTCGAAGCCGGCATAGGCCGGCCGGACCAGGAACGGCGCGCGCGATCCGTTGTCGTGGGCGGATCAGGCGTAGGCGAAGTCGGCCGGCGCCTCGTACTTGAACACCACCAGACGATTGCCGAACGCGCTGGTGCCGAAGCGGTCCGCGACGCGGTCCGCCGCCGGCCGGTCGGCCATGTGGACGACGCACATCATCTGGTTGGGCGCGTCGGCGCCCGACAGCACGTCAGTCCTGAAGACCGGGCCGCAGGGCTCGCACAGGTTGTGCAGGAGGCTCTGCAGTTCGTATTCCGTCTTGGCCGTGCGCAGCAGGTGTTCCACTTCGGCGTGCATGTGGGTCTCCTCGCCGCCGCACCGCTTGTGCGGCGCAGCATCCAGCCTGAAATCTAGCCAAGCCCCTTCGGCGCCGGTATTCATGATGTCAGGTAATTTCGCTACGGTCTTTCCGGTAGTCGCATGCACAGGCCGCCGGCGGCCGTTCCTCGGCCGTTTCGGCGCCCTCCTCGAATTCCACGCGGATTTCGGTGCCGTCGAGCGGATGCGAGGAAAGGAAGAACCGCGCGCCGGCGAACTCGGCCCGCTCCTTCATGCTGATGAGGCCATGGCCGGGCGCTACGCCGCCCCGGCCGAGCGCACCGGGCTCGAAACCGAAGCCGTCGTCGCGGATGACGAGCACGCGGCGGGTTCCCGCCTGCAGCAGCTCGATCTCGACGTTGCGCGCGCAGGCATGCTTGGCGCAATTCGTCAGGGCCTCCTGCGCAACGCGGAACAGCATGCACTCGACCTCGAGGTCCAGCCGCGACCAGCCGCCGGGAACCGAGAGGCGCACCGGAACGCCGGTGCGCTTCATGAACATCTCGGCATAGCTTTCCAGCGTCGGCACCAGGCCCGTGTAGTCGAGCAGCGTCGGCCGCAGGTTGGCGCAGATCTCGCGGATGCCGCTGGCGGTGTCGTCGACGAGCCCGCGGATGTCGAGCAGCATCGGCCGCACGCCGTCCAGCACCGAAGGCGGCAGCGCGGCCTCCACGGAATTGAGCATCAGCTTGACGGCCGCCAGGTTGGGGTTGGCCCGGTCGTGCAGTTCGCGCGCCAGACCGCGGCGCTCATGCTCCTGCACGGCCACCAGCCGCCGCGACAGGCTCTCGAAGCGCTCGGCCTGCTGGGCGCGCTCGGCCGCGAAGCGCGCCAGATCCGCCTCGGCGCGGCGCGCCTGGGTCACGTCCCACGAGACGCCGAGGACGCCGACGATCTGGCCGGCGTCGTTGCGGAACGGCGCCCGCACCACGTGGTTGAAGGTCTGCGCCTCGCCGTGGCCGCGCGCCTCCTCCACCTCCACGACGGCGCTGGAGCGCAGCACGCGCAAATCCTCGCGGCGGTTGTTCTCGGCCACCTCGGTGTCGACCAGGTCAAAATCCGTCTTGCCGGCGACGGCTTCCTTGGCGATGCCGATGTCGCGCGCGAAGTTCTCGTTGCAAGACAGGTAGACGAGGTTGCCGTCCTTGACGAACACCCGCTGCGGCAGGCTCTCGACCAGGGTGCGGAACATCGCTTCGCTGGCGCGCAGCTTCTCTTCCGCGAGCCGGCGCTCTTCGGCGCGGTCGAACTGGTCGATGGCGAAGGAGATGTTGTCGGCCATGTCGAGCAGCATCTCGGCCGAATCGGCATCGAAGAAATTGCGCTGCGAGCCATAGGCGGCAAGCATCCCGAAAGGCCTGCCGCCGCGCAGCAGCGGCAGCGCGATCAGCGCGCGCAGCCCTTGCGCCGCGGCGCGTTCGCGCCAGTCGCCGCGTAGCTCGCGCTGCAGGTCGTTACAGAAGCAGGCGCGCTGCTCGCGGAAGGCGGCGGCCGTCGGCTCCTGCCCTTCCGATTCCGTCGGCGCCAGCGCGATGATGCCGTCCGCCAGGTAGGCCGCTGCCGCGCCGGCCACCTCGACCGGAACCAGGCGCTCGCCGGCGGCGTCGGCGACGGCGATCCACGCCAGCTTGACCTCGGTCTGCTCGACGCAGGCGCGGCATACGGCGCGATAGACCTCGGCCGGCGACTGGCTGCGGATGATTGCGCGATTGGTGATCGAGATGGCGGCGCGCAGGCGAGCGAGCTTCTTCATCTGCACAGTGGCGCGCCGCTCCCTGGCGGGTCGCACCGGATCGGCGACGGCAGGGAAACCATCGTCGCGGGCAGGGCCTTGGCTGGCCGGAGAATTCATTGGGTCTTCGGCAGTCGTCCAGGAAAGTGGCGATTGGACAATGGAAGGGCAGCCCCCAGAAATACCGGTTAAACGGTATTTTTTCGTCATTTCCAGGTATTCGTCGGGCATATCCGCGCAGGCGACGCGGACATGCCGCCGTGCAAAAAACGGAACGCAGCGGCGCCCGCGGCGTCGACATCCATGACGCCGTCGCCATATCGGCGTCCATGACGGCATCGCCATGGCGGCGACGAGCGACCACGGGCGGACTCGCGGACGGAGGGCGCGGGATGGCAGCCAGCTTCGAAGCCCAGGTGCAGGCGACTGGCGCCGAGTTGCGGCGGCGGTCGGGACAGGCTGCGCCCAGCCTCTACCGCGGCTTCGCCGGCTGGCTGCTGCGCGGCACGGTGACCGATGCCGCGTTGCGCGATGCGCTGTTCCAGTTCGTCGACGTGCTGCCGCAGCTTGCCGCGCGCGGCGATATCGCGAACCACCTGGCGGCCTATCTGCGCGGGCTGGCCGGCCCGCATGCGGCGTGGCTGCGCGCCGCGGCGCGTCCGGCGCTCGCGCCGCTCGTCGCCTTCGGCGTGCGCCGGCTGGCGCGGCAGTTCCTGGTCGAGGAATCGCGCGCGGCGGTCGTCGCCGCGGCGGGCGCGCTGCGGCGCGTGCCGGCCGGCGTCACCTTCGATGCCGTCGGCGAGGCGGTGCTGACCGAAGCGGAGGCCGACGCCTACGCCGCGCGCAACCTGCGGCTGCTCGACTGGCTGGCCGGTCCCGAGCGACCGCAGCTGTCGCTCAAGCTCACCGCCCTCACGCCCCATTTCGATCCCGCCGACCGAGCCGGCACGCGCCAGCGAGTCTTCCGCCGCCTCGCGCCGCTCATGCAGCGCGCCATCGCGACACGGGCGACGCTGACCGTCGACATGGAGCACTACGAGCTCAAGTCGCACATCCTCGAACTCTTCCTCGACATGCTGCGCGAGTGGCCCGACCCTGCCTGGCATCCGGCCATCGCGCTGCAGGCCTACCTGCCCGACACCGCGGACGATCTCGAGCGCGTGCTGGCCGCAGCGCAGGCGCAGGGCCGCCGGCTCGGCGTGCGCCTCGTCAAGGGCGCGTACTGGGACCAGGAAGCCGCCTGGGCCGCGCAGCGCAATTGGCCGCGCCCGACGTTTTCCGACAAGGCCGCCACCGACCGCGCGTTCGAGGCGCTCACCGCGCGGCTCCTCGCCAATGTCGACGCCCTGCATCCGGCGATCGCGAGCCACAACCTGCGCAGCCAGGCCGTCGCGCTCGCGCATGCGCGCCGCCTGGGCCTGCCCGCGGACGCGTGGGAGGCGCAGCTGCTCTACGGCATGGCCGAGCCGCTGCGCGAGGCGCTCGCCGGCGCCGGCGTCGCCCTGCGCATCTACGTGCCGAGCGGCGACGCCACCATCGGCATCGCCTACCTGATCCGCCGCCTGCTGGAGAACACGGCGTCGACCTCGGTGCTGCGCCAGGCCTACCTGCAGGGCGCCGACGACCTGCTGCCGCCCTTGCCGGACGCGGTGCCGCCCGTCCCGCCCGCCAGCTTCAACCTGCCGCTCATCGACTTCGGTCGCACCGACGCGCAGGCGGCGTTCGACGCCGCGCTCCATGCCGTGCGGGCCGGGCTGCCGCGCGCGCAGCCGCTCGACGGCGCACCGGCCGCAGGGCATTACCTCGCGCGCAACCCGGCCGAACCCGACGAGGTGCTCGGCGCCGTCGAACTCGGCGACGCCGCCCATGCGGAAAGGCAGCTCACCCGGGCCGCACGCGCCTTTCCGGCCTGGCGCGCCACGCCCGCGCACGAACGCGCCGCGGCGCTGCGCCGTGCCGCGGACATCCTGGCGTCGCGGCGATACGAACTCGCCGCGCTGGAACTCCTCAGCGTCGCCAAGAACCGCCGCGAAGCCGACGCCGACGTGGCCGAGGCGGTCGACTATCTGCGCTACTACGCCGACGAGGCCGAACGCCTGGCCGGCTGGCGCGTCACGCGCAACCTGCCCGGCGAACGGAACGCAATGGCCTACGAACCGCTCGGCGTGGCGCTGGTGATCGCGCCGTGGAACTTCCCCCTCGGCATCCTCGTCGGCATGTCGGCCGCGGCGCTGGCGGCCGGCAACTGCGCCCTCATCAAGCCGGCCCAGCCCGGCCTGCTGATGGGCTTGGAGTTCCGGCGCGCGCTGGTCGAGGTGGGCGTGCCGGCCGATGCCTGTCCGCTGCTCGCCGTGCCCGGTGCCGTCGCCGCGCGACTGGTCGCGCATCCTGACGTTCACGCGATCGCATTCACCGGCTCGCGCGAGGTCGGCCTCTCGATCCTGCAGGCCGCCCACACGCCCGCGCCCGGCCAGCGCCACGTCAAGCGCGTGGTCTGCGAGATGGGCGGCAAGAATGCGATCGTCGTGGACGACGACGCCGACCTCGACGAAGCCGTCGCCGGCATCATCGCCTCGGCCTTCGGCTACGCCGGACAAAAGTGCTCGGCCTGCTCGCGCGTGATCGCCGTCGGCGGCGTGCACGACCGGCTGCTTGCACGGCTGGCGGAGGCCGCAGACGCCCTGCCCTGGGGACCGCCGGAAGATCCCGCCTGCCCCTTCGGCCCGCTCATCGACGAGGCCGCGCAACGCAAGGCGCAGGCCTACCTCGAGATCGGCCGGCGCGAAGGACGCATGGCGTGGCAAGGCCGCGTGCCCGCGCGCGGCTGGTACGTGCCGCCCGCCATCTTCGCCGCCATCGAGCCGCGGCACCGCCTGGCGCGCGAGGAAATCTTCGCGCCCATCGTCTCGGTGCTGCATGCCCCCGACTTCGAACGCGCACTCGCGATGGCGGCCGATTCGGACTACGCCCTCACCGGCGGCGTCTATTCGCGCCTGCCCGACCACCTCGCGCGCGCGGAAGAGGCCTACCGGGTCGGCAACCTCTATCTCAACCGCAAGATCACCGGCGCGCGCGTCGGCATCCAGCCGTTCGGCGGCGTCGCGCTCTCGGGCACCGGCGTCCAGGCCGGCGGTCGCGACTACCTCAAGCAGTTCCTGTGGTCGCGCGTGGTGAGCGTGAACTCGGTGCGCCACGGACTCGTCGCGGACCTCGGCGAAGGCCGTCTCTGATGCACTGCAGCGAAGCGCTCCGCCGTTCCCGGTAGCCGAAATATCGGGTTCTGGGTATTACGCGCCGTATGGCCTATACATAGGATCGTTCCCGATGGCTCGAACCGCAGCACCGCACGGCAGCCGCGCACGCGGCCCGTCCGACGAGAAGGGAAACCACATGGCGACGATCGATGGAGCGAAAGCGGCGGCGGACCTGCGGGCGCACAGCGGCGCGATCGTGCTCGACGGCAGGGGCGTGATCGTCAAATGCAGCGATGCCGCCGTGCAGATGTTCGGAGCCGAACCGGGCGGTCTGGAAGGCGGCTCCATCTCTTCCTTCGTCACCAACCTGATGTCGAGCGACGCCGCCCCGAGCTACAACGCGCGCCACGTCGATTACCTCAGCAAGTCGGGCGACTGGCGGCGCTTCCAGGCGGTGGACGTCCACGGCAGGCGCTTTCCCGTCGACATCGCCATGTCGCGCATGGCGGCGGACGGGCATCAGTTCCTGCTGCTGAATTTGCGGGTGCCGACGGCGTGATTGGTTGGTGGCCTCGGGGCGCTCGGGCTAGAAACTGGAAACGCCCGCGACGCTCGGGCCGACGGGGTGGCCTGGTGCGGGTGGGGTGCCCCCGCGGACAAAGGCGGGAAGAGGGCGCCGCCCCCCGTAACAAAGCCCCGCCGGCC
>JBLNBJ010000142.1:0-9169 GCA_050259835.1 Ignavibacteria bacterium | reverse complement strand
CCTCCTTTACCTACGCGTCGACGACCACCCGCCACCCTCGGCTTAACGCTCCGAGTGGTTTGGCGCGTCGACTCTCGTGCGGTGCCACGCCGGGCCGATGGGGTGCCCTGCTGCGCGTAGGGAAAGGAGGAGGCCGACGATTTATCGCTCTTGTCGGCCGGGGGACACGGAGCGCAGCAGGGCACCCTGTCGGCCCGAGCGCACAAGCGCCCACAGCCGATGACCAAGGAGCCAGAAAACGTCCCACCGCATCATTCCGCTAGCCGCCACACAAGACTGGCAAGGCCTCAAGACCCTGCCCCCGCTCTCGCTGTACGTCCACTTCCCCTGGTGCGTGCGCAAGTGCCCCTATTGCGACTTCAACTCGCATGAGGCGCGCGGCGGCATTCCGGAGGACGCCTACGCCGACGCACTGATCGCCGATCTCGAGGCCTCGCTGCCGAACGTCTGGGGCAGGGCAGTGACCAGCGTGTTCTTCGGCGGCGGCACGCCCAGTCTGATGTCTGGCCGGACTTTGGACAGGCTGCTGGCCGCCTTCCGCGCGCGCCTCACGCTGCTGCCCGATGCGGAGATCACCCTCGAGGCGAACCCCGGCACGGCGGACGCGGCGAACTTCGCCGCCTACCGCGACGCCGGCGTGAACCGCCTGTCGCTCGGCATCCAGAGCTTCGACGACGCGAAGCTCGCGGCGCTCGGCCGCATCCATTCCGGCGACGAGGCGCGCCGCGCCATCGATCTGGCGCTGCGCCATTTCGAGCGCGTCAATCTCGACCTCATGTACGCGCTGCCATCGCAGACGCTCGAACAGGCGCAGCGCGACATCGCGACCGCGCTCTCCTTCGCGCCCGAGCATCTCTCCGCCTACCACCTGACGCTCGAGCCGAACACCGCCTTTCACCACGCGCCGCCGCCGGTCCCCGACGACGATCTCGCCGCCGACATGCAGGACATGGTGGAGGAAACGCTGGGAGCCGCGGGTTACGAGCACTACGAAACATCAGCCTATGCGCGCACGGGCGGGCGCTGCCGCCACAACCTCAACTACTGGACGTTCGGCGATTACCTGGGCATCGGCGCCGGTGCCCACGGCAAGCTGAGCTTCCCCGACCGCATCGTGCGCGACGCTCGCCCGCGCGGCCCCAAGGATTATCTGGCGGCGGCGGATCGCGTTTCAGAGCGCCATGAGGTGGGGCAGTCCGAGCTGCCGTTCGAATTCATGATGAACGCCCTGCGCCTGACCGACGGCTTTGCGCCGCGCCTGTTCGAGGAACGCACCGGACTGCCGCTCGCTGCCGCGTGGGAACGCATCGAGGCGGCGCGCCGCGAAGGTCTGCTCGAGACGACGCCGGACATCATCCGGCCGACGGCGACGGGTCGCCGCTTCCTCAATCGCCTGCTGCAGTCTTTCCTGCCCGGCTGATCACTCCTGCGGCATGGTCTGGAGGCCGTCGAGCCAATCCTGGGCGGGATCGGCGATCGGCTCGCTGCCCGGCAGCAGCTGCTTCCAGCGGCGATGGGCCTCGGCCGCGATCGCATGGAGCTGCCAGATCGCCTCGCGCATGGCGACTTCCATCTCGCCGAGCGAGCGGCCGTCGAGGTCGGCGTCGGCGGCGCTGAAGGTGGACCAGAACTCGAGATCGATGCCGACGTCGGCGAGCGCGCGCCTCAGCTGGGTCAGGCGCAGGTCGAGGAACTTGGCCAGCGGCGAGGCAGGCGAACGCTTGCTGATGGTGTCCCAGCGCAGCAGCGCGACAGACAGGTTGAGCAGCAGCTCGAGCGCGATGCCGGGCGACTGGAACGTCTCGGCCGCCACCGAGCAGGGCGGAAACATGGCGAGCAGGCGGTTGCAGTGCTCGTGGTTGAGCTTGCCTTCGTTCATGCGCAGGATGATGCTGAGGCGATCGCGCGAGGCGTAGTCGCCGCCGAGCGAGAGCAGCGTGGCGGCGATCTCGGCGACGGCGAGCAGCTGGCCGAGGCTGCCGAGCCTGTCGCCGCGCAGGCCCTTGGGATAGCCGCTGCCGTCGAGACGTTCGTGGTGCTCGAGCACGGCGGTGCTCACGACCGGATGCCAGATCGGGCTGTGTTCGAGGATCAGGTAGCCGATGGCCGGGTGCGAGTAGAGGTGGTGGCGCTCCTGCTCGGTCAGCGGCCGCGACGGATTGAGGAGTTCCGGGTCGACATGCAGCAGGCCGAGGTCGTGGAACATGCCGGCTGCCGCCGCATTCACGATTTCATGCGGCGCCAGGTGCGAATGGTGGGCCAGGGCCGCGGCGCAGAAGGCGACCTGCAGGCTGTGGTTCAGTACTTCCGGACGGATGTCGCGCGCCATGGTGAGCTTGTAGGCGAGCGCCGGCGAGAGCGGAATCGTGGCGAAGGCGTGCACCAGCTTCTGGCGTGCCTCGTCGTCCGGCAGCAGTGACGTGAAGGCCGGCTCGTCGGTCAGCAGGTCGTCGACGGCCTGCGCCAGCCAGGCCGGCGTGACGGCGTCCACCAAGGTCTGGCATTCCTCCTCGGTGGGAAGCAGATGCGCCTCCAGGTCTTCGAGGCGGGTGTCCGGCGGGATGGCGGTCATGACGCCAGTCTAGCCCCTGCCGGACGGGCCGCCAAGCGCATCCGGGCTAGGCGCGGCGGCGGAAGATGACGTCCCAGACGCCGTGGCCGAGGCGTTGCCCGCGCTGTTCGAACTTGGTCAGTGGGCGGTAGTCGGGACGCGGCGCGAAGCCCTCCGAGGTGTTCACCAGCAGCGGTTCGGCGCCGAGCACTTCGAGCATCTGCTGGGCGTATTCCTCCCAGTCCGTCGCGCAGTGCAGGTAACCGCCGGGCGCCAGGCGGGCGGCGAGTTCCGCCACGAAGGGTGCTTGCACGAGGCGCCGCTTGTGGTGGCGCTTCTTCGGCCACGGATCGGGAAAGTAGATGTGGATCCCGGCCAGCGAGCCGGCCGGGATCATGTCGCGCACCACCTCGACGGCGTCGTGCTGGATGACCCGCAGGTTGGCCAGCTCGCGCGTGGCGATTTCCTTCAGCAGCGAGCCGACGCCCGGCGTGTGCACTTCGATGCCGAGGTAGTCGTTCTCGGGATGCGCGGCGGCGATCTTGGCCGTCGTCTCGCCCATGCCGCAGCCGATCTCGAGGATGCGCGGCGCATGCCGGCCAAAGGCGGTGTCAAAGTCGAGCGGCGCGGCACGGTACGGGATGCCCCAGCGCGGCATGCCGGTTTCGAAGTAGCGCGCTTGCGCGCTCGAGACTCGGCCCTGGCGCAGGACGAAGCTGCGGATCGACCGCCGTTGGAGTTCTTCTTCGCTCATTTCGATGGAGTGCTCTGGAGAAGGGGAGGAGGCATGCCGAAGACGTTGCGCAGGGCAGCTTCCGGGCGCTTGAGCGACTCGGAGAAGGCGATGCACTGGCGCAGGTTGCCGGCGGCCTGCGTGCGGCGGCGCAGTTCCGCGTACCACTCGTCGAAACTCGGCGCCGGCGCATCGGCCGGCCAGCGTTCGGCAAGTTCTTTCAGCGCTTGTGCCAGCAAGGGCGCGTTGATTTCGCGCCAGCCTTCATAGCGCGCCTCGTGGATCGGCAGGAAGGCTTCCGGGAAGAGGCCGCGGCAATGGCGCTCGCGCGCCTCGAGCTCGGCCGCCGCGAC
Source organism: Ignavibacteria bacterium (assembly GCA_050259835.1). Taxonomy (GTDB): domain Bacteria; phylum Pseudomonadota; class Gammaproteobacteria; order Burkholderiales; family Rhodocyclaceae; genus Nitricoxidireducens. The sequence continues at coordinate 5,532 of JBLNBJ010000142.1, read as the reverse complement.
GACCTGCGCCATCAGTTCCTCGAGATGGAAGCGTTCCGACAGCTCGTAGCGCGGCTGCTGCAGGGCTTCGGGCAGCGAGGCGCAGGCGGCGGCCAGCTGCTCGGAATCGCCCGGCAAATCGAGGCTCTCCTTGAGCAGCATTTTGCGTGCGATTGTCTGCCAATCGGTTTCGCGATTGCCGAAGAAGTATTCGCCGAGATCCTGCGCGGCGGCATCGATGGCCGCCTGCTCGCGCACGCGCCACAGCGCATAGGCGGCCTCGGCCGCGCTCGCGGTCTCGGGCACCGCGCGGCAGGCGGTCGCCAGCAGGGCGACGCCGTGGGCGATGCCGAACAGCCGCTGCTGCGCGAGGATGCGCGGGGCGTCGAAAGCGTAGCCTTCGCGTTCGAGAGGCGCCGGCTGGGCAGCGACGAGGGCGCTGAATAGCCAGGCGGCCAGCGCCGGCAGAAGCCGACGCATCAGGAGCCGATCAGTCCGCCGGTCGGGGAACTCGGGCTCGCGCTGTAGAACTTCTTCGGCATGCGGCCGGCGAGGAAGGCTTCGCGGCCGGCTTCCACCGCCTTCTTCATGGCGCTCGCCATCAACACCGGGTTTTTCGCCCCGGCGATCGCGGTGTTCATCAGCACGCCGTCGCAGCCGAGCTCCATCGCGATGGCGGCGTCCGAGGCGGTGCCGACGCCGGCGTCGACGAGCACCGGCACCTTGGCCGACTCGATGATCAGCTTGAGGTTCCAGGGATTGAGAATGCCCATGCCGGAACCGATCAAGGAGGCCAGCGGCATCACGGCCACGCAGCCGATGTCCTCGAGGATCCTGGCCTGGATGGGATCGTCCGCGCAATAGACCATCACCTGGAAGCCGTCCTTGACCAGCACTTCGGCGGCCTTCAGGGTTTCGGGCATGTTGGGGAACAGCGTGTGCTGGTCGCCGAGCACCTCGAGCTTGACGAGGCTGTGGCCGTCGAGCAGCTCGCGCGCGAGGCGCAGCGTGCGGATGGCGTCGTCGGCCGTGTAGCAGCCGGCGGTGTTGGGCAGGTAGGTGTATTGCGACGGCGGCAGCGCGTCGAGCAGCGACGGCTGGCCGGCGTCCTGGCCGATGTTCACGCGCCGGATCGCGACCGTGACGATCTGCGCGCCGGAGGCGTCGACCGCGGCGCGCGTCTCGGCGAAATCCTTGTACTTGCCGGTGCCGACGAGCAGGCGGGACGAGTAGCGCTTGCCGGCGATGACGAGGTTGTCTGTGGTCATGGTGGTTCCAGTGATTCAGCCGCCGCCGACGGCGACGACGATTTCGATGCGGTCGCCGGTCACCAGCGCGGTCTCCGCGTGGCGGCTCTTCGGCACGATCTCGCCGTTCCTCTCGACGGCCACCCGCTTGCCGGTGAGTCCGCGGGTCTCGAGCAGGCCAGCGACGCTCGCCGGTTCGGGAAGGCGTTCGGCGACGCCGTTGATGAACACTTCGATCATCGTCGAATTCTAACATTCGTCTGATTGCCAGCTTTCCGCCGAGCCCCTAAAATCGCAGCTCACGCGGGCGTCGTATAACGGCTATTACCTCAGCTTCCCAAGCTGATGACGAGGGTTCGACTCCCTTCGCCCGCTCCAGGTACCCAGACGAAGGGGGGCGACATGCAGGCAGAAGCGCCGGCGTCCGCAACTGCGGGGCACGAACTGATCGCTCCGGCAGGCGGCGATCTCGAAGTCCTCCTCATCCGGCTCGGCGAACGCGTCTTCGGCGTGCCGCTGGCCCATGTGCGCTACGTCTCCCCGATGCCCGCCGATTTCGTCAGCCGCGGCGCCAAGGCGAACGACCATTTCGTCTTCGAGGGCACCCCGCTCTCCTATGTCTCGCTGTGGGACCGGCTTGGCCAGGATTCGAGCTACGTCGAGTACGAGGAGATGCTGGCGATGCTGCCGCAGCGCCGCCAGGATCACCTCGACTGGATGAACGCGCTCTCGGATGCGCTCCACGGCGGCGCCTCCTTCAGCAAGGCGCGCAACCCGCACGACTGCGCGTTCGGCAAGTGGTATTACGGCTACCGCGCCAAGGATCGCCGGCTCGCGCTGCTGCTGGGCCAGTTCGAGCAGCCGCATGCCGCGATCCACGGGCTGGCCGACCGTCTGCTCGGGTTGGTCGAGCTAGGCCAGTCCGGCGAAGCCATGCGGCTCTTCGAAGAGGCGCGCAACACCACGCTTGCCAAGCTCATGCAGCTTTTCGACGCCGCACAGAAGCTGGTGATCGAATTGCAGCGGCGCATCGCCATCATCGTCGCGGACGGAGAGTTCACCTGCGCGCTCGGCGCCGACGGCATCCGCGACATCGCCAGCGTGCCGCCGGAACAAGTGAAGAGCGGCAAGGCCGGCGGCATTGCCGCCAGTTCGACGTCGGCACTGATCGTGCTCGACGAGCGCAACGTCGTGCCGTTGCTCAATTGGCGGATATTCTGCGGCGACGTCGCCGAAGCCTGAGCGCGACCGCGCTCAGCGCTTGCCGCTGAGCGGCGTCAGTTCCGCCCGCGCGCAATAGCGCCCGGCATGGAAGATCAGCGGCTGCGATTCCCCGTGGGAGAAGCGCTCCACGCGACCGATGAAGATCGTGTGGTCGCCACCCGCGTGGCGCGCCTCGGCGACGCACTCGAACACTGCGCCGGCGCCCGCGATGATGGGCACGCCGCCCAGCCCCGGCGCCCACTCGACGCCTTCGAACTTGTCGATGCCGTTGGTCGCGAAGCGGTTGGAGAGCGCGACCTGGTCGACCGTCAGCACGCTGATCGCGAAGTGGCCGCAGGCATCGAAGGCCGGCACGCAGGCAGACGTCAGCGCCAGGCTCCAGAGCACCAGCGGGGGATCGAGCGAAACCGATGCGAAGGAATTGACGGTGAGTCCGGTTGGACGACCCTCGCGGTCGAGGGTGGTGACAACGGCGACGCCGGTCGCATATTGTCCGAGCGCGTTGCGCAGGGCGATAGGATCCATGTTCATCTTCGTTAGAATCGCGCCGTGCCCACTCCGGAGAATCCCATGCGTCTCGGTACCCCGCTCTCGCCCAGCGCCTTGCGCGTCATGCTGCTCGGCAGCGGTGAACTCGGCAAGGAGGTCATTATCGCATTGCAGCGCCTGGGCTGCGAGACCATTGCGGTGGATCGCTACCCAGATGCGCCGGGCATGCAGGTCGCACACCGCAGCCACGTGATTGCGATGACGGACGGCCCCGCGCTGCGCGCGCTGATCGAGCGCGAGAAGCCGCACCTGGTGGTGCCCGAGATCGAGGCCATCGCGACCGAGATGCTGCTGGAGATCGAGAAGGAAGGCCTGGCGGAAGTAATTCCGACGGCGCGTGCCGCGCGCCTGACGATGAACCGCGAAGGCATCCGCCGCCTCGCCGCCGAGGAGCTGGTGTTGCCGACCTCGCCCTACAAGTTCGCCGATTCGCTCGAGGAAATGCAGGCCGCGATCGACAGCGGCATCGGCTACCCGTGCGTGGTGAAGCCGGTCATGTCGTCGTCGGGCAAGGGCCAGTCGCTGGTGAAGACGCCGGCGGATGTTGCGAAGGCCTGGGACTACGCGGCATCGTCCGGCCGCGTCAACCAGGGCCGCGTGATCGTCGAAGGCTTCATCGATTTCGACTACGAGATCACGCAGCTGACGGTGCGCGCGGTCGGCGCCTCCGGCGCCGTCGAAACCTTCTTCTGCGATCCGATCGGCCATGTGCAGGTGAACGGCGACTACGTCGAATCCTGGCAGCCGATGGCGATGACGCCGACCGCGCTGGCGAAATCCCGCGAGATCGCCGCTGCGATCACGGGCAACCTGGGCGGCCGCGGCATCTTCGGCGTCGAGTTGTTCATCAAGGGCGACGACGTATGGTTCTCGGAGGTGAGCCCGCGGCCGCACGATACGGGGCTCGTCACGCTCGCCACGCAGCGGCTCTCCGAGTTCGAGCTGCATGCGCGCGCCATCCTCGGCCTGCCGGTCGACACCAGCCTGCGCCGGCCGGGTGCCTCCGCCGTCGTGTATGGCGGCATGGAGGAGAAAGGCATCGCCTTCGAGGGCGTCGCCGACGCGCTGGCCGTGCCGGAGTCGGACCTGCGCCTGTTCGGCAAGCCCGAGAGCTTCATGAAGCGCCGCATGGGCGTGGCCGTTGCCAACGCCGACACGACCGACGAAGCGCGCGCCCGCGCCAAGCTGGCGGCAAGCAGGGTGAGGCCGGTCAAGGCTTGAGCGACTTCGCCGCGCGGCTGATCCGCTGGCAGGAGCGGCACGGCCGCCACGACCTGCCGTGGCAGCGGACGACCGATCCCTATCGCGTCTGGCTGTCCGAAATCATGCTGCAGCAGACGCAGGTCGGCACGGTAACCCCGTATTACCTGCGCTTCCTCGAGCGCCTGCCGACGCTGGCCGACCTGGCCGCGGCGCCGGTCGAGGACGTCATGGGACTTTGGAGCGGGCTCGGCTACTACGCGCGCGCCCGCAACCTGCATGCCTGTGCACGGGCGATCATCGAACTCCACGGCGGCGAATTCCCACGCGACGCTGCCGCCATCGCGGCCCTGCCCGGCATCGGCCGCTCGACCGCGAACGCCATCGCCGACTTCTGCTTCGGCGCGCGCGAACCGATCCTCGACGGCAACGTCAAGCGCGTGCTGTGCCGTTGTTTCGGCATCGAAGGCTTCCCCGGCACGCCGGCGGTCGAAAGGAAGCTGTGGCAACTGGCGGCCGAGTTGCTGCCTGCGCGGGACGTGGCGGCCTACATCCAGGCGCAGATGGATCTCGGCGCCACGATTTGCACACGCGGCAAGCCACGATGCGATGAATGTCCGCTCGCCGCAGACTGTGTGGCGCGGCGCGAAGGCCGCGTCGAGGAACTGCCGCAAGCGAAGCCTGCGCGAGCCTTGCCGGAGCGCGAAGCGACGTTCCTCGTGCTGCGCGACGGCGAGCGCGTGCTGCTCGAATCGCGTCCGCCGCAGGGCATCTGGGGCGGATTGCTGTCGCTGCCCGAATTGCCTGAAGACGTCGATCCTGGCGGGCTGGCGGAAGAACTGGGGTGTCGGCCGTTGTCGGTTGCGACACTCGAGCCGCTGGTCCATACGTTCACGCACTTTCGGCTGACGCTGAAGCCCGTGCTGATTGAGGTGAGGGCCGTGCCTGGCGTGGCGGATGCAGGATTGCGGTGGATGGCACTCTCGCAACTGAAGTCTGCGGCCTTGCCGACGCCTATCCGCAAAATACTGGACCGGCTCTAGTTGGGACGGTGGAGGCGCTCGGGCCGACGGGGTGCCCTGCTGCGCTCCGGGTCCCCCGGCGGACAAGAACTTAGAATCGTCCGCCTCCTCCTTTACCTACGCGCAGCAGGGCACCCCATCGGCCCGGCGTATCACCGCACGAGAGACGAAGCGCCTAAACAGTGGGGCGTTGAGCCGAGGGTGGCGGGTGGTCGTCGACGCGTAGGTAAAGGAGGAGGCGGACGCCTTATCGATCTTGTCCGCCGGGGGACACGGAGCGGCGACGACCACCCGTCGCCCTCGGCGGGCCG
>JBLNBJ010000141.1:0-44115 GCA_050259835.1 Ignavibacteria bacterium | reverse complement strand
ATCGCGGAAAGCAGCGTCGCTTCGTTGAAGCGGGCGGGCGGCTTGGTTTCGTTGGCCTTGACCTCGACGTCGTTGGCCCAGACGCGCTCCTTCTTCTCGAGCGGCGGCAGGTTCGGGTTCTCTTCGTCGCCCTGCCCGGCCTTGCCATAGACGGTGAGCCAGCCCGGGACGATCAGCACCTTACCTTCGGTCTTGAAAGCCTCGCCTTCGACGCGCGTGATGCGCGTCGTGATGTTGTATTCGGCCGCCGGATAGAACACGGCGAGGAAGCGCCGCGTCACCAGGTCGTAGACCTTCTGCTCGGCATCCGTCAGGTGCTTCGGCTCGACGCCGGTCGGGATGATGGCGAAGTGGTCGGAAATCTTGGCGTTGTTGAAGATGCGCTTGTTCGGGTGCACCCAGCCGTTCTTCAGGATGTTCCGCGCCAGGCCCTCGTAGCCCGAGCCTTCCATCGCCTCCAGCGTGTCCTTGACGTGGCCGATGTAATCCTCGGGCAGGCAGCGCGCGTCGGTACGCGGATAGGTCAGCACCTTGTGCTTTTCATACAGCGCCTGCGCGATCGACAGCGTGGTGCGCGCCGAGAAGCCGAAGCGGCCGTTGGCGTCGCGCTGCAGCGAGGTGAGGTCGAACAGCGCCGGCGAGAGTTCCGTCTTTGGCTTGCTTTCGTCCGTCACGATGCCGTGCTTGCCGAGGCACTTGGCGCGGATGGCGTCGGCCTTGGCCTTTTCCCAGAGCCGGTCGGCCTTGGCATGCTCGCCGAGTTCCTCGTCCTGGCCCTTCTTGAACTTCTCGTCGATCCACTTGCCGCGGTAGGTGCCGGCGACGGCCTGGAATTCGGCCTCGACTTCCCAGTAGTCGCGCGGCTTGAAGGCGCGGATGCGGTTCTCGCGCTCGACCAGGATCGCCAGCGTCGGCGTCTGCACGCGTCCCACCGGCGTCTTGTAGAAGCCGCCTTCCTTCGAGTTGAAGGCCGTCATGGCGCGCGTGCCGTTGATGCCGATCAGCCAGTCGGCCTCCGAGCGGCAGCGCGCGGCGTCGGCCAGCGGCTGCATCTCCTGGTCGGAGCGCAGGTGCGCGAAGCCTTCGCGGATCGAGTTGGCCGTCATCGACTGCAGCCACAGGCGGCGAACCGGCTTGGCCTCCTTGCCGTTGAAGACGTGCTGGACGACGTAGCGGAAGATGAGTTCGCCCTCGCGGCCCGCGTCGCAGGCGTTCACCAGGCCGGCGACGTCCTTGCGCTTCATCAGCTTGGCCAGCACCCGGAGGCGGTCGGCGCTCTTCTCGATCGGGTTGAGCGTGAAGCGCGGCGGGATCATCGGCAGGTGCGTGAACGTCCACTTGCCGCGCTTGACGTCGTATTCCTCGGGGACCGCCAGTTCCAGCAGGTGGCCGATGGCCGAGGAGAGCACGTAGTCGTCGCTCTCAAAGTAGTCGCCATGACGCGTGAAGCCGCCCAGCGCTTTCGCGATGTCCTGGGCGACGGAAGGCTTTTCGGCGATGATCAGCTGCTTGGTCATAGGGGAGCCGGTGCGACGGCGGTCGATGAGCGCGGCATCATAAGCGCCTCCGGCAGGCGATTGCAAGTTGGGTCAGCGCAGGCGCTGGTAGCGGCCGCCGGGCAGCTGGGCGACCCGCCCTTCCAGTTCCAGGGGCAAGAGCCGCGCCAGCAGCGCGTCTGCGGCGAGGCCGGTGCGTTCGCAAAGCATGTCCAGATCGCACGGGTCATGGCCCAGCGCGCGCAGGAGCTTGTCCGCGGTCCCGTCCGTCGCGCCCGGTGGAGCGGAACAGACCGCCGCCTCCCACTTGAGTTCCTCGAGGATGTCGGCCGCGTTGTCCACGAGCTTGGCGCCCTGCTTGATCAGCTTGTGGCAGCCCTTCGAATGCGGCGAATGGATCGAGCCGGGAATGGCGAACACGTCGTTGCCGCTCTCCGCGGCGAGCCGCGCCGTGATCAGCGAGCCGCTGCGCTCGGCGGCTTCGACGACGAGGCAGCCGCGGCTCATGCCGGCGATGATGCGGTTGCGGCGCGGGAAGTTGGGCGACAGCGGCGGCGTGCCGAGCGGGAATTCGCTGACGATGGCGCCGTGTCCGGCGATGCGCCGCGCCAGATCTGCATTGCCGGCCGGGTAGATGCGGTCGACGCCCGTGCCGATCACCGCGACCGTGGAGGCCGCGCCGTCCAGCGCGCCCGCATGCGCGGCGGCGTCGATGCCGAGCGCCAGGCCGCTGACGATGGTGAGGCCGGCTTGGGCCAGCGCCGTCGCAAACGCACGCGCGTTCTCTTCGCCCTGGCGGGTGGCCGAGCGCGAGCCGACGATGGCGAGTGCCGGGCGGTTGAGCAGCTCGAGCCGCCCTTTTACATAGAGCAGCACCGGCGGATCGACGCCGCGCAACAGGGCCTGCGGGTATTCGGGATCGGCGAGCGTGACAATATGGTTGCCAGGCGCCTGCGCCCAGGCGAGCGCGGCCTCGATGGCCGCGTCCGCGTCGTGGTTGCGCAACAGCGCTGCCGCCTCGTCGCCGACGGCGGCGCGCAGACTGCCCGGGCCGGCGGCGAAGATGCCCGCGGGCGGGCCGAATTCCTTGAGAAGCTTGCGCTGGGACTGGCCGCCGAGGCCCGGAATCAGCGTCAGCCGAATCCAGGCGGCGAGGTCGGCGTCGGCCACGGCGGGACGGCTAGGGGTTGCGGACCGTGTCCCCTTCCATCACCGGACGCGGCGCGCTCATGATCAGCGCGTAGGAGATGCGGTCGAACACCCGGAAGACGAAGGCCAGTCCGTAGCGTTCCTCGGGCAGCCGGTAGGTCTCGTTGCGCTCGCCGTTGAAGTTCGCCACCTGGTTGCCGGCCCGGTAGATCGCCAGCACGCTGCCGACGTCCAGGCCGTCCTGCGTGCCGCGGGACAGCGACACGATCGAGAACTTGCCGGCTTCGCCGACGCCGCCGTAGATCTTGACGATGCGGCCGGCGACCGCTTGTTTCGGCGCGTGCGGCACGTAGCTGATCACCTGCACCGGCGGGGCGGGCAGGAGGCGGTCGTTGCGGTCGATTTCCTGCTTGGAGCTGGTGATCTCGAAGGTCGCCGGCTCGCCCGGGCGCGTCATGCGCGCCGTGCCCAGATACGTTGCCTCGAAGGCCAGCACTCTCTTGTCTTCGCCGCTGTCGGGATCGAGCAGCGGCTTGCCGGGGCGGAAGATCTGCCACTGCGCGGCATTGCCGGCGGCACCGGTGGCGTAGACCGTGTCGCCCACGCCGACGGTGATGTGGCCGCCCTGGAAGGCGACGATGCGCGCCGCGGCGTCGAGCGTGTGTTCCTCGATGACCAGCGGCCGCGACAGGAAGGGCTCGATGGCGCTTTGCGGGATGGCGGGGATCGCCTTGTCGTTCGACTCGTAATAGATGCGCGGCTCGGCCTTCACCAGCTTGCCGATCTTCAACTGCGGCTTGTCGCCGCTCTTGTCGAGGATGACGACCTGGCCGGGGTAGATGCGGTGCGGGTTCTTGATGTCCTGGTCGTTGAGGCGCCAGACCTCGGGCCAGCGGTAGGGGTCCTTGAGGAACATCGAGGCGATTCCCCAGAGGGTGTCGCCGGGCACCACGATGTGCCGGTCGGGCGCGTCGGGGGCGAGTTCGAGCGGAGCTGCATCCTGCGCCAGGGCCCAGGTTGAAAAACAGAATAGGAGCGCAGATATAATGCGACGCATGGGTTTGATCTCCCGGCAGATTCGCGGATTCTGCCCCCAAATCCTCATTGCATCAATCGATATAGGCTGATTTTCATGGCCCTTTTGCCCATATTGCGCTACCCCGATCCGCGCCTCCACAAGATCGCGGCGAAGGTCGACACGGTGGACGCGGGCATCCGCAAGCTCGCCGCCGACATGGCCGAGACGATGTATGCGGCGCCCGGCGTCGGCCTTGCGGCCACCCAGGTCGACGTGCACAAGCGCGTCATCGTCATCGACGTGTCCGAAGACAAGAACGAGCTGCGCGTCTTCATCAACCCCGAGATCCTCAGCCGCGAAGGCGAGTGCGAGGGCGAAGAAGGCTGCCTGTCGGTGCCCGGCATCTACGAGACGGTGAGGCGCGCCGAAAGAGTCCGCGTGCGGGCGCTCGACACGCAGGGCGAAGCCTTCGAGCTCGACGCCGAAGGCCTGCTCGCGGTCTGCATCCAGCACGAGATCGACCACCTCGACGGCAAGGTGTTCGTCGAGTATCTGTCGCGGCTGAAGCAATCGCGCATCAAGGCGAAACTGGCGAAGCAAGCAAGGATCACTGCGTGATCCTTGCTGCGACAAACAAGAAGGCCCCCCGCCCCCTGACCCCCGCCCCGGGGCGGGGGAAGCTGCAAGCTCGCTTCGCTCGATTGTTTGGCGCGTCTTCTGATGAGCTCTTCACGGATGCCGCCTCCGGCGGCGTGAGCGCCTGATGCGCGTCGCCTTCGCCGGTACGCCGGAGTTCGCCCGGGTCGCTCTCGACGCCATCCTGGCGGCGGGCTTCGAGGTGCCGCTGGTGCTCACCCAGCCCGACCGTCCGGCGGGCCGCGGCATGCAGTTGCAGGCCAGCCCGGTCAAGCAGCTCGCCGCCGCGCACGGCATCCCCGTTTCCCAGCCGGAGCGCCTGCGTGATCCGGCCACGCATGCGCCGCTGATCGCGGCTGCGCCCGACGTGCTGGTGGTTGCCGCCTACGGCCTGATCCTGCCGCAGGCGGTGCTCGACATTCCGCGCTTCGGCTGCATCAACATCCACGGCTCGCTGCTGCCGCGCTGGCGCGGCGCCGCCCCGATCCAGCGCGCCATCGAGGCGGGCGACGCCGAAACCGGCATCACCGTGATGCGTATGGAGGCGGGCCTCGACACCGGCCCGATGCTGCTCAAGGAAGCGCTGCCGATCACCGCCGCCGACACGGCGGCGACGCTCCATGACAAGCTGGCAACGCTCGGCGGCCGGCTGATCGTCGAGGCCTTGCAGCGCCTGCCGCAGTTGGTCGCCGAAGCGCAGCCCGAAACGGGCGTCACTTACGCCAACAAGATCGAGAAGGCCGAAGCGGCGATCGACTGGCGCCGTCCGGCGGTGGAGATCGAGCGCCAGGTGCGCGCCTTCAATCCCTTTCCGGGGGCGATCGGCACGCTACGCCAGACGGCGGTCAAGGTCTGGCTGGCCGAAGCGGCGACCGGCAGCGGCCAGCCGGGGCAAGTCCTGGAAAGCGGCGCCGACGGCGTCGTCGTCGCCTGCGGACAAGGCGCGCTGCGGCTCACGCAACTCCAGAAGCCGGGCGGCAAGCGCCTGCCGCCGCGCGAGTTCCTGCAGGGCTTCCCCATCGCGGGCGGCGAGGCCTTCGCCGTCGCTTGAATTCGCGGCGCCGCGCCGCATCTAATCCGTTGCCCGCGTCCCGGGCGCACCTACCGGAGGTTTCCATGTTCGGCAACTGGCTGAAAACGACGGTTCTGATGGCCGCCATCGTCGGCCTGTTCGGCGTCATCGGCGCCATGATCGGCGGCAAGGGCGGCATGATGCTCGCGCTGCTGCTCGGCGGCGGCATGAATTTCTTCGCCTACTGGTTCTCGGACCAGATGGTGCTGCGCATGTACAACGCGCAGGAGGTGGATGAAGCCTCGAGCCCCTACCTCTACAACATCGTGCGCGAACTGGCCCTGGCCGACGGCCTGCCGATGCCGCGCGTCTACATCATCGACGAGGCGCAGCCCAACGCCTTCGCCACCGGCCGCAACCCCGAGCATGCGGCCGTCGCCGCGACTTCCGGCATCCTGCAGCTGCTCAGCGCGCGCGAACTGCGCGGCGTCCTCGCGCACGAACTGGCCCACGTCAAGCACCGCGACATCCTGACCTCGACCATCGCCGCCACCATGGCCGGCGCCATCTCGGCGCTCGCCAACTTCGCCATGTTCTTCGGCGGCCGCGACGAGGAAGGCCGGCCGGTGAACCCGCTTGCCGGCCTGCTGGTCGCGATCCTGGCGCCGCTGGCGGCCTCGCTGATCCAGATGGCGATCTCGCGCGCCCGCGAGTTCGAGGCCGACCGCGGCGGTGCCGAGCTGTCGCGCGATCCGGATGCGCTGGCCGATGCGCTGGCGAAGATCGAGGCCTACGCGCGCGGCATCCCGATGGCGAGCGCGGAGGCGCACCCCGAGACGGCGCAGATGATGATCATGAATCCACTCTCCGGCAGGGGCTTGGCGGGACTGTTCGCGACCCACCCGCCGACGGAGGAACGCATCGCGCGCTTGCGGGCGATGCGGCGCGGCGCCTACTGAGGCTTTTCGAGTCCGGCGAGGAAAGCGGGGATATCCTCGCCCGGCATCGGCCGGCCGCGCAGGAAGCCCTGGGTTTCGCGGCAACCCTGGGCCAGCAGGAAATCCGATTGCGGGCCGGTTTCCACGCCTTCGGCGATGACGCCGAGGTCGAGGGCCTGGGCCAGCGAGATCACGGCGCGCACGATAGCCGCGTTGTTGGTGTCGCGTTCGATGTCGCGCACGAACGAACGGTCGATCTTCAGCCGGTCTACGGCCAAGGAGCGCAGGTAGGCCAGCGACGAATAGCCGGTGCCGAAGTCGTCCAGCGTGACCAGGACGCCGAGACGTTTGAGCTTGTTCAGCGTTTCCTGCGTATGCGGCCCCATCAACATGCTTTCGGTGATCTCGAGTTCCAGGCGGCTGCCGTCGATGCCTGCGTCCTCCAGGGCGCTGGCGATGATGGCCGGCAGCGCGGCATCCCCGAACTGCCGTGCCGAGAGATTGACGCCGACGCGGAAGGCGCCGAGCCCCTCTTCTTCCCAGCGCCGGCTTTCCTTGCAGGCAGTGCGCAGCACCCATTCGCCGAGCGGCAGGATCAGCCCGGTTTCCTCGGCGATCGGCACGAACTCCTCCGGCGGCACCCAGCCGCGCGTCGGGTGCGGCCAGCGCAGCAGGGCTTCCCAGGCCACGATGCGCTGCGAAGTGATATCGAACTGCGGCTGGAAATGCAGGCGGAAGCCGTCCGACGCGAGGCTGGCGCGCAGATCCTCCTCAATGCGCAGGCGTCCCTGCACGGCCTCGTTCATGGCGTCGGTGTAGAACAGCCAAGCATTGCGGCCGCTCACCTTGACCTGGTAGAGCGCGGTATCGGCCTTGCGCATCAGGGTCTCGACGTCGTCGCCGTCGTCCGGATAGATGGCGATCCCGATGCTCGGGGGCGTATGCAGTGCGCGATCGTGCAGCTCGATCGGCGCGTTGAGCGCGCTGCGGATCTTGGCGGCGACGCCGGCCACGTCGTCCGCCGCGTGCATGTCCTCGAGCAGCACGACGAACTCGTCGCCGCCGAGGCGCACGACCGTGTCGGAAGCGCGCACGCAGGCGATGAGCCGCCGCGCCACTTCGATCAGCAACTGGTCCCCGGCGGCATGGCCGAGGGTGTCGTTGACGTTCTTGAAGCGGTCGAGGTCGATCACCATCAGGGCAAGCCCGGCGTCGCGGCGACGGCTCGAAGCCATCAGCTGCGCGGCGCGTGCCTCGAGCAGGCGCCGGTTCGGCAGCCCCGTCAGGTGATCGTGCTCGGCCAGGAAGCGGATGCGGTCCTCGTTGGCCTTGCGTTCCGAGATGTCGGAAAACAGCGCGACGTAGTGCGTGGTGCGGCCGTCGTCGCGCACGGCGTTGATGGACAGCCATTTCGGATAGAGGCTGCCGTCCTTGCGCCGATCCCACAATTCGCCTTCCCAGTGGCCGCGGTCGACCAGCGCCTGCCACATCTCCGCGTAGAAGGCGGCGTCATGGCGGCCGGATTTGAGCATGCTCGGGTTCTTGCCCATGACCTCGTCCGGCCGATAGCCGGTGAGGAAGGTGAAGGCCGGGTTCACGGCAAGGATGCGCGCTTCCGGGTCGGTGATGACGATGGCCTCGGCGCTGTATTCGAACACCTTGTCGGAAAGGCGCAGCTTGTCCTCGGCCACGCGCCGGGCGCCGATGTCCTGCAGCGTCAGCACGGCGAGCCCGTCGCCGCCGTCCGTGACCGGCGCGAAGGCCAGCGCCGCCGGGAAGCCGAAGGGATGCGCCAGGGTTCGCGCCGTGGTTTCGAAGGAGCCGCCCTGCGGGCAGCGCGGCCAGTCGGCGATGCTCGAACAGCAGGATTTGGGATCGGGCGCGAAGTCGATCAGTTCGCTCAGCGCCTTGCCGCGGGCTTCGGCGTCCGATATGCCGAGCAGTCGCTCGGCATGGGGATTGAGGAAGCGCACCTGATGCGGCGGCGCCTCCTCGAAGCCGATCACGCCCTCGGCAATGGCGCGCATCAGGGCGCGGGTGAGTTCGTTGGCCTTGGCCTGCGCCGTCGCCTCCTCCAGGCGCTTGCGCGCGCCGATGTCGGTGGCAATGCCGAGGTAGCCGCGGATGCCGCCGTCGGCGTCGCGCAGCCCGGTGACGGACAGCAGCACCGACAGGCGCGAACCGTCCTTGCGCAGATAAGTCCATTCGCGCTCGTCGGCCGCGTCGCAGCGGCGCGCCTTGGCGACGAAAGCCTCGAAGCCCGGCTCGACCGACTCGCCGAGTTCGGCGCTCAGTTCGGCGGCGCGGGCCGCAACCTCGGCGGGATCATGAAGGATGGCCGGTGTCGACCGGCCCACGAGCTCGTCGGCGCGGTAGCCGAGCATGCGCTCGGCGCCCTTGTTGAAGCTGACGATCAGGCCCGAGGCGTCCGTGGCGATGATCGAATGGCTGGCCCCTTCCAGAATCGCGCGTTGCCATTCCGTCAAGCGCAACAGGCGTTGCTTGACGCTTTCGGCACCGCCGCATTCGCTGCTCGTCATGGGATTGGGGCGGGACGGCGTCATGAAGTGGAAAGGGAATCCGGCGCGGCGCCGGCGCATCGCGGCCGGATGCTAAAGCCACAATGGCCGTAAGGCAATAGGTAGTTTCCGCCATGTCATCGGCTTTCTTCGCCGCGGAGCAGCCGAAGGCCGTCGATGAGCGCCGGCAGCGACCCTGCTTCCATCTTGCGCATCACCTGCCCGCGGTGATGCTCGACGGTGCGCACGCTGATGCCCAGCGCCTGGCCGATGGCCTTGTTGCTCTTTCCGCGCAGCATTTGCTGCATGACTTCTCTCTCCCGCGGGGTCAAAGCGGCAAGGCGCGTCTCGAGTCCGCTGCGGGCCAGATCGTCGCGGCGCCTTTGAGCCGCCACGGCGATGGCTTCCCGGATGCGCGCCAGCAGGGCCTTGGCGCCGACGGGTTTCTCGAGGAAGTCGAGCGCGCCCTGGCGCATCGCCTGCACCACCACCGGAACGTCGCCGTGGGCGCTGACGAAGACGACGGGCGGCCGAGTGCCCTGATCGGACAGCTGCTTCTGCAATGCCAGGCCGTCGCCGTCCGGCAGCCGCACGTCGAGAACCAGGCAATCGCAATCATGGGCCGCTGCATCGGCAAGGAAGGGCCGGCAGCCGGGATAGGCACGCACGGAGATGCCGGCCGCGCCCACCAAGCGGCAGACGGTCTCGCGCGAAGCGCGGTCGCTGTCGATGACGATGACCAGCGGTCTTCCTGAAGCCATGCCGCCCCCCTGATCGTCCATGGCAAGAACCGGTACCGATGGTTCTGCTATAGCAGCTTGCTTGCAGCCACATAACCGCTACTTGGGAATGGACTTGATCCCGGTTAAGAAGTTTCATGACTCGGCTTGACATGCAACGACAGCAGGGTAAAGTCCCGCCCTCGTAAAATGGTCCGGAGAGCCGCGCCGCCTGGGGCGGTGACGTCTCGAGGCCTACGGCTCATGACTCCGCAATCCAGTGAAGATATGACGGTCGCCGCGCTCAACCGCATGCCCACCCCGACCTCCGACCCGGACCCCATCGTCGGCGGCCGCGTCGAACTGCAGCTCCTGACCACGCTCAAGTGCAACCTCAAGTGCACCTACTGCTCGCTCGGCGTCGGAGAAGTGCTGGGCTCCCAGACCGAGCTCAAGTACGACATCGATCAGCTGGCGGCCTTCGTGGACAAGCACCTCGCGGGCAAGGAGGTCTACGTCACCTTCTACGGCGGCGAGCCGACGCTCAACGTGCCGATGATGAAGTCGGTGATGGAGCGCTTCCCCGAGTTCCGCTTCCAGCTCCAGACCAACGGCACGCTGCTCGACAACCTGCCCGACTGGATGCTCGCGAAGCTCTCCAACATCCTGGTTTCCATCGACGGCGGCGAGCACATCACCGACGGCTACCGCGGCCGCGGCATCTGGCGCCAGGTGATCAAGAACCTCAACCACGTGCACGAGCGCGTTGGCGGCACCATTACGGCGCGCGTCACCTGGGGCAATCCTGACACCACGTTCGAGGAACTCGACGAACTCGCCACCGCGGTGGAAGCGATCGACTACCTCTACTGGCAGTTCGTCGCGGACGAGATGTACGCCGGCGATTCGGTCGAAAAGCGCAAGGCGGTGCTCGTCAAGCTGATCGACAAGTTCTTCGCCTCGACCGACAAGCTCTATCCGCTGATCCCGCTGATGGGCATCGTGCGCAACAAGGTGCTTCCCACCCGCGCGCAGGAGCTCTATGCCGGGCTCACGCAGTGCCGCGTGTCGACGCACCTGATCAACGTCATGCCGAACGGCGAGATCTATCCCTGCCCCGACATGATGTACGCGCCCGAAATGAAGATGGGCGGAATCCAGGGCAACTGGCTCAGGAAGAGCCCGCTGCAGCCGGCGGCGACGATGCCCTGCGAAGGCTGCGAAGCCTTCTCGTGGTGCCGGCGCAACTGCATGAAGAACCTCTACCTGGGCTACGTGAAGAACGACGAGCGCTACCGCGCCAACGTGGTCGAGCCGATCTGCGAACTGCTCAAGTTCATCGGCCGCGAGGTCGACCGCCGCGACCCGCATGCCTGGTACGCGCGCCTGCCGGTCGCGCTGCGCCGCGAACTGGTCGACGCCGAGGTCTACGAGTACGTGGAAATCATGCCGTGACGCCCGCGTCGCGGCTGCTCCCGGCATCATGAATTCCGCCGCCCCGCTCGCGGCCGCCCTGGCCGCCGCCGCCGAGGCGGTGGCCGGCGTCGTCGGGGGGCGCAATCTGGATGAAGCCCTCGCCGCGCAGCGCCTCGCGGGCCCCTTGCGGGCGGCGGCGCAGAGCCTCGCCTACGGCGCGCTGCGCCGCTACGGCCGCGGCGACTTCCTGCTCGGACGCCTGATCGCGCGGCCATTGGCCCAGCCCGCCGTGCGCGGCCTGCTGCTGTGCGCGCTGCACCGGCTCGAGGAGCGCCCCGAAGACGTCCATACGACGGTCGACCAGGCCGTGCGAGCCGCGGCTGGGATCGCCGGCGGCAAGTTCAAGGGGCTCGTCAACGGCGTGCTGCGCAATTTCCTGCGCGGCCGCGACGAACTCGCCGCGGCGGCGCAGGCCGACGAGGTCGCGCGCTGGCAGCATCCACGCTGGTGGCTGGATCGCCTCGCCGCCGCCTACCCGAACGACTGGCAGGCCATCGCCGCCGCCGGCAACGGCCATCCGCCGATGTGCCTGCGGGTGAATCGCCGCCATGGCGCCGCTGCCGGCTACCTCGCCGAACTCCAGGCCGGAGGCATTGCCGCGCGCGTCCTCGACGACACGGCCGTGCTGCTCGAAAAGCCCGTCGCCGTCGACAAGCTGCCCGGCTTTGCCGAGGGCCGCGTCTCGGTGCAGGACTGGGGCGCGCAGCAGGCAGCGCAGCTGCTCGACGCCCATGCCGGCATGCGCGTGCTCGACGCCTGCGCGGCGCCCGGCGGCAAGACCTGCCATCTGCTGGAGACGGCCGATCTCGAGCTCGTCGCCCTCGAAGCCGAAGCCCCGCGCGCCGCGCGCATCGGCGAGAACCTGCAGCGCCTGCGGCTCGCCGCGACGGTGAAGGTCTCCGACTGCCGCCAGTTGTCCGACTGGTGGGACGGACGGCCCTTCGAGCGCATCCTCGCCGACGTGCCGTGCAGCGCCAGCGGCGTCGTGCGCCGTCATCCCGACAGCAAGTGGCTGCGGCGCCCCCGCGATGTGGACAATTTCGCACGCGTCCAGGCCGAGATCCTGGACGCCTTGTGGCAGGTGCTGGCACCCGGTGGCAGAATGCTCTACTGCACCTGTTCGGTATTCCCGCAGGAGAATGCGCAGCAGATCGCGGCCTTTTGCGCGCGCCATGCCGACGCCATCCGCCTGCCGACCGGTCCGACGGGCGACGACAACGAATGGCAACTGCTGCCCGATCCCGAACATGACGGCTTCTTCTACGCGCGGCTGGAGAAATCGCGTTAGCGCCTGGCTGGCGGCCGTGCTGCTGTGCGCCGCCGCGTTCGCCCATGCCGGCGCCATCGAGCCGCAGCGCGCCGCACTGGTGCCCACCGAAGACGGCTACGCGCTCTCCGCCGAGTTCGCCATCGATCTCGGCGCGCGGCTGGAAGAGGCCGTGGCGCGCGGCCTGCCGCTCTACTTCGTCGTCGAGTTCGACCTGACGCGGGCGCGCTGGTATTGGGTCAACGAGCACGTCGTTGACCGCCGCCTCGAGTATCGCCTGGCCTACAACGCGCTGACGCGCCAGTACCGGCTGTCGCTCGGCGCGCTGCACCAGAACTTCGACAGCCTGCCCGAGGCGCTGCGGGTCGTTTCGCGCATCGCCGCGCTGCCGGTGGCCGATCGGGCGCTGCTCAAGCCGGGCGAGGTCTACAACGCCGCGCTGCGGCTGTCGCTCGACCGCAGCCAGCTGCCCAAGCCGCTGCAGGTGGACGCGCTCGCCAACCGCGAGTGGCAGGTCGACACCAAGGTCCTGCGCTGGCAGTTCACAGCGCCGGAAGGCAAGTGAGCGGGGCATGAGGATCGCGCTGGCCGTGATCGCGGCGCTGTCCGCGGTGCTGCTGTTCCTGCTCGCCACGGCGAGCGCGAACACGGCGCTGTTCGCCAGCAACTATCCGCTGCTGATCGGCGTGAACGTCGTCGCCGGCGTGGCGCTGCTCGGCCTGCTGACCGTGCAGATGCGCTCGCTTTGGCGCGACTACCGCAACGGCGTGTTCGGCTCGCGCCTCAAGTGGCGCCTGCTGGTGATGCTCGCCTCGATGGCGGTGCTGCCCGGCGTGCTGGTCTATGCGGTCTCCATGCAGTTCGCCGTCAAGAGCATCGACTCGTGGTTCGACGTGCGTGTCGACAGCGCGCTCGAGGACGGCCTCAACCTCGGGCGCACGGTGCTCGATACGCTACAGGGCGAGTTGCTCGACAAGGCGCGCGGCATGGCGCTCGACCTCGGCGAAGCACAGAGCCCGGCGCTGCTCAATCGCCTGCGCGAGCAGAACGGCGCGCGGACGGCGACGCTCGTCTCGGTGTCCGGCAAGGTGCTGGCGAACAGCTCGAGCGACGTGCGCAACCTGTTGCCGGACGTGCCGAACCAGGCCCAACTGCGCGCCGCCGCCTCCGGCCGCGGCGTCGCGTCGGCCGAGGGCGATGTCGCCACCGGCCTGGTGCTGCGCGCCCTGGTGCCGGTGCACGGGCTCGGGTTGGGCGACGAGCCGCGCGTGCTGCAGCTCACGCAGGCCGTGCCGGACGCGATCGCGCGCAGCGCCGAGTCGGTCGCCGCGACCTACCGCGACTATCAGGAGTTGCAGCTCGGCAAGGAAGGCCTCAAGCGCATCTACACGCTGACCCTGACGCTGACCCTGCTGCTGGCCCTGTTCGCCGCGGTCGCGCTGGCGTTCTTCCTGTCCGAGCGGCTGGCGCGGCCGCTGTTGATACTGGCCGAAGGCACGCAGGCGGTGGCGGCGGGCGACTTCACGCCGCGCGCGAGCCTCGCCACGCACGACGAGCTCGGCATACTGACCCAGTCCTTCAGCAAGATGACGCGCCAGCTGGACGAGGCGCGGCGCGACGGCGAACGGCATCGCAGCCAGCTCGAGGCGACCAGCGCCTATCTCGAGAGCGTGCTCGCCAACCTGTCGGCCGGCGTGCTCGCCTTCGACCAGGCCTTCCGCCTGCGCGCGGCGAACCGCGGCGCCGACACCATCCTCGGCGACGATCTCGCCGGCATCGAGGACATTCCGCTGGCCGACTGGCCCCGCCATGCGCAGTTCGCCGCCGCGGTGGTGGCGGGCTTCCGCGAACGCGGCGGCGAATGGCAGCAGCAACTGGAACTCGCCAACGCCAACGGCGCGCCGCAGACGCTGCTGCTGCGCGGTTCCAGCCTCCCCGGCGGCGGCGGCTACGTGGTGGTGTTCGACGACATCACGCACGTGATCTCGGCGCAGCGCACGGCGGCGTGGGGCGAGGTGGCGCGGCGCCTGGCCCACGAGATCAAGAATCCGCTGACGCCGATCCAGCTCTCGGCCGAGCGCCTGCAGATGAAGCTGGCAGAAAAGCTCGACGCCGCCTCGCGCGACATCCTGCAGCGCTCCACCCAGACCATCGTCAACCAGGTCGCGGCGATGAAGAACATGGTCAACGACTTCCGCGACTACGCCAAGACGCCGCCGCCCGAGCTCGGCGCCGTCGACCTCAACGCGCTGGTGCGCGAAGTGCTCGAGCTCTATGCCGGCAGCGACGTGCGCGTGGAGATGCTGCTCGCGCCCGAGCTGCCCGCCGTGCTGGCCGACGCCAACCAGCTGCGCCAGGTGCTGCACAATCTGGTCAAGAACGCGCGCGAGGCGCTTGCCGAAAGCGCGCCGGCCGACCCGCTCGTGCTGGTGTCCACGCGCCGCGACGACATGCGCGCCGTGCTGGGCGTCGTCGACAACGGGCCCGGCTTTCCGCCGCAGATCCTGTCGCGCGCCTTCGAGCCCTACGTCAGCACCAAGGCCAAGGGCACTGGCCTCGGGCTTGCCATCGTGCGCAAGGTGATCGACGAGCACCACGGCGAGATCCGCCTGGCCAACGCGGCTGCCGGCGGCGCCGAAATCTCCATCAAGCTTCCGCTTGCAACATCAGGGTAAGTGAAGATGCGCCAAACAGTCCCGCCCCCTTCAAACCGTTCCACGGCCGGCTTTGCACAGCCGGCCGGCTACGGCGGCGCGGAGCAGCGCTCCGCGAAATCCCGCCTCCGCCCCCTCTCGGGGGAGGCGGCCAACTTGCTCGCCTCGCTCGAAATCAGCAGAAGCCTCCGTTGAACTTCCGTTAATATTCCATCCATGCCACAGATTCTGGTAGTCGACGACGAAATCGGCATACGGGAGTTGCTGCACGAGATCCTGTACGACGAAGGTTACGACGTTACGCTCGCCGAGAACGCAGCGGCGGCGCGCGACGCCCGCGAGGCCGCGCGTCCCGACCTCGTGCTGCTCGATATCTGGATGCCGGATACCGACGGCATCACGCTGCTCAAGGAATGGGCCGCCAACGGCCAGCTGACCGTGCCGGTCATCATGATGTCCGGCCACGGCACCATTGATACGGCGGTGGAAGCGACCAAGATCGGCGCGCTCGATTTCCTCGAGAAGCCGATCAGCATGCAGCGCCTGCTCGACGCCATCAAGCGCGGCCTCGAGGTCGGCCGCAAGCCTGGCGTCGGCGGTCTTTCGCTGGCGGCCTTTCCGCGTTCGGCGCCACTCAAGGACCTGAAGAAGCGCGTCGAGCAGGTCGCGGCCAAGAACGCCGCGGTGCTGCTGCGCACGGCGCCCGGCGGCATCGTCGACCTGGTCGCGCGCACGCTGCATGCGCCGGGCAAGGCCTGGATCGATCTCGCCCACGACTCGACGCCGCTGACGCTCGAGGCGCTGCAGGCGGCCGGCGGCGGCGTGCTCTATTGCGAGGAACTGGCGCGGCTCACCCGGCTGCAGCAGAAGAACCTCGCCTTCGCACTCGAACGCCTCGAGAAGTTCGGCTTGCGGCTCGTCGCCGCGACCACCGCCGAACCCGCGGAGCTCGCCGCGCACGGCTGGGAGGACGCGGTGCTGCGCCGGCTTTTCGACGTCTGGGTCGGCCTGCCGACGCTGGCGCAACTGAAGGACGAAATTCCGGAAATCTCCGCGCATGTGCTGCTGCATCTCTCGGAATCGGGCGAAGTCCCGCTGCGCCGCCTGTCGACCTCCGCGCTGAACGCGCTGCGCCAGCACAACTGGCCGGGCGGCTACGCCGAGCTCAGGAGCGCGGTTAAGTCTCTCGCGCTCGCCGCACTCGAGGACGAGATTTTCGGCGAGGACGTCACGCATCACCTGTTCCCCGGCGCGGCGCCGGATCCCAACCTGCCGCCGGGCCTGCCGCCCGAGGTGATGGAGATGCCGTTGCGCGAGGCGCGCGAATACTTCGAGCGCATGTACTTCCAGTTCCATCTGGCACGCGAAGGCGGGGCCATGACGCGGCTGGCCGAGCGCACCGGGCTCGAGCGCACGCATCTCTACCGCAAGCTGAAGGACCTGGGCCTGCGCACCGCGAAGACGGGCACCGAAGACGCCTGAGCGGGGCCGGCTCGCCGTTCGCAGGCGCCGGCGGCCACCCGCCGCCGCCGTGGCTCCCAATGCCGAGTGCGACGAAGCTGTCCCGAATGCGATAATTGCCGCTTTCCGCAAACGGAGCGCCTCATGGCTCGCCCCCAGAACGACAACTTCCTGCGCGCGCTCCTGCGCGAACCCGTCGATTACACGCCCGTCTGGCTGATGCGCCAGGCCGGCCGCTACCTGCCGGAGTACTGCGAGACGCGCCGGCGCGCCGGCAGCTTCCTCAACCTGTGCAAGGACCCCGGGCTCGCCTGCGAAGTCACGCTGCAGCCGCTGGCCCGCTATGGCCTCGACGCGGCGATCCTGTTCTCCGACATCCTGACCGTGCCGGACGCCATGGGCCTGGGACTCTATTTCGCCGACGGCGAAGGCCCGAAGTTCGAGCGGCCGCTGCGCGACGAGTGGGAAATCCGCGACCTGCAGGCCCCGGACCCCAACGTGCACCTGCGCTACGTCATGGATGCGGTGGCCGAGATCCGCCGCGCGCTGGCCGACTCGGTGCCGCTGATCGGCTTCTCCGGCAGCCCGTTCACCCTGGCGTGCTACATGGTGGAGGGCGGCGGCTCGGACGACTTCCGCACCATCAAGACCATGCTGTTCGAGCGGCCGGACCTGCTGCACCGCATCCTCGAGGTGACGACGACGGCGGTGACCGACTACCTGAACGCCCAGATCGAATCTGGCGCGCAGGCCGTGCAGATCTTCGACACCTGGGGCGGCGCGCTGCCGGCGCACGCCTACCGCGAGTTCTCGCTCGCCTACATGGAGCGCATCGTCGCCAGCCTCATCAAGCGGCACGACGGCGAGCGCGTGCCCTCCATCGTGTTCACCAAGGGCGGCGGCCAGTGGCTGGAGGCCATCGCCGGCATCGGCTGCGACGCCATCGGCCTCGACTGGACGACGGACATCGGCGAAGCGCGCCGGCGCGTCGGCGACAAGGTGGCGCTGCAAGGCAACATGGACCCGATGGCGCTGTTCGCCTCCGACGACGCAGTGCGCAAGGAGGCGGGGCGCATCCTCGATTCCTACGGTCCCGGCACCGGCCACGTGTTCAATCTCGGCCATGGCATTTCGCAGTACACGCCGCCGGAGCGCGTTTCCGCGCTGGTCGACGCCGTACACCGGCACGGGCGCTGAGATTGCAGGCGATGCGGGCCGGCAAGGGCCGTCCCGCAAGGCTTCCGCAAGAGGCCCCGAATGCTTGACTTATTCACAGAAACCGGGTTAGGGCCGTGCGCGAGTGGCCCTAGTCATACCTAAGTTATAGGAATTGGATAAGTCATTGAAACATAGCGGTTTTCGGCAAGCCCAATTGTTGTGCATTTCTTAACATTTTGTTTCGGGACGGCCATTTAGCGAGGCGGGTGGGGTCGTTACTCACAAAGTTGTCCACAGTTTTTGTGGGAAAGCCGAAAAACGTTAGAGACCAAGGCATTAGGGAGGCTAGGGAAGGTGAAGTCGAGCTTGGTCCGGCAAGCCCCTGAGACGCCATGACGATCGTCCGCGTCGCCCTCGATGCGCCGCTGCCGCGGCTGTTCGACTACCTTGCGGAGGACGCCGAACCGGGCGACCGCGGCCGGCGCGTCGCCGTGCCCTTCGGCGCCGGCGAGAAGATCGGCCTCGTGGTTGACGTCGTGCAGGACAGCGACCAGCCGCCCGACAAGCTCAAGCCCGTGCGCGAAATCCTGCGCGACACGCCGGCGCTGCCGCCCGACTGGCTCGCCCTGTGCGAGTTCTGCGCGCGCTACTACCAGTATCCGCTCGGCCAGGTGGTGGCCTTCGCGCTGCCGCCCATGCTCAGGCGCGGCAAGCTGCCGCGGCCCCGCAAGGCGAAGGACGCCGCGCCGGTGCCCGCGCCCGCGGTGCCCGAACTGCTCGAGGACCAGGCCGCTGCGGTGGCGGCGATTACCGGTGCGGAAGGCTTCGGCGTGTTCCTGCTCCACGGCATCACGGGCAGCGGAAAGACCGAGGTCTACCTGCGCGCCATCGACGCGGTGCTGGCGCGCGGCGGCCAGGCGCTGATGCTGGTGCCCGAGATCGCGCTCACCCCCCAGCTCGAAACGCGGGTCGCCCAGCGCTTCCCCAATGCCCGCATCGTTTCCGCGCACAGCGGCATGCCGGAGGCGGCGCGGGCGCGCGGCTTCCTCGACGGTTTCGAGGGTCGCGCCGACATCGTGCTCGGCACGCGCCTGTCGGTGTTCGTGCCCTTGCCGCGCCTGCAGCTGATCGTCGTCGACGAGGAGCACGACGCCTCGTTCAAGCAGCAGGACGGCCTGCGCTACTCGGCGCGCGACGTCGCCGCGTTCCGCGCCAAGCAGCTCGGCATCCCGATCGTTCTCGGCTCGGCGACGCCGGCGCTCGAAAGCTTCCACCATGCGAGCTCCGGCCGCTATCGGCTGCTGGAACTGCGCCGCCGTGCCGTGGCCGAGGCGCCGCCGACGGTGGCCACCGTCGACACGCGGCGCGAGAAGCTGCAGGATGGCCTCTCGGCGGCCCTGCTCGCGGCCCTCTCCGCTCGTATCGAGCGCGGCGAGCAGAGCCTCGTGTTCCTCAACCGGCGCGGCTTCGCGCCGGTGCTCGCCTGCCCGTCCTGCGGCTGGGTGTCGCGCTGCCCGCGCTGCGCGGCCAACCTCGTCGTCCATCTCGCCGATCGCCGCCTGCGCTGCCACCACTGCGGGCTCGAATCGCGCATCCCGCCGGCCTGCCCGGATTGCGGCAACCAGGACGTCCAGCCCTTCGGTCGCGGCACCCAGCGCCTCGAGGCTGCGCTGCAGGAGCGCTTTCCGGAGGCCCGCGTGCTGCGCATCGACCGCGACTCGGCCAGCACGCCGAAGAAGTGGCAGGCGCTGCTCGCGGCGATCCACGCCGGCGAGGTCGACATCCTCGTCGGCACCCAGATGCTGGCCAAGGGCCACGATTTTCCGCGGCTCACGCTGGTCGGGGTGGTGGGCGCGGATGCCGCGCTGTTCGCCGCCGACTTCCGCGCGCCCGAACGGCTGTTCTCGCAGCTGATGCAGGTCGGGGGCCGCAGCGGCCGTGCCGAGCTGCCCGGCGAAGTCCTGATCCAGACCGAGTACCCCGACCACCCGCTCTATCGCGCATTGGCAGAGCACGACTACGCCGGCTTCGCGCGCGCCCAGCTCGAGGAGCGCGAATCAGCCGGCTTTCCGCCCTTCGCCTTCCAGTGCCTGTTGCGCGCCGAGGCGAAGACGATGGATGAGTCGCTTGCTTTCCTCGCGGCAGCGCGCGCCGCGGCCGAACCGCTTGCCGCGCTGCCGGACCGTACGCCGGTGACGCTCTACGATCCGGTGCCGATGCGGCTCTCGCGGCTGATGAGCCTCGAGCGCGCGCAACTGCTGGTGGAGTCGCAGAGCCGCCCGGCGCTGCAGGCGTTCCTCGCCGCGTGGAACGAGTCGATCTACGCGCTCAAGGCGCCGCGCGGCCTGCGCTGGCACCTGGACGTCGATCCGCTGGAGTTCTAGTCCCGAGCACGAACCATCCCCAGGCGAGCGCCTGCAGCGCGAGCAGCAGGCCGAAGGCGATGCGGAAGGCTTCGCGCGGCCCGAGTCCGAAACTGCCGAGCAGGTCGACCAGCGCTCCGACGCCCCACTGGATGCTGAAGGCGCCGACGAAGGCCGCGAGGTTGATGGCGGTGTTGGCGCGGCCCTGCAGCTGAAGCGGGAAGTGGGCGCTCAGCAGCGCGTAGGCGAGGTTGGTGACCGAGAACACCAGTCCCATGCCGAACCACAGCAGATGCGTTGCGCCGACGTCGGCGACGATCAGGGCCAGCAGGCCGATGCCGACGCCGATGCCGCCGGCGAGCAGGCGCCGGGGCGGCAGTCCGGCGCGCGCCAGCCGCGTGACGAAGGTGGCGAGCGAAACGAAGCCGGTGGTCATCGCGATGCTGGTCAGCAGCAGGTGGAACGCGGCCGTCTCGCGCGTGTAGCCGTTGAAGTTCATCAGCCAGGGCACGGCCCACAAGCCCTGCAGCGCCATGAAACCGCCCGACAGCATGGCGGTCTGGGGCGCGTAGCGCCAGTAGACGGGGCTCTTCAGGATGCCGCCCAAGGCGCGCATCTGTTCGCGCAGCGATTCGCCGGCGCCGGGGGCGCGCCGCTCGGGCACCGAGAGGATGCCGGCGGCGGCCAGGCAGGCCAGCAGCGACAGCGAGGCGAAGATGCCGCGCCAGCCGAGCAGCGGCAGCGCCCCCGCGAGCGGTGCCGTCGCGAAGATGGCGCCCAGGCCGCCGGCCGCCATGACCGCGGCGTTCAGCGAAGCCTGGCGCTCGATCGGAAACCACAGCGAGAACGCCTTGAACGAGCCCATCAGGCAGGCCGAAACGCCCAGCCCGATCAGCGCCCGTCCCAACACCAGTTCCGGCAGACCGGGCCCCACCGCGAACACCGCACAGCCGAGCGCCGCGACGAGCAGCAGCGCGGCCTCGACGCGCCGCGGGCCGTAACGGTCGAGCAGCAGGCCGAGCGGCAGCTGGAAGGCGCCGAAGGCGAACAGGTAGGCGGAGGTGAGCAGCCCGAGATCGGCTGCCGACGCCGCGAGGTCGTGCGTCAACTCCGGCGCAATGACCGCATTGGCGTTGCGCAGCAGGTAGGAAAGGAAATAGCCGGCCGCGAAGGGCGCGAAAACGCGTCGCCAGGGATGCGGCGCTTCAGCCACCGCGCGCCCTCGCCCGCAGCTTGTCGGCCCAGCCGGGGGTGAGGCCCGGCGTGTCGGCGAAGGCCTCGAGTTCGGCGCGGTCCGCTTGCGGGCCGGTGCGCAGCTCGAAGATGCGCCTCACGCTGGCCTGCGGCGCCGGCCGCTCGATGCACTCGAAGCCGCAGCCCGGCGCGACTTCGCCTTCCTCGAGGACGCGGAAGTACCAGCCGGTGAGCGCTTGCTCGGCGATGAAGCGCGTCATGCCCTCGACGCCGTGGCGCCGGTCGATCTTCCAGCATGGCGAACGCGGCTGCGTGACCTGGACCAGCGCGTCGCCGAGGCGGAAGACGTCGCCGACGGCGACGCTGTCCTCGTTCCAGCCCGGCACACTGAGGTTCTCCCCGAGGCTGCCGGCGACAAGCGCGGCGGCGGCGGACGGAAACGCCCGGGCCAGGCGCGCGTAGTGCTCGACCGGATATTGGTGCAGCGCTTTGTAGGGGCCGCCGTGCACTCGGCGATCGGCCTGGGCATCGCCGGCGAGGCCTTCGCTTCCCAGCCAGACCGGCGCTTCGCAGGCGCGCTTGAACATGCCCGTCGGTTCGTTCTCGGGCGGCAGCGGCCGGATGCCGCCTGCAAACAGGATCACCATAGCCATGCGGCACCTCGCACGCCCGACGAATCGCCGTGGCGGTTCTTCAGCAACCGGGTCGCGACGTGGTCGGAAAAGACCTGCGCGCCCCACAGCCGGGGCACGTTCGCGTACAGCCGCTCGAGATTGGAAAGCCCGCCGCCGAGCACGATGGCGTCCGGGTCCAGGATGTTGATGACTACGGCCAGCGCGCGCGCCAGGCGCTCCTCGTAGCGCCGCAGCGTCGCCTCGCAGGCGGGGTCGCCGGCGGCGGCGCGCGCGACGATGCCGGTGGGGTCGAGCGCTTCCCCGGTTTGGCGCGCATGGTCACGCGCGAGGCCCGGGCCGGACAGGAAGGTCTCGACGCAGCCCGAACGCCCGCAATAGCAGCCCGGCCAGACCTCCTCGTCGCCCGGCAGGCGGTTGTGGCCCCACTCGCCGGCGATGCCGTTGGCGCCGGCCAGCACCCGTCCGCCGACCACGATGCCCCCGCCGACACCCGTGCCGAGGATCACGCCGAACACCACGGCGGCGCCCGCCGCGGCGCCGTCCGCGGCCTCGGAGAGCGCGAAGCAGTTGGCGTCGTTGGCCAGGCGGACTTCGCGGCCCAGGGCCGTGCCGAGATCCTGTCGCAGCGGCCGGCCGATCAGCCAGGTCGAGTTGGCGTTCTTGATCAGGCCGCTGACGTGCGATTCCGCCCCGGGAATGCCGACGCCGACGCTGCCCTCCCGGCCGAGTTCGGCTTCTGCGTCGCGCACCAGCGCAGCGACGGCGGCCACCGTCGCCGGATAGTCGCCCTGAGGCGTGGCGACGCGGCGGCGCAGAAGTTCGGCGCCGTTGTCGCCGAGTGCGACGATTTCGATCTTCGTGCCGCCGAGGTCGATGCCGATGCGCATAGCGTCAGCGTTCGGCCGGCATGCCGCCGCGCACCGCGAGTTTGCCGCCTTCGCTGCGGATCTCGAGCTTGATGTTGCGGGTTTGGATGCCGGCGATTTTCAGGTTGCCGATGCGCGCCGTGCCGTTGACGTCGGCGCCGTCCAGTGCGGCGAGGTCGAATGAGGAGGATGCGGAGGATGAGGATGGCGACCGGGCCGTGGGGCCGGCCTCGTCGTGGCGCGGCGCCAGGTAGCGGGCGACGTCGAGCCGGTCGATGTCGATGTCGAAGCGCAGCGCCGGGGGCGCGTAGCGCGCGAGGCGCAGCCTGGCGGTCGCCGTCGATTCGTCGAAATGCGACGACAGGCTGCCCTCGGCGCCGCCGGCGTCGGTGTGGAGGCCGCCTTTGAGTGCGAGCTTGAGGGGCCGCAGCAGGCGCGGATGCGTGAGCTCGACGCTGCCGGTCAGGCCGTCGAGCGCCAGGCGCTTGCGCTGCAGGTCGGCGTCGAGACGGGCGCTGGCGGCGACTGCCGCGTCGCCGGCGTCGCGCCGGACGGTCAGCCCGATGCGCTGAGCCGAAAGCGTCGCCGGGGCGGACGCCAGCGCCTCCGTATCGAGGCGCAACTGCATGCCGCCGACGCGAGCAGAGAGCGCCAACTGGTCCGCGCTGAAAGTCCTTGCCTGCGTGTCGGCGCGCAGGCCGCGTCCTGTCACGGCGATGTCGCTCGCCTCCAGCGTCCGCCCACCTGCTTCGTCCATCCAGGAGAGCGCGCCGCCCTGCAGCGCGATGGCGGCAGCATCCAGCGCGAAGGCGCTGCCGGGAGAAGTTTCCTGCGGCAACAGGTCGGCGATGTTGAGGCTGCCGTCGCGCCGGCGCACGATGCGCGCGCGCCAGCCGTCCAGGCGGCAATCCTGAATCGACACCGTGCCGCGCAGCAGGGGCAGCGCGGCGACCGAGAAGCTCGCGTTATCCACGGCCGCGAATTCCCGGGCGCTGCCGGGCTCCGAGAGACGGACACGATTGAGGCGGAAGCCGGCGTTCGGCCACAAGAGGATTTCCAGCGGGCCCTCGAAGGTCAAGCTGCGCTGGTTGCGCTCTAACAGCGTGCGCGCCAGTTGCGCCTCGAGGTCGGCGGCGAACGACCGGCTGTTGAGGAAGGCTGCGGCGACGGCGGCCAGGACGGCGAGCACGGCCAGCGCGAGGCCGGCGATCCTGGCAGCGCGGGTGCCGCGCATGATTTCTGCGTCCCTAGACGCCGTCCGCGACGAAGGGATTCGAGGCGCGCTCTTCGCCGAACGTGGACATCGGGCCGTGCCCGCAGACGAACTTGACGTCGTCGCCGAGCGGCCACAGCTTGTGGCGGATCGAGCGGATCAGGGCATCGTAGTCGCCGCGCGGAAAATCGGTGCGCCCGATCGAGCCGGCGAACAGCACGTCGCCGACCAGCGCGAGCTTCGTCGGCCGGTGGAAGAAGCAGACGTGGCCCGGCGTGTGTCCGGGGGTGTGCAGCACTTCGAGCACGACGCTGCTGCCTACGCGGACCTCGTCGCCGTCCTCGAGCCAGCGGTCGGGCGTGAACGCCTCGCAGTGC
The DNA here is from genome assembly GCA_050259835.1 of Ignavibacteria bacterium. Lineage (GTDB taxonomy): Bacteria > Pseudomonadota > Gammaproteobacteria > Burkholderiales > Rhodocyclaceae > Nitricoxidireducens. The sequence goes on along the minus strand of JBLNBJ010000141.1, from coordinate 19,964 downwards.
GGAAAGCCGAACATGCGGCTCTGGTTGGGCAACTGCTCGATCCAGAAGGAGTCTTCGCGCTGCGGGCCTTCGACCGGCACGGAAAGCCGCGCGGCGATTTCCGCCGTCGCGCCGGCGTGGTCGATATGGCCGTGGGTGAGCAGGACTTTCTCGATCGTGATGCCCAGCTGGCTCGCGGCACGGACGATCTCGTCGACGTCGCCACCGGGATCGACGACGGCGGCCTTCATGGTCTCGTCGCACCACAGCAGCGTGCAGTTCTGGGCGAACGGCGTGACGGGGAGAATCCGATAGTCCATGTCGGAGAATAAGGCTGGCGCGCCCGGCGCGATTCGAACGCACGACCCCTGCCTTCGGAGGGCAGTACTCTATCCAGCTGAGCTACGGGCGCATCGGGTCGGCAAGGATAGCGCGTTTGGTTCCCCTCGTCCATAAACTGGCTATAATCCGGCTACTTATCGGCCCCAACAACACGGCCATTCGGCCCAAGGAAAATCAAATGCTGCGTAACCAATCCCTGACTCTCGCCGTGGCGGGTGCTCTGGCCGTTTCGAGCGCACTTGCCGTCGCCATGGGCAACCGTCCCGAAGGGGACGACGCTGCCACGCTTCAACGCATCAAGCCGGTCGCCACGGTGAACGTGGCCGGCGCCACGGGCGCTGCCACGAGCGGCAACCGCAGCGGCGAAGAGCTTTACAAGTCCGTCTGCATGGCCTGCCACGGTGCGGGTCTGGCGGGTGCGCCGAAGGTTGGCGACAAGGCCGCCTGGGCGCCGCGCATCGGCGTCGGCCTCGACAACCTGGTCAAGTCGGCCAAGGCCGGCAAGAACGCCATGCCCCCGAAGGGCGGCTCCGACGCCACCGACGAGGAATTGGCGCGTGCCGTCGCCTTCATGGCCAACCAATCGGGCGCGAACTTCAAGGCGCCGGCGGCGGGCGAGAAGATCGCCGGCAACGAGCGCAGCGGCGAGCAGATCGCCAAGTCGGTGTGCTTCAAGTGCCACCAGACCGGGGAGAAGGGCGCCCCCAAGCTCTCCGACAAGGCGGCCTGGGCGCAGCGCGGTTCCAAGGGTCTCGATGCGCTGACCGCCTCGGTCATCCACGGTCACGGCAACATGCCGGCCCGTGGCGGCATGGCCGACATGACGGACGCCGAGGTGAAGAACGCGATCGCCTTCCTGTTCAAGCAGGTCGGTTCCGACATCAAGTAATTCCGCGGGACTTTTCCGCGACGACGGGGCGGCGCTTCACGGCGCCGTCCCGTTTCGTTTTGGGGTCCGGCCGTCGATCGCGCCGAGTGGCGGGTCCGCCTTGCCGTTAGCGGCCCCCTTTGCCGCGCATCGACCTGCCGACGAGAAGCGCTGCGATGATTGCGGCCACAGCGCCGGGCCAATCGAGTCGAACATAGGCCCAGCCAGCCAAGCCGCCGGCGAAGGCGGCATTGGCGAGAAGGAAAGCGACGTCTTTGTTCATGTCCGCGGTTCCGGGCGTTCGGGCGCCGCTAGCGCGACCAAAACTTCCACCAGGGTCTGCTGGACCGAGGCGACCTCGTCTCCAGCTCCAGTTGTCTCAATTCACTCCATGACACCAAGTGCGCGTCGCCCAGGTCCCTGGCGAACGTGTTGGGTCTGCCCACTATTTCGATGGAGACCCATTCATCCGACCGCTGGACCCATCGGCCGATGCGGTGACCGTTCTCGTCGAGGAGTTCGTATTCGGAATCGTCGACCTGCTTGAGGCGAAAGTTCATGGTGGGCGGGGGTCCGGATGTCGGCGGTTCGTGCGCCTACTTCTTCGCCAGCATTTCCTTGAAGCGCGCCAGCTTGGCGCGGCCCGCTTCCTTGTCGTCGGGCGCCGGCTCGCGGTTCTTGCCGGCGATCTTGAGGTCGTCGCCCATCTCGGCGATGAAGCGCGAGGCTTCCCGCGTCGTGACTTCGCGGCCCTGCTTGCGCTTTTCGCACCAGGTGACGAACAGCCCGAGCTGGGCGCGCGTGATGCCCACGTACATGAGCCGCCGTTCCTCCTCGATGTGGCCGAGCTCGATCGACTCGCGGTGCGGCAGGATGCCCTCCTCGACGCCGACCAGGAAGACGTGGCGGAACTCGAGCCCCTTGGCGGCGTGGAGCGTGGCGAGCTGCACGGCGTCCTGGCCCTGCTCGTTCTTGTCGAGCATGGTGATCAGGGCCACGGTCTGGGCGAGTTCGAGCAGGTTCTTTTTCTCCTCCTCGCCCTTCTGCGAGATCCAGCCGACGAAGTCCTTCACGTTGGCCCAGCGCGCCTCGGCGGCCGGGGCCTCGAGCGTCTCGAACAGCCAGGACTCGTAGCCGATGGCGCGCAGCAGGTCGGTGAGCACCTGGCCGGCGGGCTCGCGCGCGGCGCGCCATTCCATGCGGTTGATGAAGTCGCAGAACTCGCGCACAGCGGCGAGCTGCTTGGCACTGAGCTCGTTCTCGATGCCCGCGGCGAAGGCGGCGGCGAACAGGCTGATGTGGCGCCGTCCGGCGGCGCGGCCGAGCGCCTCGAGCGTGGTGCCGCCGATGCCGCGCTTGGGCGTGGTGACGGCGCGGATGAAGGCCGGATCGTCGTCGCCGTTGGCGAGCAGCCGCAGGTAGCACATGACGTCCTTGATCTCGGCGCGGTCGAAGAACGACTGGCCGCCGGACATCAGGTAGGGCGCCTTCTGCGCGCGCAGCTGCTGCTCGAAGGCCTTCGCCTGGTAGTTGCCGCGGTAGAGGATCGCGTAGTCCGACCACTTGCCGCGGTGCTCGAACTTGTGCGCCATGAGCTTGTTCACCACCCACTCGGCCTCGTGCTCGTCGTCGCGGCAGGCGATCACCTGGATGATGTCGCCGTGGCCGCGCTCCGACCAGAGCTTCTTGTCGAACAGCTTGGGATTGCGCGCGATGACGTTGTTGGCGGCGGCGAGGATGCGCGTGGTCGAGCGGTAGTTCTGCTCGAGCTTGACCACGTGCAGGGTCGGGTAGTCGGTGCGCAACGCGCGCAGGTTCTCGATGTCGGCGCCGCGCCAGCCGTAGATCGACTGGTCGTCGTCGCCCACGGCCGTGAACGAGGCGCGCGGCTCCGTGAGGAGCTTGAGCAGCCGGTACTGGCAGCGGTTGGTGTCCTGGTATTCGTCGACCAGCAGGTGCCAGATGCGGCTGCGCCAGCGGGTGGCCACCTCCTCGTTCGATTCGAGCAGCAGCGCCGGCAGGCGGATCAGATCGTCGAAGTCCACCGCCTGGTAGGCGCGCAGCGTGCGTTCGTAGTCGGCATAGACGCGTGCGGCATGCGCCTCGAGTTCGCCTTCGGCAGCCTTGACCGCTTCCTCGGGGCCCACCAGCCCGTTCTTCCACAGCGAGATGCGGTTCTGCACCATGCGCACCCGCGCCTTGTCGGCATCCTTCAGCAGCTCCTGGAACAGCGCGCCGGTGTCGGCGGCATCGAGGATCGAGAACGAAGGCTTGAGGCCGGTGTGCCGCGCTTCCTGCCGCAGCATGCGCGCGCCGAGCGAGTGGAAGGTGCAGATGGTGAGGCCTTCCACCGGCTTGCCGTGGAGCAGCTTGGCGGCGCGCTCCTGCATCTCCTTGGCCGCCTTGTTGGTGAAGGTGATGGCGGCGATCTTCTGCGGACTGATGCCGCATTCCTCGACGAGATAGGCGATCTTCTGGGTGATGACGCGCGTCTTGCCGCTGCCCGCGCCGGCGAGCACCAGCAACGGTCCGTCAAGATAGCGGATGGCCTCCCGCTGGGCCGGATTGAGCGTATTCATGGGAAACCGGCCGCGCGGCCGGCGGGGGTCACTTCAGCTTGCCGCGCACCGGCTTGACCTTGGCCGGATCCTTGATGTCGACCTTGCCGCCCTTGCCGTGCAGGTTGCCGCACTCGCAGTGGGCGACGATATGCGGCACGGAACTCACGACGTGCGTGCACTCGGTGCATTCGTAATAGATGTCGCCGCCCGTGGGCAGCTCGGCGCCGGCCGCGTGGTTGATCGCTTCGAACCGGTAGATCTTGCGCAAGTCGAGTTTCATGGCGTGATGTCCCCTTGGCCGCCTATTCTACTTGACTGCCGTCCGCCGGGCATCAGGGGCGGGCGGGGACGTTCGACCAGCCGAATTCGAGCTTGCGCCCCGGCTCGAAGGCCGCATAGACGTCGCCCGGCGAGACGGTGACGCGCTTGAACAGCCCGGCGAAGCCGTGCTCCCTGGGCTCCAGCCCGATGTAGCGGTGGGCGCTCTTGTAGCAGTAGTAGACGAATTCCGAGCAGCTGAACTTGTGGAAGGTCTCGCAGCTGTCGAACAGGAAATCGTAGCCGGTGCCGATGCGGCCGAGCGCCGAGGCGCGCGCCAGCGCCCAGATCTCCTCCCTCGGCACGGCATAGCCCTGGCGCAAGCGCGCGTCGACGGACGCCGCGCCGTCGGAGAGCGCCACCAGCGGCGCCTTCGAGGCGGCGGGATCGTGCAGCCCGACCTTGCCGGGCAGGCGCAGCACGACCAGGTAGTCGCAGCGCAGGAAGGTCAGGATGTCCTCGACGTGCACGCCCTTGGCCATCGAATGGATCACCATCTGGCGGCCGGACTGGAAGTAAGCGGGGTCATTGCGGACCTTGTCCTTTTCGGCCTCCGTGGCCTGGCGCCAGGTGCCGTTCGCGTCCCGCATCTTCAGCCGGCGCGCGGCGAGCCGCTTGTCTTCCTCGCCGTCGATCGGGCCGACGTAGAGCGCGGCATGGGAAAGGAATTGCGCCGGGCCGGCGGCGCCGCCGGTGCGCCGGATCAGCTCGCCGTCGAGGTAGCCGTCGTAGCCGCGCAGCAGGATGTCGCCGGGCTGCAGCAGCGGACTGTCGCCGTCGGTGAGCAGGCGCAGGTCGGCGCCCTTGATCCGGTAGGAACCCGGATCCTCCACCAGGCACAGCGGCGAGGAGAAGTATTTGATCGAGCCGAGCCAGGCGATGAAGCGATCGCTGATCCGGCTGGCCCATCCCCCTGCCCCGACGTTCGCCGGAAGCGTACGATCGGCGTAGTGGTAGAGCGCCCAGGCGCTCGCCAGCACCAGGCCGGCGAGCAGCAGCGCGGCGCCGAGGAAGTGGTTGAAGGCGAGGAATGCCAGCCAGGCCACGACGAACAGCGCGAGGAGCGCCAGCGGCCACGCCAGCACCTTGTAGATCATGAACAGCAGCTTCACGAAGATCGCGACGGCGACCAGCAGGATTTTCTCGAGGAAGGCTCTCATGGCGGCACTCCGTGTCGGCAGGCGGGCAATGCTGGCGGCATTCTATTGGAAATGCGGGATTCACCCAGTGCGGGCGACTTGGCACGTGCGCGCGCGTTGGGCTTCCTGATGTTCCGCGTCGTCCTGATCGCGCTGATGCTCTACACCGGGCTGCAGGCCCAGGTGCTACTGCCGGGCGCGCCCGGACTGGCGTGGGGCGCCACGGCCGTGGTCTTCGGCCTGATGGTCGGCTGGCAGATGCTCTACCGCGCGCACGCGGCGGCCGTCGAGCGGCCGTGGTTCCACTGGTTCGCGTGGGCCGGCTCGGGCGCTTTCGGCATCTGGGCGACGTTCGTATTGTTTTCGCTGCCCGTGGACGTTGCCGCCGCGGTAGCGCGGCTGCTGAACGGCCCGCCCGACTTCCTGCGCGAGGGCCTGCGCGGCGCGCTGGCGGCGGCCCTCGCGGTGACCGCCGCCGGACTCTGGCAGACACTGCGCGGCCCGGCGCCGAAGATCGTCGAGGTGCCGGTTCCCGGCCTGCATGGCGACCTCGAGGGGCTCACCATCGTGCAGATCAGCGACCTCCACGTCGGCCCGACGATTCGTCGCCGCTACGCCGAGCGCGTCGTGCGCAGGGCGCTTGCCGCTGCGCCGGACCTGATCGCGGTGACGGGCGACCTCGCCGACGGCCACCCCGAGAGGCTGCGCGGCGACACCGCGCCGCTGGCCCGGCTGGCGGCGCCGCTCGGCACCTATTTCGTCACCGGCAACCACGAATACTACTGGGGCGGCGAACGCTGGATCGCCGAAGCGGCGGCGTTCGGCTGGACGCCCCTGATCGACCGCAACGTCGCTGTGCGGCGCGGCGACGCCACGCTGCTCGTCGCCGGGGTGGCCGACCCGGCCGCGCGCAGCTTCGGCTCGCCGCAGGCCGGCAGCGTCGCGACGGCGGCGCGCAGCGAGGCCGCGGCCCACTTCCGCCTTCAGCTGGCGCATCGGCCCGGCGTCTGCCCCGCCGCGGCCGCGGCCGGTTTCGACCTGCAGCTCTCCGGCCACACGCATGGCGGCCAGTTCTTCCCGTTCAGCCTGCTGGTGCGGCTGACGCATCGCTACCACCGCGGTCTCGTGCGGCTTGGTCGCATGTGGCTTTACGTGAGCGCCGGCACGGGTTACTGGGGACCGCCGCATCGCTTCTGGATTCCCGCCGAGATCGCGGTGTTGCGGCTGACGAAAACTTTTCCGGAACGGATTTCGTCCGGCGCGTAAGTCTTTCGCTGCGGCACCGCCTCTGCCGTGGCGGCGCCCGGCGGAACGGGACTTGCAGCATGGCCGCCAACCTTTGACCGGGACTCTGCCATGCTCGTCCTCCTGCGCGCCGCCGTTCTCGCCGATGCCCACGATCGCTGCCTGGCGGATCGCAACTGGCCGCATCTGGCGGTCCCCGTGCCGCCGCGCGACGTGTGGGGCTGGATCGAGACCAACCACCTGTGCAATGCGCTGCTCTGGCACGAGGAGGACGAAGCCCGGCGCACCGACGTCCCCGATGCTGCCGTGGCGGCCAACAAGCGCCGCATCGACCGCTACAACCAGGAACGCAACGACGCCGTCGAGGCGATCGACCTGGCCATCCTCGGCATGATCGGCGTGCGGCCCGACGCCGACGCGCGCCTGAGCAGCGAGACGGCGGGGGCGATGATCGACCGCCTCTCCATCCTCGCGCTCAAGATCCATCACATGCGCCTGCAGGCGGGACGCAACGATGCCGGCCCCGCGCACGTCGCCGCCTGCGCCGAAAAGCTCGAGCGCCTGACGGCGCAACGCGAGGACCTCGCGGCCTGCCTCGACCGGCTGCTGGAAGAGGCGCGCGAGGGCCGCGCCTACTTCAAGCTGTGGCGCCAATACAGGACGCACAACGGTTCTGCGCTCTACCCGAGCCTTTACGGCGGCGGTGCGTCGGGTGTCGGCGCGGGAACCGGGGTCCATGGCTTCCGGAAACATGAATCGAAATGACGCGCGCGCAAGCCGCGTGCCGTCCGAAGGAACCCGGAATTTCGGCAAAGCCCGGCGGTCAACCGCCGGGGCACTCAGAGGCGAACCAGACAGCCATCGCGACGAGCAGTGAAACCGCTTCATCCGACCGACCGCGGGCAACGCAGACCGGAACCGTCACCTCGGCGGGCCTCGCGCCCGGCCATGCGCGCGCGCAAGGCAGTCGCTCCGAAGCCGCCGCCGGAAGCCGAGGCCTACGAGTGGCCGACGATCCTCGACCAGGCGAAAGAGCCGGTATTCGTGCACGACGAAGCGGGCCGCGTCCTGCGCTGCAATGCGCCCTACGCGGCCGCAGCCGGCCAGCCGATGGCAAGCATCGTCGGCAAACCGTACTGGCAAGTCTTTCCGAAGCTCGCGGGCCTGCCGCCTCAGTGCTGCGGCTCACATGACTCGGTCGCCGAGCAGGAGGCGCTGGTCATCGGCCGCGCCGGCAACATTTTCGCGACGCACGAGATCGTGGCGCGCAAGCCCTCGGGTGCGTTCTGGTATTGCCGGCACTATCTCGAGGACGTCACCGCGCGCAAGCAGCTGGAGGACGATCTCGCCCGCGAAAGGACGCTGCTCGGCGCCATCATCGAGAGCGCTCCCCACGCCTTCTTCCTGCTCGACGAGGAGGCGCGGCTGGTGCGCTGGAACAGCTACCTCGGCACGCGCAGCGGCCTCTCCGAGGCCGAGCTCAAGGGCTTCCAGGCGATCACGCTGGTGCACGAGGATGATCGGGCCCTGGCGGCCGCCAAATTCCTCACCGTGCTCGCGACCGGTTCCGCGCGCATGGAACTGCGGGTGACCGGCAAGGGCGGGGCCGAGGCGGTGCTGCTGGCAACGGCCCGGCGCGTCGAGATCGGCGACGTGCCCTATGTCGCCGGCTTCTGCACCGACATCAGCGAGCGCAAGCGCGCCGAGCGGCAACTGGCCGAACAGGCGGGCTTCTCGCGCCTGCTGATCGAGAACGTGCCGGGCCTGTTCTGCGTGGTGGACGCGGAGGGCAATTACTACCGCTGGAACAGCAATCTCAATCGCCTCACCGGCCTGTCGGACGCCGACCTCGACCAGCGCAGTTCGCTGCTCACCGTGGCCGAGAGCGATCGCCAGCTGGCCGCGGCCAAGATGCGCGAGGCCTTCGAGAAGGGTTATGCCAAGGCGGTCGTGCGGGTGGTCACGCGCGACCGCGGCACGCGCGCCTTCCTCTTCACGGCGCGCCGCTTCGAGGTCGGCGAATCGCGCTACCTCGTGGGCGTCGGCATCGACACCACCGACCAGGTGGAGGAGATGCGCGCGCTCGAGCAGGAGGCCCATACCGACGGGCTCACGCATGTCGCCAACCGCGGCCATTTCCTCGATCGCGCCGTCTACGAGTTCGCGCGCAGCCGCCGTTACGGCCATCCGCTTTCGGTGTGGATGCTCGACCTCGACCACTTCAAGGTCGTCAACGACACGCACGGGCACGCCGCCGGCGACGCGGTGCTGCGCGCCTTCGTCGGCATCTGCCAGCAGACGCTGCGCGACTGGGACGTCATGGGGCGCCTGGGGGGCGAGGAGTTCGGCGTGCTGCTGCCGGAGACGGATGCGCGCCAGGCCCTGCTGGTCGCGGAGCGCCTGCGGCAGGCCGTATCCGCCGCGTCGGTGCCTGTCGCGGCGGGACAGTCGATCACGGTGACCGTGTCGATCGGCACCGCCGCCATGGCGCCGGACGACGCCGACGTGCAGGCCGTGCTGGCCCGCGCGGATGCCGCGCTCTACGAGGCGAAGCGCACGGGACGCGACAAGGTTTGCGTGGCCTAGGCCTGGGACGCGCCCGGCTCAGCGGCGCTGCCAGCGCGCTCTCAGCGGGCAGTCGCCGGACGCGACTTCGGGCACTTCGATGAAGCCGGTGGTCGCCGCCGCGCGCTCGAGGTCTTCGAACGCGACGCCGCAGCATTTCTCGCCGGGCAGCAGCAACTCGCCCAGGGTTTCGGGACGCTCGGAAACGACGACCCCGAGAGGATGCGGACGGACGCGGAAGACATATGCCATGCGCACATGCTATGTGAATGAAGCGGCGATATCAACCGCGCCGCATTCAGGGTCATGCCGCCTATTGGCGCTTGCGCGCCGGGCGCCGCCGTGCTAGCCGAGGCGCGGGTCCCGCGCTCAGTCGTTGCCGCCGACGCCGGCGAGATGCGCCTGCATGTCGGCGTGATAGCTCGACCGTACCAGCGGCGCGCAGGCGGCGTTGGTGAAGCCCATCTGCCGGGCGCTTTCCTCGAACATGCGGAAGACGTCCGGGTGCACGTAGCGCGTGACCGGCAGGTGATGGTTGGAAGGCGCCAGGTACTGGCCGACGGTCAGCATCTCGACGTCGTGCGCGCGCAGGTCGCGCATGACGGCGAGGATTTCCTCGTCGGTTTCGCCGATGCCGACCATGAGGCCGGACTTGGTCGCCACCTCGGGATGGCGGCGCTTGAAGTCCTTGAGCAGCGCCAGCGAATGCGCGTAGTCGGCGCCGGGCCGCGCCTGCTTGTAGAGCCGCGGCACCGTTTCGAGGTTGTGGTTCATGACGTCGGGCAGCGCGCCTTCGAAGGCTGCCAGCGCGGCCTCGAGGCGGCCGCGGAAGTCGGGCACCAGCACCTCGATGCGGGTGGCGGGCGACAGTTCGCGCAGCTTGCGAATGCAGGCGGCGAAGTGGCCGGCGCCGCCGTCCTTGAGGTCGTCGCGATCGACGCTGGTGATCACGACGTACTTGAGCTTGAGCGCCGCGACGGTTTCGGCGAGTTTCTGCGGCTCATCCGGATCGGGCGGCAGCGGCTTGCCGTGGCCGACGTCGCAGAACGGGCAGCGCCGCGTGCACAGGTCGCCGAGGATCATGAAGGTGGCGGTGCCCTTGCCGAAGCATTCGCCGATGTTCGGGCAGGTCGCTTCCTCGCAGACGGTGTGCAGGTGGTGCTCGCGCAGGATCGCCTTGACGTCGGCGAAGCGCGTGGCGGACGAACCCGCCTTGACGCGGATCCATTCGGGCTTCTTGAGCGGCGCCTGCACGGGAACGATCTTGATCGGGATGCGCGCCGTCTTGGCTTCGCCCTTTTGCTTCTCGCTCATTCGAGGACTTTCAGTAGATGCCCCTGCAGGCGTTCCGTCACGGAGGGAAGGTCGATGATGCCGCAAAGTTCGCGCATCTGGGTGACCGCCATGCCCTCGTAGCCGCAGGGGTTGATGGCCGAGAACGGCGCCAGGTCCATGTCGACGTTGAGCGCTAGGCCGTGGTAGCAGCAGCCGTTCTTGACGCGCAGGCCGAGCGCGCCGATCTTGGCGCCGCCGACGTAGACGCCGGGGGCACCCGGCAGGCGCGTCGCCGCGATGCCATAGTCGAGCAGCAGTTCGATCAGCGCCTGCTCCATGAGGTGTACGAGCTCGCGCACGCCCAGCTTGCGCCGGCGCAGGTCGAGCAGCAGGTAGGCGACGATCTGGCCGGGGCCGTGGTAGGTGATCTGGCCGCCGCGGTCGATCTTGACCACCGGCACGCCGATGTCGCGCAGCAGATGTTCGGGCTTGCCGGCCAGGCCGAGCGTGAACACCGGCGGATGCTCGCAGAACCAGATCTCGTCGGGCGTTTCCGCGCTCCGGCGCGCATTGAAGTCCTGCATCGCCTGCCAGGTCGGCTCGTAGTCGACGCGGCCGAGGTGGCGGACGATCACAGGGCCGCCTCCGAACGGGTGACGCCGGCCGACTCTCCCGCGCGTCGGTGGCAGGTGCTGCCCGCTTGGCGCGCATCCCCGCTGCGCGGGGCCCCTGCTTCGCCGCTCACAGCACGACCTTGACCAGCGGATGCGAGGTCAATTCCCGATACAGGGCATCGAGCTGTGCCTTGGAGGTCGCGCGCACCGTGCAGGTCAGCGAAACATACTTGCCGCCGCTGGAGGCGCGCATCTCGACGCTGGCGGCGTCGAAGTCGGGCGCATGCCGGACCACCACTTCGCAGATCGCGGTGGCGAAGTCGTCCTTTGCCGCGCCCATGATCTTGAGCGGGAAGTCGCAGGGGAATTCGAGCAGCGTGTCGTCAGCCACGGCGCATCACGTCCCTTTTGTACTGCTGATACCAGTCGTGCATCTTGGCGAACAGCGGCCCGGGGCGGCCGGTGCCGATGGCGCGGCCGTCGAGGGCGACGATGGGCAGCACTTCCTTGGTCGAGGAGGTGAGCCAAAGCTCCTCGGCGCCGCGCACCTCGGCTTCCACGACGTCGCGCACTTCGCACGGCAGGCCGTGCGCCGCCGCGAGTTCGAGCACGACGTCGTAGGTGATGCCGGGCAGCATCAGGTGGTTCTTGATCGGGGCCAGCAGGCGGCCGCCCTTGACCACGAAGATGTTCGAGGCCGCGCCTTCGGTGAGGAAGCCGTCGCGCAGCAGCACCGTTTCGGCGCAGCCGGCATCCACCGCCAGCTGGCGCAGCAGGCAGTTGGCGAGCAGCGAGGTCGCCTTGAAGTCGCAGTGGAGCCAGCGGAAGTCGGCGGCCGTCACCGCGGCAACGCCGGTGGCGCAAAGTTCGGCCGGCGGCGTCACGAGCGCCTCGCTCATGATGAATACCGTCGGCGTGACGACGGCCGGGAAGGCATGGTTGCGCTTTTCCATCGGCCCGCGCGTCACCTGCAGGTAGACCGATTGGTCGTCCCATTCGGCCTCCGACACGATGCGGCCGATCAACTCCTTCCATTCCTGTGCCGTATGCGGATTGGCCAGCCGGATGCCGTCGAGCGTGTTCTGCAGGCGCGCCAGGTGCTCGTCGATGCGGAAGGGGCGGCGCGAATAGACGGGGATCACCTCATAGACGCCGTCGCCGAACAGGAAGCCGCGGTCCATGACGGACACGCGCGCATCGGCGAGCGTTTGGAAGGTGCCGTTGAGGTAGGCGAGATTCACGAGAGCGGCTCCCGTAGCCTTGCCGCCGGGCCGTCCCAAGGCAAGGCGGCGCGTTCGCGGAGCGAACAACCGCGCAGCATTTCATGAAGCCCGGCACCGTATTTTCGAGCGCAGCGAGCTTGCGGGCTTCCCCGCCCCGGGGCGGGGACCGAGGGGTGGGGGGCGTTTATATTCATTTGAAGAAGAGCAGGATGCTGTCCCAGGCGCGGCCGATGATGCCGGCCACCGGAACGTTCTCGAGCGCCACGACCGGATACTCGCCCCAAACCTTGGGCCCGTTGCCGGTATCGAGCAGCACGCGCAGCGTGGCCACTCGCTGGCCTTGCTGCAGCGGCGCCAGCAGCGGCTGCACGGAGATCAGCTCGACCTTGATCTTGTCGGCGGCGCCCTTGGGCAGCGAGATCACGAAGTCGTCCGTGAAGCCGGCCCGCACGGCACCCTGGCTGCCCTTGAAGACCCGGGGCTGCGCCACGGTCTGGCCCTTGTCGTAGAGCTTGACGCCGTCGAAGGCCTGGAAGCCGAAGTTGAGCAGCTTCTGCGATTCCTGCGCACGCATGATGTCGGAGTTGGCGCCGAGCACCACCGACAGCAGCCGGCGCGAGCCGCGCTTGCTCGAGGCGATCAGGCAGTAGCCGGCCGCCTCGGTGTGGCCGGTCTTGACGCCGTCGACCGTCGGGTCGAGCCACAGCAGCCGGTTGCGGTTCGGCTGCGTGATGTTGTTGTAGCGGAACTCCTTCATCGAATAGATCGGATAGAAGTCCGGGAAATCGCGGATCAGCGACGAGGCGAGGTGCGCGAGGTCGGTGGCCGTCGTGTAGTGCTGCGGGTCCGGCAGGCCGGTGGCGTTCATGAAGTGGGTGTTCTTGAGCCCGAGCCGCGCCGCCTCGTGGTTCATCATCTGCACGAAGCCGGCTTCGGAGCCGGCCACCGCCTCGGCCAGCGCGATGCAGGCGTCGTTGCCCGACTGCACGATCATGCCGCGGATCAGCTCGGCCACCGTCACCGGCTTGTTGGGCTCGATGAACATGCGCGAACCGGGCGCCTTCCAGGCCTTCTCGGACACGGCGATCTGCTGGTCGAGCTTGAGCGAACCCTGCTTGATGGCGCCGAAGACGATGTAGGCGGTCATCAGCTTGGTCAGCGATGCCGGCTCGACGCGCTCCTCGGCGCTGGTCGCGGCCAACGGTTGCCAGGATGCGTGGTCGATCAGCAGCCAGGCGCGCGCGGCGACGGTGGGCGGCGGCGGCATCAGCTGCGCCTGTGCGGAAAGCGTGAACAGCGCGGCGAACAGGAGCGAGAAGAAGCGCATGGTGACGGGCACGAAGGTGAGGAACGAAATTATACGGGTCAGCGCTGGACGAGCACCGGCGCGGCGTCGAGCACCTCACGCAGGCGCTCGCCCACCGCGCGCGCCTCGCGGGCGTCGGCCCACGGCCCGAGCTGGAGGCGGAAGACCTTGCCGGCGGCCTGGACGACGAGCTTGTCGCCGAGGCTGCCCAGCTCTCGCGCCAGGCGCGCCTTCAGCGCCTCGGCATTGTCGCGGTTGCCGAAGGCGCCGAGCTGCAGGTAATGGCCGCGCGCATCGGCCACTTCGGGCAGCGGCTTCGCGGGTGGCTCGGCGGCCGTCGCAAGGCGCTCGAGCGGGTCGTCGCCGGCACGCGCCTGCGTCACCGGCGCTTCCTGGCCGGGCTGGATGCTCTCCACCAGCACGGAGGTGCTGCCGTTGCCGACGTAGCCGAGCTTCCACGCGGCGGTATAGGAAAGATCGATGATGCGGCCGGCGTGGAAGGGACCGCGGTCGTTGACTCGCACGACCACCGACTTGCCGTTGGCCGGGTTGGTGACGCGCGCATAGGAAGGAATCGGCAGCGTCGCATGCGCGGCCGTCATGCCGTACATGTCGTACACCTCGCCCGACGAGGTCTTCTGGCCGTTGAACTTGCGGCCGTACCAGCTCGCCACGCCGCTGGCGCGGTAGGGCGTGCCGGGCTTCAACGGCACGTAGTCGCGGCCGAGCACCGAATAGGGATTGTTGGCGAAGCGGTGCGGCGGCTCTGCGCGCGGCACGGCATCGGGAATGGCGTCGATGTCGGCAGGCGGGTTGTCGCCGGGACCATCGTCCTGGTAGTAGCCGCCGCCTTTCTTCAGCACCCAGGCCGGCTTCTGCGGCGCGGGCTTGGCGGGAGCCGTCGTCGGCGTCTCGGCCCGCTCCACGGGGCGCACCACCGGCGTGCCGCAGGCGGCGACTGCGAGCGCGGCCGCTACAAGCGAAGCTTTTCCCATCGGACGAGCGAAGCGAGCTTGCGGGCCCCCCTCCCGTGAGGGAGGGGGCGGGGGTGGGCGGGTCATTTTTGAACGAGCATTCGGTGTTTATGAATGCTCATGAGGATGCCGATGCCGAAGAACAGCGTCACCAGCGCGGTGCCGCCGTAGCTGATGAAGGGCAGCGGCACGCCGACGACGGGCAGGATGCCGCTGACCATGCCCATGTTCACGAAGGCGTAGGTGAAGAAGATCAGCGTGATGGCGCCGGCCAAGAGGCGCGTGAATACGGTCGGCGCGTTGGCCGCGATCATCAGTCCGCGCGCGATCAGCAGCGAGTAGAGCACCAGCAGCACGGTGTTGCCGACCAGGCCGAGCTCCTCGGACATCACTGCGAAGATGAAGTCGGTGTGGCGCTCGGGGATGAACTCGAGCTGCGCCTGCGTGCCCTGTCCCCAGCCCTTGCCGAAGATGCCGCCCGAGCCGATGGCGATGGTCGACTGGATGATGTGGAAGCCCTTGCCGAGCGGATCCTTCTCGGGGTCGAGCAGCGTCAGGATGCGTGCGCGCTGGTAGTCGTGCAGGAAGTTCCAGGCCACCGGCGCCGCGGCGACCGCGGACAGCAGCAGGCCGACCAGGATCTTCCACGACAGGCCGGCGAGGAAGATCACGTAGAAGCCGGCCGCCAGCACCAGGATGGCCGTGCCGAGGTCGGGCTGGCGCGCGATCAGGGCGACGGGCACCAGCAGCAGGACGGTGGCGACGGCGTAGTCGCGCAGGCGCAGCATCGCCTCGTGCTTCTGGAAGTACCAGGCGAGCATCAGCGGCATGGCGATCTTCATGAGCTCGGATGGCTGCACGCGCATGAAGCCCAGGTTGAGCCAGCGCCGCGCGCCCTTCGAGACGTCGCCGAACAGGGCGACGGCCACCAGCAGCATGATGCCCAGCACGTAGGTCGGCAGCGCCAGGTGCATCAGCCGTTGCGGCGGCACCTGCGCCATCAGCCGCATGAAGAACAGCGCGGCGCCCATGTTCATCATCTGGGCCGGCACGCGATCGGGCGAGGCGCTCGTGACGATGATCAGCGCCAGCAGCAGCAGCAGGCCGGCGATCGCCATGAGGGTCTGGTCGAGCGGGTCGATCAGGCGGAGCCACAGTCGGCGCAGCATCAGTCGCCCTCCTCGTCGGAATTGTCTTCGGCGGCGGCGCTCTTGGGCAGCTTGCCGAGCAGGTAGTAGTCGAATACCAGGCGTGCGATCGGCGCCGCGGCCTGGGCGCCGAAGCCGCCGTTCTCGACCAGCACGGCGAGCGCGATCTTCGGCTGGTCGGCCGGAGCGAAGGCGATGAACAGCGCGTGGTCGCGCAGCTCCTGCTTGACGTGGCCTTCCGAGTACTTCTCGCCCTTCAGCGAGAACACCTGGGCCGTGCCGGTCTTGCCGGCCGAGACGTATTCGGCGCCGGCGAAGGCGCGCGCGCCCGTGCCTTCCTTGTTCACGCCGATCATGGCGCGCTTGATCACGTCGATGTGCTCCTGCTTGAGCGGAATGGTGCGCAGCGGCTTCGGCTCGACGTAGGTCTTCTGCCCCGTGCGCGTGTCGGTGACGTACTGCACGAGGTGCGGCCGGTACATCACGCCGTTGTTGGCCAGCGTCGCCACGGCCTGCGCCAGCTGGATCGGCGTGTAGGCGTTGTAGCCCTGGCCGATGCCGATCGAGATGGTCTCGCCGGCGTACCACTTCTGCTGCTCGGGGCGCTTGAAGCGCTTCTTCTTCCATTCCTGCGACGGCAGCACGCCTTCCGACTCGCCCTCGATGTCGACCCCGGTGCGCTGGCCGAAGCCGAACTGCCGCATGAAGCCGGAGATGTTGTCGATGCCCATGTCGTTGGCGAGCATGTAGTAATAGGTGTCGCAGGAGTCGACGATGGACTTGTACATGTCGACCGAGCCGTGGCCGCCCTTCTTGTCGTCACGGAAGGTGTGGTTGCCGAAGGCGAAATAGCCGGGGTCGAAGATGGTCTGCTCGGGGCGGCGCTTGCCCAGCGTCAGCGCGCCCAGCGCCATGTAGGGCTTGAAGGTCGAGCCGGGCGGGTAGGCGCCGTTCAGCGCGCGGTTCACCATCGGCTTGTCGGGCGAGTTGTTGAGCATGTCCCAGTTGGTCGGGTCGATGCCGTCGACGAACAGGTTGGGGTCGTAGTTGGGCATGGAAACCAGCGCCAGGATGCCGCCGGTGGCGGGCTCGATCGCCACCAGGGCGCCGCGGCGGTTGCCGAAGGCCTTCTCGGCGACCTCCTGCAGCTTGGCGTCGACCGTCAGCGTGAGGTTGTTGCCGGCGATCGGCGCCGTGCTGGCGAGCGTGCGCACGGCGTGGCCGCCGGCGTCGACCTCGACCTGCTCGAAGCCGGTCTGGCCGTGCAGCTCGAACTCGTAGTGCTGCTCGAGGCCGGTCTTGCCGAAGTGCTCGGTGCCGCGGTAGTTGGCCTCCTGGTCCTCGTCCTCGATGCGGTCGAGGTCGTTGTCGTTCACGCGGCCGATGTAGCCCAGCAGGTGCGAGGCGAAGTCGCCCATCGGGTACTGGCGGAACAGGCGCGCCTTGATGTCGATGCCGGGGAAGTGGTAGCGGCGGGCGATGAACTTTGCCACCTCGTCGTCGGTGAGGCGGGTGCGGATCGGCAGCGACTCGAAGTTCTTGCTCTCGTCGAGCAGCTTCTTGAAGCGCTTGCGGTCCTTCGGCTGGATGTCGATGAACTCAGCCAGCTCGTCGATCACGGCGTCCATGTTCATGGCTTTCGACGGCGTGATCTCGAGCGTGTAGGCCGAGTAGTTGCGCGCCAGCACCACGCCCTTGCGGTCGAGGATCAGGCCGCGGTTGGGCACGATCGGCACCAGCGAGATGCGGTTTTCCTCGGCGCGCGTCTGGTAATAGTCGTGCTGGATGATCTGCAGCCAGACGAAGCGGGCGAACAGCAGCACGAAGCAGAACAGCACGAAACCGCCCGCAAAGCCTAGCCGGCCTTGAAAACGCTCGAGCTCTTCCTGGGGATTCTTGAATTCCACGGTTAACGCGAGGCGACAGGAAGGGCGCCATGCAATACCGAGCGCAGCGAGCCGATCAGTCGCCTCCCCCGCGAGGGGGAGGAAGGGAGGGGGCGGGCCAGCTTGCCGCCTTGGCTGTCACGGACACTGGAGGGTTCCGTCATCACGAGCGCGAACATCGTCAGATGGGTCGGTTCTCGTCGCGCTCGACCGGTTGGTATTGCGGCAGCAGCAGGACATAGGTCAGCGGATACCAGAGTCCCGCCGCAACCAGGCTCGAGAAGAAGTACAGCACGCCGGGGAACTCGCCGCCGCCGACCATGCGCGCGATCACCATGATGATCTGGGCGACCAGCAACATCGGCAGGACGTGCAGCGCCTGGTGCGCCAGCGGGAACCAGAGGATGCGCCGCGACAACCCGCTGGCCGCGAAGGCGAGCGGCACATAGGCGAGCGAATGCTGACCCATCACGCTGCTGTCGATGATGTCCATCAGCAGGCCGAGCAGGAAGGCCGAACCCATGCCGATGCGCAGCGGCTGGTGCACGCACCAGAACGCCAGCACCAGCGCGACCCAGTCGGGCACGCCCGGCAGGCGTCCGAACGGGATCAGATTGAGGAACAGCGCCAGCCCGAGCGACAGCCAGATGAACCAGCTGCGGGCAGGCAGCAGGATGCGGCGCGAGGAATGGGTGGGCTGGATCACGGCTTCACCCGCTTCTTGACCTTCTTGCCCTTGCCGGACCGGCTCTTGTCGTCGGCCGTTTCTTCGGGCGGCGGCGGCAGGTCGACGCGCTTGCCCAGCACCAGCACCTGGCCGCGCTTCTCGACGCCCGCCAGCGGTTCGCAGTAGATGCGCGCGAAGGCGTAGGAGTTGTCGCGGTCGATGCGCGACACCTTGGCCACCGGCAGGCCGTCGAGGTAGATGCCATCGATGCCCGAGGTGACGAGGACGTCGCCCGGCTGCACGTCGGCATTGGAGGCGAGGAAGCGCAGTTCCATCATGCCGGCGCCAGCGCCGTTGAGCACGGCGCGCAGTCCGTTGCGCTGCACTTCGACCGGAATCGCCTGGTCTTTGTCCGTGAGCAGCGTCACCTCGCTCGTGAGCGGGAATACGCGCGTGACCTGGCCGACCACGCCGATGTCGTCGATCACGGCCTGGCCGGCTTCGATGCCGGCCTGGATGCCCTTGTCCACGATCACCCGGCGTGAGAAGGGGTCACGTGCCGCGTAGAGGATCTCGGCCACGCGCCCTTCGGCCGGCTGGCGCGCGCGCATGTCGAGCAGCGCACGCAGGCGCTTGTTCTCCTCATCCAGGTGTTCCTGGCGCAGCAACTGGTTGGCGGTGGTGAGCTGCTTCTTGCGGTATTCGGCGTTTTCCGACTGCAGCGTGGCGAGGCTGGTGAAGTATTGCTCGGCGTCGCCGACCGCCTCCGCGGGCAGGTTCGCCAGCCGCTGCGCCGGCCACATCACCGTGGCGACGCCCAGCCTGACCCATTCCAGCGTGTGGAAACGCAGGTCGACGAACAGCAAGGCAATGGCGAGAGTAAGGAAAAAGGTCAGTTGGACGAGCGGCGCCGGACCTCTTTTGAAAAAGGGTGGTGGCGAGTGACCAACGGCGGACATCACAACAAGCGCGCCCCTCGAGAATGACCGAACGGCGCATCCTCTGCGCCGGTTCGCACACTAAAGGGAAAGGGATTTATTCGTTCGCGAAAATACTGCCGAGTTTGTCCATCTTTTCGAGCGCGAGGCCCGAACCGCGGACGACGCACGTCAGGGGATCGTCGGCGACGATCACCGGCAGGCCGGTCTCTTCCATCAGCAGGCGGTCGAGGTCGCGCAGCAGCGCGCCGCCCCCGGTGAGCACCATGCCCTTTTCGGCGATGTCGGCGCCGAGTTCCGGCGGCGTTTGCTCGAGCGCGATCTTCACGGCACCGACGATCTGGTTGAGCGGATCGGTGAGCGCCTCGAGGATCTCGTTCGAGGAAATGGTGAAGCTGCGCGGAATGCCCTCGGCGAGGTTGCGGCCCTTGACCTCCATCTCCTTGACCTCGGAGCCCGGGAAGGCGGAGCCGATTTCCTTCTTGATGGATTCGGCCGTGGTTTCGCCGATCAGCATGCCGTAGTTGCGGCGGATGTAGTTGATGATCGCCTCGTCGAACTTGTCGCCGCCGACGCGCACCGAACCCGAATAAACCATGCCGCCCAGCGAGATGACGCCGACTTCCGTCGTGCCGCCGCCGATGTCGACGACCATCGAGCCCGTGGCGTCGGAGACCGGCAGGCCGGAGCCGATCGCGGCGGCCATCGGTTCCTCGATCAGGTAGACGTTGGAGGCGCCGGCGCCTAGCGCCGATTCGCGGATGGCGCGGCGCTCGACCTGCGTCGAGCCGCAGGGCACGCAGATGATGATGCGCGGGCTGGGGCTGAACAGGCGCGAGTCGTGCACGCGCTTGATGAACTGCTTGAGCATCTGCTCGGTGACGGTGAAGTCGGCGATGACGCCGTCCTTCATCGG
>JBLNBJ010000140.1:0-5942 GCA_050259835.1 Ignavibacteria bacterium | reverse complement strand
TTGACCTGGGAGATCGCGTACATCACGACGAAGAACGCGAACATCAGGGTGATGAAGTCGGCGTAGGAAACGAGCCACCGTTCGTGGTTCTCGTGCTCCTCCTCCTGCTTGCGGCGGCTTTTCACAGCAGGTAGCCCTGCAGGCGGCTCTCGATGATTCGCGGATTGTGGCTGCGGCCGGCGCTGCGCGCCTTAACGTTCGCTCCGCTCACGTTAGCCTTCGCCGCAATCAGCGAATCCCGTGCCTCCGACAACGCGCGATGGGCCGTCATAGCAGGTAGCCCTGCAGGCGGCTCTCGATGATTCGCGGATTGTCTCCATTCGCGATGCCGACGAGGCCGTCGACGAACATCTCCCGCATGGTGACCAGGCGGGCGATGTTGGCGATCAGCTTCTTGCCGATCGGGATGAAGATCAGGTTTGCCGAGCCGACGCCGTAGATGGTCGCGACGAAGGCGACCGCAATGCCGGCGCCGAGCTTGGAGGGATCGGAGAGGTTCTCCATCACGTGGATGAGGCCCATCACGGCGCCCAGAATGCCGATGGTCGGGGCGTAGCCGCCCGCCGATTCCCATATCTTCGCGGCAGCCTTCAACTGGGCCTCGTAGGCTCCGATCTCGACGTCGAGCACCTCGCGCATGCGCTCCGGCTCGGCCCCGTCGACGAGCAGTTGCAGGCCCTTGCTCATGAACGGATCCTTGAGGAAATTGACCTGGGCCTCGAGCGCCAGCAGGCCTTCCTTGCGCGCGATGTGGCTCCAGCGGCTGACCTGGTCGATGAGTTGGGCGGAGGAGAACGGCGGCGGGAAGAACACCCAGGCGATCATGCGGATCCCCGAGAAGAATACCGATATGGGGCTCTGCAACATCGTGGCGCCGATCGTGCCGCCGACGACGATGAGGAATGCCGTCGGCTGCACCAGGGCGCCGATGTGCCCGCCCTCCAGGACCTGTCCGCCGACGATGGCGGTGAGGCCGAGGAGCAGGCCGAGCAGGCTGATGATGTCCATGCGTCCGCTTCCTTATGCCGCCCGCGGTCGCCTGCCGCGGCTTTTCTTCAATGGTTTGTCTTCGCCTGTCACGGCGGCGCGCAGTCGAGCGATGGCCTGGCTGTGGAGCTGGCAGACGCGGGATTCGGTGACTTCCAGCACTTCACCGATCTCGCGCAGGTTCAGCTCCTCTTCGTAATAAAGCGCCATGACCAGCTTCTCCCGCTCCGGCAAGGCTTCAATGGCTGCCACGAGGGCAGTGCGCATGCCGGCGTCTTCAAGGGCGGCAAGTGGATCGGAATTCGGTGCGGCGGCGAGGTTGCGGTCGAGGTATTGCTCGTCGTCGCTGGCGAGGTCGTCGAAGTAGACGAGCTGGTGGCCGCGCGCATCCTGCAGCAGGCTTTGGTAATCGGCAAGCGCCATGCCGAGCGCGGCGGCGAGTTCGGCCTCCGTCGGCGGACGGCCGTTCTGGTGCTCGAGTTGCTGGATGGCCGCCTCGACGCGGCGCATCTCGCGCCGCACGCCGCGCGGCAGCCAATCGTTCTCGCGCAGGCCGTCAAGCATCGCGCCGCGGATGCGCTGCACCGCGTAGGTTTCGAACTGGGCCCCCATGCCTTCCTCGAAACGGCCCAGCGCATCGAGCAGACCCAGCATGCCGTTCTGGACCAGGTCTTCGACCTGGACGCTCGCGGGCAGCTTTGCCATCAAGTGATAGGCAATCCGCTTGACCAGCGGGGCATATTGGCTGACGCGCTGTTCCTTGGTGACTCCATCGGCTGAATACATCGGCAGTAGGAAATAGGCCTCCCCTGATGGGGCCTACTATAACACCAGGCCGTTGTCCAAAATCGCACTCAGGTTTCGCTGAGGAAACCCGTCTGCATAGCCCGTGTCGAGGGCCGGCGGCAGCCGCGCGATCATCGCGTCGGCGAGATGCGCGGTGGCCGGCGTCGATGCCGCACCGAGCAGATCGAGCCGTACGCCCAGGTGTTCCCAGGCGACGCGCTGCATGTTGCTGAAGATCGCCTGCGCCTCCTCGGGACGGCGCGCGCGCGTGATCACGATCTGGAATCCGGCGCGGCCGGAACGCGCCGCCGCGACCTGCTTGATCAGCGCGTAGGCGTGCGTGATGGCGCTGCCCTGCGCGGCCACCACCACCGCCAGATGGCGCGCCGCCAGCGCGAGCGGCGAGAGATGCCCGCCGCGGCGGGTGGCGCAGTCGATCAGCACGAAGGCAGCGCCGCGCTGGAGTTCCGCCAGGCAGGCGGAAACGCGATCGCAGGCTTCGCCGTCGGCCGGGTGGATTTCCCGCGCGGCGCGCGCCGCGGAAATCACGCGCACCAGCGGCGCCGCGTGCAGCGTCACGCCGCGCAGCGAGCGCTCTCCCTCGATCGCCTGCATGAGATCGTGGCGCGCCGCCAGGCCGAACGCCGAGATGGCGTTGTTGGGGCCGGGGTTCTCGTCGACGATCACCACTGCGTGGCCTGCGGCCGCGAGCGCGGCAGCCGTCTGCACCACCAGCGTGGTGCGGCCGCTCGATTCGCGGCCGGAGGCGAAGGTCACGACCTGCGCGCCGCGCGCGCCGAACAGCCGCCGCAGGCCGGCGGCCTGGTCGCTGCTGAGGTCGATGTCCGCCGTTTCAGGCACGCCGCGCCTCCAACGGCTCCATTCCGCGCGGCGACAGGACCAGGCCGACCTCTTCCTCGCGCAGCCGATGCGGCGAAGCGGCGCCGGGTTGCTTGAAGGCCCGGTGCAGCAGGTAGTTGCGGTTCGGCAGGTGAAGGTCCTCGGGCACGCGCTGGCCGTTGGCGACGTAGGAGAGCAGCAGGCCGTGGCGGACGGCGGCGTCCAGCGCGGGCGCCAGCGAAGCCGCTTCGTCGACCTTGGTCAGGATGCAGCCCGCCAGGTTCTCGCCGGCGTAGGAGCGGATGACGTCGTCGAGCGTGTCGCCGCGCGCCGTGGCGTTGAGCAGCAGCAGGCGGTTGACCTCGCCGGCGCGCATCAGCATCGCGGCCTGCTCGGCGACCATGCGGTCGCGCTGGCTCATGCCGACCGTGTCGATCAGCACCATGTGCTTGTCGCGCAGGTCGGCAAGCGTGCGCCGCAAGTCCTCGGAGTCGCGCACGATATGCACCGGCACGCCGAGGATGCGGCCGTAGATGCGCAGCTGCTCGTGGGCGCCGATCCGATAGCCGTCGGTCGTCAGCAGCGCGAGGCGATCGGCGCCGTAGCGCACCACGCAGCGCGCAGCCAGCTTGGCCGTCGTGGTCGTCTTGCCGACCCCGGTCGGGCCGACGACGGCGAAGACGCCGCCGCGGTCGATGATGTCGTTCTCGTTGGTCAGCGTGCGCAGGCGGCGATTGACCGCGCTCTTGAGCCACTTGCGGCCTTCCTCTGGCGCCAGCTCGCCCGGCATGTCGTCCATGAGCTTGCGCGCGAGGATGCCGGAGAAGCCGGCTTCGAGCATCTCGGCCAGCAGCATCGCCTTGGCCGGGGTCTGGCGCGACATCTCGCCCCAGGCGAAGCCCGCCAGCTGGCGCTCGAGCATCGCCTTGATGTTCTGCATCTCGGTCATCAGCTGCGCCACCTGGGCGTCCACCGGCGCCGAGGCGGCGGCCGGCGCCGCCGAGAACGGCGCTACCTCGGCCACCTCGCGCAGCTTCGCGGCCACCTGCTCAGGCGTCGGCACGGGGCCGTCCACGCGCGGCGGCAACGGCCGCAGGCTGGGCTGGGCAGCCCTGGCGGCCGGCGCAGCGGCCTGGGCGGCCGTCTGGTAGACCGGCGGCTGCCAGGCTTGGAAGGGCGAACGAGCCTTCGAGGAGAGGCTCACGGTGTAGTCGTCCTCGGCCGCCGGGCTGGGCGCAGCGGCGGGACGCGGCGCCACCGTGCGCGGCGCTTCCTGGCGGGGAGCCTCCTGGCGCGGCGGCGCAGCGGGCCGCGCGGGCGCCGGCTGCTGCGACAGCGCGTTGAGGCTGTCGGACGACATCGCCATGATCTCGACGCCGCCGTCGACGGCGCGGTTCGACATGACGACGGCGTCGGCACCCAGTTCGGCCTTCACGCGCTTCAGGCACTCGCGGGCGGATTCGGCGAAATAGCGTTTTACGGTCATGTCGATACCTTCATGTCAGGCGTGGTCATGTCTTGGCTCCGATGATGGTGCTGACCCGGATGGTGCGCGATTCCGGAATCTCGGCGTTGGCCAGCACCTTGAGGTTGGGGGAGGCGCGTCGCAGGAAACGCGACAGCAGCCAGCGCAGGTTGCCCGGCACCAGCAGGACCGCCGGCAGGCCGGCCTCTTCCTGGCGCCGCGCGGCGGCAGCCGTTTCGCGCAGCAGGGTGTCGGCCAGGCCCGGCTCGATGCCGGAGGCCTCGCCGCCGGCGCCGCCCTGCACGGCCTGGCCCAGGATGCGCTCGAGCGCCGGGTCCAGGGCCATCACTTGCATCTCGGCGCTTCCTGGGAAGATCTGCTGCACGATGGCGCGGCCCAGCGCGATGCGGACCTGCGCGGTGAGCTCGACCGGATCCTGCGTGCGCGGCGCATGCTCGGCCAGCGTCTCGACGATGGTGCGCATGTCGCGGATGTTGACGCCTTCGTCGAGCAGGTTCTGCAGCACGCGCTGCACCGCCGACAGCGACAGCAGCTTCGGCACCAGGTCCTCGACGAGCTTGGGCGACTCCTTGGCGATGTGGTCGAGCAGCGCCTGCGTTTCCTGGCGGCCGAGCAGTTCGGCGGCGTGCGAGAGGATCACGTGGTTGAGGTGCGTGGCGACCACCGTGCCGGCATCGACCACCGTGTAGCCGAACACGTGCGCCTGGTCGCGCATGGAGGCCTCGATCCACACCGCCGGCAGGCCGAAGGCCGGGTCGGTGGTCGGGTTGCCGGGCAGCTGGCCGCTGACGCGGCCGGGGTTGATGGCCAGGTACATGCCCGGATAGGCCTCGCCGACGCCGGCCTCGACGCCCTTCATGGTGATGCGGTAGGCGTTGGGCTTGAGTTCCAGGTTGTCGCGAATATGGACCGGCGCCGTCAGGAAGCCGATCTCCTGCGCGAACTTCTTGCGCAGGCCGCGGATGCGCTTGAGCAGGTCGCCGTCCTGGCCCTTGTCCACCATCGGGATCAGGCGGTAGCCGACCTCGAGGCCCAGCACGTCGACCGGCGCGACGTCCGCCCACGAGGCTTCCTGCGCCTCGCTGGGCGCGGCGGCGGGCGCCGGCTGCGGCGCGGCGGCGGCCTTCACGGCCTGCCGCTTGAGGCTCCACCAGGCGAGCCAGCCGATGCCGGCGGCCAGCATCAGGAAGACGAAGTTCGGCATGCCCGGGATCAGGCCGAGCACGCCCAGGATGGACGCCGTCAGCACCAGCACCATCGGGTTGCCGAACACCTGGCCGATGAACTGCTGGCCGATGTCCTGGTCGTCTTCGCCGACGCGCGTCACGACGAGGCCGGCGGCCGTGGAGATGATCAGCGCCGGGATCTGCGCGACCAGGCCGTCGCCGATGGTCAGCAGCGTGTAGTTGCGCGCCGCCGTGCCGATGTCCAGGTCGTGCTGCAGCACGCCGACGACGAGGCCGCCGACGATGTTGATCAGCAGGATCAGGATGCCGGCGACGGCGTCGCCGCGCACGAACTTCGAGGCACCGTCCATGGAGCCGTAGAAGTCGGCTTCCTGCGCGATCATGCTGCGGCGCTTGCGCGCTTCGTCCTCGCCGATGAGGCCGGCGTTGAGGTCGGCGTCGATCGCCATCTGCTTGCCGGGCATCGCGTCCAGCGTGAAGCGCGCGCCGACTTCGGCGATGCGGCCGGCGCCCTTGGTGATGACGACGAAGTTGATGATGGTCAGGATCGCGAACACCACGATGCCGACCGCGAAGCTGCCGCCGATCAGGAAGTGCGCGAACGACTCGATCACCTGGCCGGCCGCGCCGGTGCCGGTGTGGCCGCCCAGCAGCAC
>JBLNBJ010000139.1:0-3340 GCA_050259835.1 Ignavibacteria bacterium | reverse complement strand
AAGCGGGCTGCGTGCTGATCGAAAGCCGGACAGCCGCGGAGGGGCTCCCGGCGGCCCTCGCCGCCGCGCGGCGCGAACATGTGCTGCTGCTCGCCGCCGGCGCCGCAGTGGAGCGCGGCTTCATCGACGAAATCAATGACGCCCTGACGTATGGCCCGCCGGATCTTGCGATGGCGCTGCGCCTTGCGCCGCATTCCCTGCTGACCCGACTCGCGCCCGGTTTTTCTCAGGTCGTCGGGATCGTGGCGCCGAAAGCGGCGATATGCGCGAGCGGCGGGGCCGATCTCGCGCGCCTGTCGAAAAGCCTGCGCTGCGCGGAAATCACCACCCGCGCGCGCCGGACTTTCTGACCTCACCTGAAGGTGTTGCACTCCTCGATGCTGCCGCTCTTGAGGCCGCGCAGCAGCCATTCGGTGCGTTGCGCCGAGGAGCCATGCGTGAAGCTGTCCGGGACCACCCGCCCGGCCTGCGCGCGCTGCAGACGATCGTCGCCGATGGCCTGCGCGGAAGCGACCGCCTTTTCGATGTCGCCCTCTTCCAGGAAGCGCTGACGGGCGTTGCCATTGTTGGCCCAGACGCCGGCGAGGCAGTCGGCCATAAGCTCGACGCGCACGGACAGCGCATTGGCCTCGCCGCGGCTGCCGGCGCGCGCCTGCGCGCGCTGCACCTTCGGCAGGATGCCGAGCAGGTTCTCGATGTGATGACCCATCTCATGCGAGATCACATAGGCGTAAGCGAAATCGCCGCCGCCGCCGAAACGCTGCTTCATGTCGCGGAAGAAGGAGGTGTCCAGATAGATCTTCTGATCGATCGGGCAGTAGAAGGGCCCCATCGCCGACTGCGCCGTGCCGCAACGGGAATTGGTGACGCCGTCGAAGAGCACCAGACGCGGCGCGCGGAAGGCGACGCCCTGCTGCTGCGGCAGGACCTGCGACCAGACCTGTTCGTTGGAGCCGAGCACCTTGCCGACGAACTGGCCCATCTGGTCGTTCGGCTGGGCCGTGTCGCGCGGCTTGTCCTCGCGCTCGACCTGACGCCCGCCGCCCATGCGGCTCAGCATGTCGGCGCCGCCGATCAGCAATGAGGGGTTGATGCCCAGCGCCCAGCCGATGACGCCCAGAATGACGATCGTGCCGAGGCCGATGCCGCCGCCGCTGCTCGGGCCGCCGAACATGCCGCCGCCCGGCTCGCCGCGGCGATCCTCTATGTTCTCGGATGTCTGTAAGTCTTCCCACTTCATCTGGCAGGCTCCGGGCGCCACAACTGTCGATCTTGGCTATTTAATCGACCTTCGCGGGGAAGTGTAGTCCGTGCAAGCCCGGCTACGCCCGCCGCAGCACGCAGACATAAAATCCGTCGGTCCCGCTGGTCGCGGGCGAGAGCCGCAGGCCGAGCCCATGCGGCGAGGCGAAGCGGGCGAGCTCCGGCAACCCGGCCGCCGCTGTCGCCTCAGCCGCCGTCAGCGCTGAAAAACCTTCATGTTTCGACAAAAAGGCCGCGACCTGCTCCTCATTCTCCTCGAGGAGCAGCGAGCAGGTCACATAGGCGAGTCGCCCGCCGGGCTTCACATAGCGCGCGGCCTGTTCGAGCAGGGCCGCCTGCTCCTTCAGCCGCAGCTCCAGCGCGCCCGGCGCGAGGCGCCATTTCGCGTCGGGATGCCGCCGCCAGGTGCCGACGCCCGTGCAGGGCGCGTCGATCAGCACGAGATCGCAGCGGCCTTCGAGGTCCACGAGCACGTCTGCCTTGCCGCGCGGCTGGCGAACCTGAATGTTGCGGGCGCCGGCGCGCTCCAGCCGCTCGTGGATTGGCATCAGCCGGCGCCCGTCCGCGTCATAAGCGTAAAGCTGCCCGCGATTGTGCATCTGCCCGGCGAGCGCCAGCGCCTTGCCGCCGCCGCCCGCGCAGAGGTCCAGGACCTGCTCGCCCGGCTCGGCGGCGCAGAGCAGGGACGCCAGTTGCGACGCTTCGTCCTGCGGCTCGACGAAGCCCTTGACGTAAGCGGTCTCGGCCGAAAGCGCCGGTCCCCTGCCCTGCCCGGCGTCGATGCGCAGGCCGATGGGCGAGAAAGGCGTGGGAGCCGGGTTGAGATGCGAGAGTTTGGCGAGCGCCTGCTCCCGCGACCCCTTGAGGATATTCACCCGAAGATCGACCGGCGCACGAGCGGCAAGCCCCGCGCCCTCCTCCGCCGCGCGGTCGCCAAACGCCGCGTCGAAGCGATCCGCCAGCCACTCGGGATAATCGCCGCGCACATGCGCGGGCGCCCCGTCGAGCGTGGCCGTCTCGAGCCGCTGGCGCTCGTCGTCGGAAAGCGGCGCCGGCGCGTGGCGCTCGCCCGTGCAGAGCGCGGCGATTGTCGCAACGTCGTGGCCGCGCGCCTCGCGAAGCGCCCCGAGCATGGTGGCGCGCGGCGTGTCGGCGCTCATGATCCATTGCGCCGAGGCGCTCTTGCGGAGCGCGTCGAAGACGAGACTGGAGATTGCGGCGCGATCCTTCGAGCCCGCAAAGCGATGCGACGCTCCCCAGTCCCTGATCACATCGCCGACCGGGCGGCGACGCTGGGCGAGCGCGTCGAGAATCTCGATCGCGGCGGAGATATGTGCGGCGGGGATCATGGGAAGGCCGGCTTTCGCGATGAGGCGGACGGGCGTCAGGCGCCCGGGGAATGAAACTAGACGGCGCGCGGCGTGCGCCACGCCCCGATGCAGCGAACCGTGCCGGTGGCCGAGCGATAGACGAGCGTCTCGGTCCCGATCCGGCCCTTGTCGAAAACCACGCCGTCGACCAGCGGCCCGTCGGTGACCCCGGTGACGCAGACCACCACGTCGCCGGTCACCATTTCGGCCACGCCATATTTCTTGCGCGGATCGGCGAGGCCGTGGCGCAGGGCGCTGGCGCGCTGTTCGGGGGTCTCCAGAACGAGGCGGCCCTGCATCTGGCCGCCGGTGCAGCGCAGCACCGCCGCCGCCAGCACGCCCTCCGGCGCGCCGCCACGGCCGAGATACATGTCGACGCCCGTCTCCGACGGGTCGGTGACGAAGATGATCCCGGCCACGTCGCCGTCCGAGATGAGCCTGACGCAGGCGCCCGCCTTGCGGCATTTCGAGATGATCGCGGCATGGCGCGGCCGATCGAGCACGCAGACCGTGATCTCATGGGTTGCGACGCCTTTGGCCTCGGCCAGCGCGCGAACATTGTCGGCCGGGTCGCGGTCGAGATCGACGACGCCTTCCGGATAGCCGGGGCCGATGGCGACCTTGTCCATGTAGGACTCGGGCGCATGCAGGAACGTGCCCGAGGTCGTGGCGGCGGCGATGGCGATGGAGCCGGGCATGTCCTTGGC
>JBLNBJ010000138.1:0-11523 GCA_050259835.1 Ignavibacteria bacterium | reverse complement strand
CCGGGACCGCAAACGCCGTGGCACGGCGAGAGCCGGCGGCTGCTGTCGTTCGGCGCGCGCGCCCGCGCCGGCCTGCTGCTGATTGGCGGCGTCCTGGCGGCGGCCGGCGAACCGGCCGGCTACGCGCTCGGCATCCTTGGCGCCGCTTGGCTGGCGCTCGGCATGGTCGCCGTCGTCATGCGCCGGCGTCGCTGAGCCAGACGCACTTTCCCTTGCTCTCCTTGGCGATCTCGCCGAGCACGCGCTCGTGATCGGCAATCTCCGCTTCGCTCGCGCGCAGCACGCGCAGCGGCGAACGGCCCGCGGCGACGATCGGTGCGGCGGCGACGGCCGGCGCGTCGAGTTCCATCATCAGGCTTTCCTGGCCGCGCGTCATCGCCAGGTACACCTCGGCGAGCAGTTCCGCGTCCAGCAAGGCGCCGTGCAGCTGGCGGCCGGAATTGTCCACGCCGAAATCGCGGCACAGCGCGTCGAGGGAATTGCGCTTGCCGGGGCGCATCTCGCGCGCCATCTTCAGCGTATCGGTGACCGAGCCGCAGATGTCGGCGATCTTCTCGCGCCCGAGCAGCCCGAATTCGGCGTCGAGGAAGCCGACGTCGAACGCCGCGTTGTGGATCACGAGCTCGGCGCCGCGGATGAGCTCGACCAGTTCGTCGGCGACGGCCGCGAAGAGGGGCTCGTTGGCCACCCGCTCGTTGGTGATGCCGTGCACCTGCATGGCCCCGGCGTCGATGTCGCGCTCGGGATTGACGTACTTGTGGAAGCGGCGCTGCGTGATGCGGCGCCCCACGATCTCGACGCAGCCGATTTCGATGATCCGGTGTCCCTGCGCCGGGTCGAGGCCCGTGGTTTCCGTGTCCAGCACGATGCGACGCGTCATCTCGCTATCCCCTTTTCGCCTGTTCCACGCCCTTGCGCGCCAGCGCGTCGCAGCGTTCGTTCTCCGGATGTCCGGCGTGTCCGCGCACCCAGAACCACTCGAGCCGGTGCTTTCCGGCCAGGGCGTCGAGCTCGCGCCACAGATCCTCGTTCTTGACCGGGTCCTTGCCCGCGGTCTTCCAGCCGCGGCGCTTCCATCCCTGTATCCATTCGGTGATGCCCTTCATGACGTACTGCGAGTCGGTATGCACGCGCGCCGCCACCGGACGCTTCAGGGCGCCGAGGGCCTTGATCACGGCCATCATCTCCATCCGGTTGTTGGTGGTTTCGCGATCGGAGCCGAACAGTTCCTTCTCCTGGCCGTTCCAGCGCAGGATGGCGCCCCAGCCGCCGGGGCCCGGGTTGCCGCTGCAGGCGCCGTCGGTAAAGATGTCGACGATCTCGCCGTCGCCGGGCGCGGCCGTCATGATTGCCCCCTGCTCTGCGCGCCGCGCTGCGCCACGGGGATCAACGCCTTGGCGCGCGCCATGCGGTCGTGCCATTTCGGCATGATGACGCGCATGCCGGGCACGCGCTTCACGGCCTGGATCACGTAGACGGCCCCGGCGATCGGCCACCAGCGGTCGCCCGCCAGGTCGAGGAACTGGAAGCGCTGCAGCCACTTCTCCTGCGTCACCGCCGGCGCATAGCAGCCGAAGGCCCCTGCGCGCGGCTCGAGGCCGAGCAGCTGGAACCAGTCCTTCAGGCGCGGCACGCTGATGTAGAGCCCGCGCCAGGGCGGCAGTTCCTTGCGCCGGGACAGGCGCCGCTTCGCGCCCCACAGGCTGAACGGGTTGAAGCCCGCGACCACGACGCTGCCTTCCGGAACGAGCACGCGTTCCACCTCGCGCAGGACCTGGTGCGGATTGGCGTCGAACTCGAGGATATGCGGCAGCACGACGAGGTCGAGGCTGTTGGAGGCGAACGGCAGGTATTGCGGATCCGATCTCAGCTCGGCGAGGCCGCCGGCATCGTCGCTGCGGAAGCGGAAAGGCATGCGGTTGGCGCGCAGGTAGTCGATGGCCGGCAGACCGACCTGCAGGGCATTGAAGCCGAAGATGTCGGCGACGAGCTGATCGTATTTCGCCCGCTCCCAGTCCAGCACGTAGCGGCCCTGGGGGGTTTCCAGCCAATCGGTGAATCCCTGAATCGACATTAAAATGGGGCCATGAGTCTAGAAATCGTCGGTCTGCCTGCGTTCGCGGACAATTATATTTGGCTATTGCGCGCGCCGTCCGGCGCCGTTGCGGTCGTGGATCCGGGCGACGAGAAGCCGGTGCTCGACTACCTGGCCGCCAGCGGCGCGAAGCTCGAAGCCATCCTCGTGACGCACCATCACGGCGACCATTGCGGCGGCGTCGAAGCGCTGACCGCGGCGCATCCGGCGCCGGTCTATGGTCCGGCCGCCGAGGCCATCGACGGCGTCGACCATCCGCTTTCGGACGGCGACCGCGTCGCGCTGCCAGCGCTGGGCATCGAGTTCGAAGTGCTCGGAGTTCCCGGGCATACGCGCGGGCACGTGGCCTATTATCGCCGAGGCATGCTGTTCTGTGGCGACACGCTTTTCGGCGCCGGCTGCGGCCGGCTGTTCGAAGGCACGCCGGCCACGATGCAGGCCTCGCTGGCGCGCATCCGCGCCCTGCCGCCCGACACGATGATCTACTGCGCGCATGAATATACGGAAGCCAACCTGCGCTTCGCGGCGGCGGTGGAGCCGAACAACGCGGCCGTGCGGCAACGTGCCGAAGAAGCGGCGCGACAGCGCCAGCTCGACCGTCCCACGGTTCCCGCCCCGCTGGAACTCGAGCTGGCGACCAATCCCTTCCTGCGCTGGGATGCGTCGGACGTGGCCGCAGCGGCCGCGAGGCGTCTCGGCCATCCGGTGCGCGACGCGGTCGAGGTGTTCGCCGCCGTGCGCGAGTGGCGCAACGCCTTCTAGGCGTTCGCCGGCCCTGCCTTCGTTGCGGCTATCCCGGCACCCGGGTCGCCTGCGCGGGATTTGACGCTCCCTGCCCCCTCCGTTAACATCGGCCCCCATGAGCGGGCACCCCTTTTTTCATTCCGGCCCGCGCCTCGTGCGCACCCCTCGCTTCCGGTCACGCGCCAGCCTCCTGATTCCGCTGTGCCTCTTCGCCGCGCTTCCCGCGCGGGCCGAACTCGCGCCGGTCCGGGAACAGGCTGCGCCCGGCACCGAGCTCGCGATGCCGCTCGGGGACGCGGCCACCAAGACGCTCGACCTCCAGGTGGCGCCCGCCGCGGCGCCCACCGTGGAAATCCGCGACGACATCCCCTCCGTGCCGACGATCGACCTCACCGCCTCGCCGGACGACCTGTTCCAGCGCATGCGCAACGGCTTCGGCATGCCGGACCTCGACAGTCCGCTGGTGGCCGAGAAGCAGGCCTGGTACCTGAACCGGCCCGACATGCTCAAGCGCATCCTCGAGCGCAGCCGCAAATACCTCTACCACATCGTCGTCGAACTCGAGAAGCGCGGCATGCCGACCGAGCTCGCGCTGCTGCCCGTGGTGGAAAGCTCGTTCAATCCGCTCGCCTATTCCCGCGCCCGCGCGCTCGGCATCTGGCAGTTCATCCCCTCCACCGGGAAGAACTACAAGCTCAAGCAGAACTGGTGGCTCGACGAGCGCCGCGACATCATCGCCTCGACCTCCGCCGCGCTCGACTACCTGCAGACCATCTACGAAATGCACGGCGACTGGCACCTGGCGCTCGCCTCGTACAACTGGGGCGAAGGAGCCGTGGCGCGCGCCATCACGAAGAACCAGAACAAGGGCCTGCCGACCGACTACGAGCACCTCACCATGCCGCTGGAGACGCGCTACTACGTCCCCAAGCTGCAGGCGATCAAGAACATCATCGCGCAGCCGGAGTTGTTCGGCTTCCACCTCGATCCGATTCCCAACAAGCCCTACTTCGGCACGGTGGACATGAACGTGGACGTGGACATCGCGACCGTCGCCAAGCTGGCCGAGACGCCGCTGGCCGAGTTCATCGCGCTCAATCCGTCGTACCAGCGCCCCGTCATCCCGGGAGAAAGCCGCAGCCCGCTGGTGATCCCCTACGACAAGATGCAGGTGTTCCAGTCGAACCTTGCCCGCTACGAGGCGCAGGACAAGCCGCTGTCCACCTGGCACACCTATCAGTTGAAGCGCGGCGAGAAGCTCGAGAGCGTGGCCGCGCGCTTCCATCTCAGCGTGGCGCGCCTGAAGCAGCTGAACGGCATCACGCCGCGCACCAAGATCGGGCCGGGCCAGAACCTGCTGATCCCGAAGCCCGGGCACGACAGCAACCCCGAACTGCTCGCAGCCGCGCTGCCCAAGACGCCGTCCGACCCGCCGCGCGCGGCGCGCGGCGCGCGCGGCAAGCACAAGGCCGCCGCCAAAGGCGTCCGCAGCGCGAAGAGCCACGGCAAGCCCGTGAAGACTGCCAAGGCCGCGAAGCCGGTCAAGCCAAAAAAACGACATTGAACAGCCCCCGGCCGAAAGAGAACTTGATGCCAGCGTAATAGGGAGGCGGGCCCGAGGGCCGGCCGCGTTAGAATAACCGCTCCTCCGCCGGGGTTGTTCCGTCATGAACCTGCAAACAAAAATCGCCGCGTTCTTTGGCGTTCTTGTCGTCTGCCTGATCGCGGCCCTGCTGGCCATCGGCCTCTTCTCCTTCCGCCAGTATTCGATCGCAACGGCCACCGAACACGTCCGCACTTCCGCCGAAATGCTGCGCGTGAGCCTCACCGAGGAAATGGTCAACGGCGTCATCGCCAAGCGCGAAGGGCTGCTGCAGCGGATGATGGAGGTCCAGGGGCTCAAATCGGTGCGCGTCTTCCGCGGTCCGCAGGTCGACCACCAGTTCGGCGCCGGCCTCTCGCGTGAAAAGCCGGTGGATGACATCGAACGGCGCGTGCTGGCGAGCGGCAACGCCGAGTTCAACGTCGATGAAGACGGCGTCGATACCACCTTCCGCGGCACCATTCCCTACGTCGCCACCAATCGCGGCAACCCGAACTGCCTGATGTGCCATCAGGTCGCCGAAGGCACCGTGCTGGGCGCAGTCACCATCACCATGTCGATCGAGCAGATCAAGCGCAAGGCGATCATGACGCTCTCGCTGATGGTGTCTGCGGTGGCCCTGTTCTGCCTGGTCACCTTCCTGCTGCTGCGCCGGCTCACCTATCCGATCGTCGAGACCGCCATGCACGTCGAGCAGGCCGTGCACCGGGCGCTCGACGGCGATTTCACCAGCCAGGTCACCGTCCGCACCGAGGACGAGATCGGCCACATCGCCGGCGAGATGAACCGCCTGCTGGCCTACCTCAACACCGGCCTCAACCGCATCGGCCGACTGGTCGCGCAGCTGACCAACCATGCGCCGGCCACGGGAAAGTCCAACCTGCTCACCTCCACCATCGAGATGGTCGAGACGCTCAGCGCCGCCGCGCACTTCAAGCAGGCGATCGAAGAGGACGAAACCAAGGCCGAGATCTACGTGCGCATGTCGTCCGCCATCGAATCGCTGTTCAACATCAGGAACTACTCGATCTACGAAGTGCTGCCGGTGCGCAACCAGATGCTGCCGGTGGTCGTCGACGGCCTCCAGCAAGGCGCCTGCCGCTGGTGCGATCCGCAGATCCTGGTGCGCAACGAAACCTGCCGCGCGCGCCGCACCGGACACCCGGTGAACGCCATCGCCACCCCCGACATCTGCTTCGCCTTCCGTCCGCCGCAGGACGCGCCGGACACCAAGCACATCTGTTTCCCCATCATGCAGTCCGGCACCGTGGGCAGCGTGCTGCAGCTCCTGGCGCCGCCCGAGGAACACGAGCGCATCGACGCCATCGTGCCCTACATCAGCGTCTACCTGCGCGAGGCGGCGCCGGTGCTGGAAGCCAAGCGCCTGACGGAGACGCTGCGCGAATCCAACCTGCGCGACCCGATGACGGGCCTGCACAACCGCCGCTTCCTCGAGGAGTCGGTCGACACCCTGATCGCGCAGGCGCAGCGCCACCGCACGCCGATGGCCTTCATGATGCTCGACCTCGACTACTTCAAGATGGTCAACGACACCTACGGCCACGACGCCGGCGACAGCGTGCTGAAGGCGCTTTCGCGCGTGCTGACCGAGTCGGTTCGTTCGAGCGACTACGTGATCCGCTACGGCGGCGAGGAATTCCTGATCCTGCTGCAGGAAACCGACGCCCACGCCGCCATGGACGTCGCCGAGAAGATCCGCGCCGCCGTCCAGGAACTGCGCGTGCAGGTCGCCGGCGGCCTGCTGCAGAAGACCATCTCGATCGGCATCGCCGGTTATCCCGACGACAGCGATACCTTCTGGCAGGCCGTGAAATACGCCGATGTCGCGCTCTATCACGCCAAGGATACGGGCCGCAACCGCGTCGTGCGCTTCACGCGCGAACTCTGGGAAGGCAACAAGAAGGACTATTGAGCTTGGCGCGGCGCCCGCCCGGGCGCCGTCAGTCCTGCGCGTGCCAGCAATGGACGAAGTGCAGCGGGGCGACTTCCGTGGCGCCCGGATATTCGCCGCGGCAGACCTCGGTGGCGCGCGGACAGCGCGGATGGAAATGGCAGCCGCTCGGCGGATGCGACGGCGACGGCGGATCGCCCGGCACCAGCAGCCGCTCGCCCACCGTGCCGTCGATGCGCGGCACCGCGGCCAGCAGCGCCTGCGTGTACGGATGGCGCGCGCCGCGCAGCACCTGCTCGGTCGTGCCGCGCTCGACGATGCGCCCGAGGTACATCACCGCCACCTCGTCCGCCAGATAGTCGACCACCGCGATGTTGTGCGTGATGAACAGGTAGGCGAGCCCCAGGTGGCGCTGCAGGTCCGAGAGCAGCCGCAGGATCTGCGCCTGCACCGAGACGTCGAGCGCGCTGGTCGGCTCGTCGAGGATCAGCAGGCGGGGCGACACGGCCAGCGCCCGCGCGATGGCGATGCGCTGGCGCTGGCCGCCCGAGAACTCGTGCGGATAGCGGCCGGCCATCGCGGGCGCCAGCCCCACTTCCGTCAGCAGCTCGTCGATGCGCGCGCCATGGTCGCCCCCGATGTCGAGCGCACGCATGCCCTCGGCGATGATCGGGCCGACGCGCAGGCGCGGATTGAGCGAACCAAACGGATCCTGGAACACCATCTGCGCGACGCGCCGGACAGCATCGATGTCCGCGCCGGCTACGTCGCGGCCCGCCACCTTCACGCTGCCGGCGGTGGGCGCGATCAGCCGCAGCATGGACTTGCCGGCGGTCGTCTTGCCGCAGCCCGATTCGCCGACGAGGGCGAGCGTGCGGCCGGCCGCGAGCTTCAGCGAAACGCCGTCGACGGCCTTGACGCTGCCTACCGTGCGCTGGAACAGCCCGCTGCGAATCGGAAAGTGAACCTTGAGATCCGCGGCATCGAGCAGCACCTCGTCCGCAGCCGGCTTGGCGGCCGGTTTCGGCAGGTTCTCGGGCAGGGCCGCAAACAGCGCGCGCGAATACTCGTGCGCCGGACCGCGGAAGAAATCGCCGCGCGGCGCCACCTCGACGAGGCGGCCGTCGCGCATGACGCCGACGTGGTCGGCCATGCGCGCCGCGACGCCGAGGTCGTGCGTGATCAGCAGGATGGCCATGCCGCGTTCGCGCTGCAGCGCCTTGAGCAAGTCGAGCACCTGCGCCTGGATGGTGACGTCGAGCGCCGTGGTGGGCTCGTCGGCGATCAGCAGACCGGGATCGCCGGCCAGCGCCATCGCGATCATGACGCGCTGTTTCATGCCGCCCGAAAGCTGGAACGGATATTCGTCGAGTCGTCGCCGCGGATCAGGAATGCCGACGGCCGCGAGCAGCTCGAGAGCGCGCTGGCTGCCGGCGGATCCGTGCAGCGCCAGTGCCTCGCCGATCTGGCGCCCCACCGTCATGACCGGATTGAGACTCGTGGCCGGCTCCTGGAAGATCATCGCCATGCCGCCGCCGCGGATGGCGCGCATCTGCTGCTCCGGCAGCGCCAGGAGGTCGCGGCCGGAAAGCGTCACGCTGCCGCCGCGGATGCGCGCCACGTTGGGCAACAGCCGCATCAGGGCCAGCGCCGTCATCGACTTGCCGCAGCCCGATTCGCCGAGCAAGGCAAAGGTCTCGCCCGGCGCGATGTCGAAGGAGATGCCGTCGACCGGATGGACCGCGCCGATGCCGACGGCGAGGTCGCGGACGGAAAGCAAGGGTCCGCCCATCAGACGGCCCTCGGGTCGAAGGCGTCGCGCACGACGTCCGCGAACAGGTTCGCCGCCAGGACCAGCACGAACATGAAGCTGAAGGCCGCCGCCAGCGACCACCAGACCATCGGTTCCCGCGCGAGCTCCAGTCGCGCCGCGTTGATCATGGTGCCGAAGCTGATGGTGTTGGGATCGACGCCGATGCCGACGTAGGACAGCACGGCTTCGGCCAGCACGAGGCCCGAGAAGTCCATCACCAGCGAGATCAGGACGATGTGCATCAAGTTCGGCAGGATGTGGCGCAGCATGATGGCGAGCTTCGAGACGCCGAAGGCGCGCGCCGCCTGCACGTATTCCATCTCCCGCAGCTTGAGCGTCTCGCCGCGCAGCAGGCGGCACAGCCCCGTCCAGCTGGTCACGCCGAGGATGGCGCACAGTGCCAGCAGGCGGGCGTCGGCGCGTTCCGCCGAGGTCGCGAACCAGCCCGGATGCGTGTCGATCACCACCTGCATCATCAGCACCGCCGCCGCGATCAGGAGCACGCCGGGAATCGAGTTCAACGTGGTGTAGAGGTACTGGATAACGTCGTCCACCCAGCCGCCGACGTAGCCGGCCACGATGCCGAGCAGGACGGCTGCCGGCAGCATGATGAGCGTTGTCAGCGTGCCGATGACGACGCCGGTGCGGATGCTCTTGAGGGCGAGATAGAGCACGTCCTGGCCGACCTTGTCCGTGCCGAAGACGTGATAGCCGTGAGCCAGCGCGACGATGGGACCGGCCGCCAGCAGCATCGCGCCGAGCGTCGCGAAGGCCGACGTCCACGCCACCGCCGGATGGCGTCGCCGTAGCGGGCCGGCCGCCAGCCACAATAGCGCAGCGAGCAGCGCCCCGGACGCCAGGCCGGCGAGCGCCGTGCCGGCGACGTCGGCGTCGCGTCCGGCCTCGTCCTTGCCCAGATGCGCGCCGCCGTACTTGAGCCGCGGATAGGCCCAGCCGCCATCCTCCTGCATTTCGCGCGCGAACATATGCGTCGCGAGCGGCGCGGAATAGGTCTTCTCGGTATGCGACTTGAGCGGCGCCAGCAGCGCGTCGAGCGCCGAGACGACGTCCACCGCATAGTTGTCCTGCCGCCCTTCGAGGCGCGGGCGGTAGTGCACCGAGTCGATCGCCGCGACGAGCAGGAAGGCCGCGAGCACCGTGGCTGCCGCCATGCCGGTGCCGCTCGCCGCCACGCGGCCCATGGCGTGGCGCAAATGCTCTTGGCTGCGCGCCCACCACAGCGCCAGCGCAACGACCGCGATCAGCGCAAACAGCAGCGCATCCGACCCGAGCAGCACGAACTTGCCCATCAGCCGAGCCTCACCCGCGGGTCGACCAGCGTGTACGAGATGTCCGTCAGCAGCAGGCCGATGATGTAGAGGAAGGAGCCGATGAACACCATCGAGCGCACCACGGCGAAATCCTGCATGTTGATGGCGTCGATGGTGTAGCTGCCCAAGCCGGGGATCCCGAAGAATGATTCGATCACCAGGCTGCCCATGAACAGCGTCGGGATCACGACCACCACGCCGGTGAGGATGGGGATCAGGGCGTTGCGCAGCACATGGCCGAACAGCACGGCTCGCTCCGAGAGCCCTTTGGCGCGCGCGGTGCGCACGTAGTCGCGCGTGCTCTCCTCGAGGAAGATGGTGCGGTACCAGCGCGCGGAGGAGCCGAGGCCGCCGACGATGGCGACCAGCACCGGCAGGATCACGAACTTCGCCGCATCGAGCCCCGTGGCGTAACCCGAGATCGGCACCAGGTGCCAGATCTTGGATACCAGCCACTGGCCGCCGATGATGTAGAACAGACCCGAGATCGACATCATCGCGACGCACAGCACCACGCCGGTGGCATCCAGGTAGGTGCCGCGGAAATAGACCAGCAGCAGCGAGAACCAGATGGCGGCGAACAGCCCGAGCGCGAACACCGGCACGGCGATGGCCAGCGACGGCCCCATGCGGCTGCGGATCTCGCGCGCGATGTCGCGTCCGTCGTCGGCCCGTCCGAAGTCGAAGGCGAACATCCGCGCCGACTTCTGGAAGAAGATCGTCTGCGTCAGCTTGTCGGTCCCCGCCGCGGCGCCGTCCCACAGCAGCGGCCGGTCGTAGCCGCGCTCGGCCTTCCATTTCTGGATGGCCTCAGGCGTGACGCGCTTCACGCCCAGTTGCATGCGCGCCATGTCGTCGGGCGTGTTGACGACGAAGAACAGCGCGAAAGTCACCAGATTGACGCCGATCAGGATCGGAATGGCGTACAGCAGGCGTCGGACGATATAGGCGAACATGGAGGGCACATGATACCCGTTCGCACCCCGTGCCAAGGCCGGCGCCGGACCCCGAAGGCCGCCATCCGGGGCCGTCCGGGGGGCGTTCGATGGGCGCGGCGGTTGCAGGTACAATGCCGGGTTTGCGCACGGGGGGAAAGCTAGAACCCCTTCCCCATAACGAGGCAACGGACCCAGACCCGCAAGTCATGAAGAAGACGCTGCACAATCTGTGGCATCAGGCGTGGGCCACGATCCTGGTGGAAATGAGCGACCAGGAGATCGGCTGGCTCGTGCGCGCGCGCAACCACATCTCGCTGCTGGACAAGCGCCGCACGACCATGATCGTCTCCCGCGTGCGGCTGATCGCGGGCCTGTTCGCCCTGTTGACGCCGATGTGGATCGTCGTCGATGTGGCCGCCTTCCCGCGCGAAGTCTGGCTGCCGCTGGTCGTCGCGCGCGTGTTCGCTACTATCGCCTTCGCCATGGTGATGCTGTCGGCATGCAAGATGCACACTATGCGCGACGCCTACCGGTCGCTCGCCCTGCTGATGGCCATCCCGACGGCCTTCTTCCTGTTCAGCCATCACCACATGACGCAGTTCCACCTGGAGGGCATCCAGGCGGCGTTCTCGACCGGCTACGCCTTCCTGCCGTTCGTCATGCTGGCGGGCCTGTCGATCTTCCCGCTCACGCTGCTCGAGGCGCTCGCCTTCATCTCGCCGCTGCTCGGCATGGAGGCGCTCGGCGCCGTCACCCGCGTCGCCGTGCTCGACTGGCCGACCTTCGCCGCCTCGTTCTGGCTGATGGTCCTGATCGCCGGCGTGTCCACGCTCGCGGGCCTGTCGCAGCTGGCCTTCATCATCGTGCTGGTGCGCGAAGCCATCCGCGACGGCATGACCGGCTGCTTCTCGCGCCAGAGCGGCGAAGAGCTGATGGAGTTGCAGTTCATCCTGTCCAACCGCAGCGGCAGCGCGCTCACCGCCGTGTTCATCGACCTCGACCACTTCAAGCAGGTCAACGACGCCTTCGGCCACGATGCCGGCGACCGGGTGCTGGTGGCCGCGGTCGAGGCCGTGCGCTCGCACCT
>JBLNBJ010000137.1:0-20609 GCA_050259835.1 Ignavibacteria bacterium | reverse complement strand
CGGTTGCGCAACCGCAGCGCCGGCGTACCGACGGCAACGGCGCGGTGCCGAGTGAGCGCAAGGCGCTCCTTGCCGTCCACGGCGTCGAGAAAAGTTTCGTCGGCCGCAAAGTGGTGAAGGGCGTCAGCCTTTATGTGCGCAAAGGCGAAGCAGTCGGCCTCCTCGGCCCCAACGGCGCCGGCAAGACCACCGTGTTCTACATGATCACCGGCCTGATCAAGGCCGATCGCGGCGCCATCGAACTCGATGGCCACGACGTCACCAAGCTGCCGATGTATCAGCGCGCACGGTTGGGGATCGGCTATCTGCCGCAGGAAGCGTCGATCTTTCGCGGCCTCACGGTGGAACAGAATATCCGCGCCGTGCTCGAGGTCGTGGAGCCCTCGAAGAAGAAGCGCGAGGCCGAACTCAATTCGCTGCTCGACGAATTCAACATCACGCGCCTGCGCAAAACCCCTTCGATTGCGCTGTCGGGCGGCGAGCGGCGGCGCGTCGAGATCGCGCGCGCGCTGGCGACGAACCCGCGCTTCATCCTGCTCGACGAGCCCTTTGCCGGCGTCGACCCGATCGCCGTGCTCGACATCCAGAAGATCATCCGCTTCCTCAAGGAACGCGGCATCGGCGTGCTGATTACCGACCACAACGTCAGGGAAACGCTGGGCATCTGCGACCGCGCCACCATCATCAATGCCGGCGAGGTGCTGGCCGCTGGACATCCCGAGGAAATCGTCCAGAATGAAAATGTGCGGAAGGTCTATCTGGGCGAGCACTTCCGGATGTAGCGCGCCCGACCTGGCCCCATGAGACAGACATTACAACTAAAGCTCTCCCAGCATCTCGCGCTGACGCCGCAATTGCAGCAGTCCATCCGGCTGCTGCAGCTGTCGACCCTTGAGCTCAACCAGGAAATCGAGCAGGCGCTGCAGGAGAACCCGCTGCTCGAGCGCGACGAACCGAGCGACGCGCTGAGCCTGGCCGTGCCCTACACGCCGGGCTCCGACGCCTTGGCGACGCCGCAGCCGGTGGCCGAAGCCGACGGCCGCGCGGACGACCGGCCGGTCGGCGACGAACTGAACTGGGGCATCGAAATGCCGGGCGGTCACGGCCCGCGCGACCCCAACGACGACAACGACGCCGACAGCGGCGAGATCCAGGCGGCAGCCACCAGCCTGCGCGACCACCTGAATGCGCAACTCGCCATGACGCAACTGTCGGCCCACGAGCGCGCGCTGGTGGGCTTCCTGATCGAAGCGCTCGACGACGACGGCTACCTGACTCAGAGCCTCGAGGAACTGGCCGACGTGCTGCCCGACGGCGGCGGCGAAGATCGCGAGGAAATCCTCGAGGAACTGGCCATCGCGCTCAAGCACCTGCAGAACCTCGACCCGCCCGGCATCGGCGCGCGCAGCCCGGCCGAGTGCCTCGAACTGCAGCTGATCAACGAGCCGCCCTGCGCCACGCGCGACCTCGCGCGCGCCGTCGTGAAGAACCACCTCGAGCAGCTCGCCAACCGCGACTTCGCCAAGATCAAGAAGGCGCTCGGCTGCGAGGACGACGACCTGCGCGAAGCGCAATCGCTGATCCGCTCGCTCAATCCGCGGCCGGGCGCACAGTATTCGCCGCTCGACACCCGCTACATCATTCCCGACGCCATCGTGCGCAAAGTGCGCGGCAACTGGACGGCGAGCCTCAATCCCGATGCCATGCCGAAGCTGCGCATCAACCGGCTCTACGCGAATCTTCTGCAGAAGAGCCGCAGCAACGGCGGCGCGAATCTCTCGGGCCAGCTGCAGGAAGCCAAGTGGCTCATCAAGAACGTGCAGCAGCGCTTCGACACCATCCTGCGCGTGACGCAGGCGATCGTCGACCGCCAGCGCGCCTTCTTCGACCACGGCGAAGTGGCCATGCGGCCGCTGACGCTGCGCGAGATCGCCGACACCGTCGAACTCCATGAATCCACCATCTCGCGCGTGACGACGCAGAAGTACCTCGCCAGCCCGCGCGGCATCTTCGAACTCAAGTATTTCTTCGGCAGCCACGTCGCCACCGATACCGGCGGCGCTGCCTCATCCACCGCGATCCGGGCGCTGATCAAGCAACTGGTAAGCGCCGAGGATGGCCACAAGCCGCTCTCGGACGCGAAACTCGCGGAAATCCTCGGCGAACAGGGCATCGTGGTCGCGCGGCGAACCGTCGCCAAGTACCGCGAGTCGCTCAACATTCCGCCGGTCAACCTGAGAAAGACGCTCTAAGGAGAGATCATGAACCTCAAAATCACAGGACATCATGTCGAAGTGACCCCCGCCCTCCACGACTACGTGACCAACAAGCTCGAGCGCGTGATCCGGCACTTCGACCATGTCACCAGCGTTCAGGTCATCCTGTCCGTGGCCAAGCTCAAGCAG
This sequence comes from Ignavibacteria bacterium, assembly GCA_050259835.1. Lineage (GTDB taxonomy): Bacteria > Pseudomonadota > Gammaproteobacteria > Burkholderiales > Rhodocyclaceae > Nitricoxidireducens. The sequence goes on along the minus strand of JBLNBJ010000137.1, from coordinate 18,204 downwards.
AAGGCCGAAGTCACGCTGCACGTGCGCGGCAAGGACATCTACGCCGACGCCGACGATGCCGACCTCTATGCCGCCATCGACGCCGTGGCCGACAAGCTGGACCGCCAGGTCGTGAAGCACAAGGAAAAAACCAACAACCATCACGCCGAAAGGCCCACGGTCGCCGAATAGCGTTTCCGCGCACCGGCAGGCGGGGGTTATACTCCGCCCGCAAATCCGGGTAGAAGCCTACCGGTGCCGGAATCCCAGGATGAACCAGATCGCAAAACTCCTGCCGCTCGAAAACGTCGTCGTCGATCTCGACGCCAGCAGCAAGAAGCGCGTTTTCGAGCAGGCGGGCCTCCTCTTCGAGAACAACCAGGGCATCGGCCGCAGCCAGGTCTATGACGCCCTGTTCGCCCGCGAGAAGCTCGGTTCCACCGGGCTTGGCATGGGCATCGCGATCCCCCACGGCCGCATCAAGGGCCTGAAGGAGGCCAAGGGCGCCTTCCTGCGCCTGGCCACCCCCGTGCAGTTCGACGCCCCCGACGGCAAGCCCGTCGGCCTGCTGTTCGTGCTGCTGGTGCCCGAAGCCGCCACCGAACACCATCTCCAGCTGCTCTCCGAACTCGCGCAGATGTTCTCCGACCGCGGCTTCCGTGAGCAGCTCTCGGCATCTCCGGATGCCGCCGCCATCCGCACTCTCTTCGAGCAGTGGCAGTCCGCCAGCTGATCATCGCCCAGCTGTTCGAGCGCAACCGCAGCCGGTTGCAGCTCTCTTGGGTCTGCGGCACGCTGAACCGCGTCATCGAAGTCACGCGCGACGACGTCTCGCCGGCCGACCTGGTCGGACACCTGAACCTGATCCACCCCGATCGCCTGCAGGTGCTCGGCTCGCCCGAAATCGCCTGGGTGGACCAGCATCCGGGCGAGAAGATGATGCATCACATCGGCGAGATCGTCGCGGCGCAGCCGCCGGCGCTGATCGTCGCCGACGGCTGCGAAGCCATCGACCTCATCCGTAATGCCTGCGAGGAAACGGACACGCCGCTGTTCACCACGCCGCAGTCCGCCGCGGTGGTCATCGACGCGCTGCGGCTCTATGTTTCGCGCTACCTCGCCGAGACCATCACGCTGCACGGCGTGTTCATGGATGTGCTCGGCATGGGCGTGCTGATCACCGGCGACTCCGGCGTCGGCAAGTCGGAACTCGGCCTTGAGTTGATCTCGCGCGGCCATGGCCTTGTCGCCGACGATGTCGTCGAGGTCTCGCGCGTCGCGCCGGATGCGCTGGAAGGCCGCTGCCCGGAACTCCTCAAGGACTTCCTCGAAGTGCGCGGCCTGGGCCTCCTGAACATCCGCACGGTGTTCGGCGAAACCGCCTGCCGGCGCAAGATGAAATTGAAGCTGATTGTGCACCTGCAGCGCCCGCATCCCGGCGTGCCCGAGCTCGCGCGCCTGCCGCTCGACGCGCACACCGAAACCATCCTCGGCGTGCCGATCCGCAAGGTGGTGCTGCCGGTGGCCGCCGGTCGCAACCTTGCGGTTCTGCTTGAAGCCGCCGTGCGAGCGACTATCCTTTATCTGCGCGGCATCGACAGCATGCAGGAGTTCCTCGATCGCCAGCAAGTCGCCCTTGAAAGCGGCGACGACGGCAGCATGAGTTGACCCGACACCCGTTTACTCAACCCCGCTTGCTCACGAAGGAGAAAAGCATGAACAAACTGATCCTCGCCGGTCTCGCCTCCCTGTTTGCCATCAACGTCGCCCTCGCCGCCGACGCGCCCGCCGCGCCGGCCAGCGATTGCGAAGCCAAGGCCGTCGGCAAGAACGGCAAGCCGCTCGCCGGTGCCGCCAAGGGCGCTTTCATGAAGAAGTGCGAGGCCGCGGCCGCCAAGCCCGCCGCCGCGGGCAACTGCGAAGAGAAGGCCGTCGGCAAGAACGGCAAGCCGCTCGCCGGCGCCGCCAAGGCCGCCTTCATGAAGAAGTGCGAAGCCGACGCGAAGAAGTAAGGGACGTCAGCACCCAACAAAAAGCCGGCCCGCGGGCCGGCTTTTTCGTGGACACGATCCGCGCTCAGGCCACCGCGCTTCCCTGCGCGGCATAGGCGCGTTCGGCTGCGGCCACGGCGGCGCCCGGCTGGACCGCATGTCCGCCGCTCGCCATCACGGACTCCAGCGCCGACAGGCACAGCAGAACGTTCTCCGGGCGGCTCGAATAGCCCATCAGCCCGAAGCGCCAGACCTTGCCGGCCAGCGGACCGAGGCCGGCGCCGATTTCGACGTTGTACTCGGCCAGCAGGCGCGCGCGCACCTCGGCATCGGCGACGCCTTCCGGCACGTAGATGGCATTCAGTTGCGGCAGGCGCGCGTCCTCGCGCACGACGAACTTCAAGCCCATCGCCTCGAAGCCCGCCTTCAGCGCGAGATGATTGTTGCGATGCCGCGCCCAGGCCTTTTCCAGCCCTTCCTCGGCGAGCATGACGAGCGACTCGTGCAGCGCGAACAGGCTGTTCACGGGTGCCGTGTGGTGGTAGGTGCGCTTGGCGGCGCCGCCCCAGTATTCGAGCACCAGGTTCAAGTCCATGAACCAGCTCTGCACCTTGGTCTTGCGCGCGCGGATCTTCTCGACGGCGCGCGCCGAGAACGAAACGGGCGAGAGGCCCGGCGTGCACGACAGGCATTTCTGGCTGCCCGAGTAGGTGGCGTCGATGCCCCAGGCGTCGAGCAGCACCGGGGTGCCGCCGAGCGACGTGACGGTATCCGCGATCACCAGGCAGCCATGCTGCTTCGCCGCCGCGGCGATGGCGGCGGCGTCCGACTGCGCGCCCGTCGACGTCTCGGCATGCACGAAGGCGACGATCTTCGCGTCGGGGTTCTGCTTGAGGGCGTCCACGACCTTCTGCGGATCGACCGGCTCGCCCCAGGTGTCCTCGACGACGACGGCAGTGCCGCCGGCGCGCTGCACGTTCTCGATCATGCGGCCGCCGAACACGCCGTTGCGGCAGACGATCACCTTGTCGCCGGGCTCGACGAGGTTCACGAAGCAGGTCTCCATGCCGACCGAGCCGGGGCCTGAGACGGCGAAGCTGAGCTCGTTGTTCGTCTGGAAGGCGTAGCGCAGCAGGCGCTTCAGGTCGTCCATCATCGCCACGCAGGCCGGGTCGAGATGGCCGATGACGGGCTGGCCGAGCGCTTTGAGCACGCGCGGATGGATGTCGGAAGGGCCGGGGCCCATCAGCACGCGGCGCGGCGCGGGAAGCGAAACGACTTTGTCGGGGAGTGCGATCGTTGTCATAGTTGCTCCGATCAGAGATCGAGGGAAATCGGGGCGGCGGACGGCAGTTCGTCGCCGTCGAAGGCATGGTCGCCGTCTGGATCGGCGGCGCCGGTCGCCCTGACGGCGGCGAAGTCGTGCAGGCGCCGGTCCATCATGTGCGAAGGCACGATGGTGGCCATGCTGCGGAACATCGAGTCGACGCGGCCGGGGAAGCGCTTGTCCCAGTCGATCAGCATCTGCTTGATCTGCTGGCGCTGCAGGTTGGGCTGGCTGCCGCAGAGGTTGCAGGGAATGATCGGAAACTGGCGGTACTCGGCCCAGGCGGCGAGATCCTTCTCGCGGCAGTACGCCATCGGGCGGATGACGACGTGCTTGCCGTCGTCGGAAACGAGCTTGGGCGGCATGGTCTTGAGCTTGCTGCCGAAGAACATGTTGAGCAGCAGCGTCGCCACGATGTCGTCGCGATGATGTCCCAGCGCGATCTTGGTGGCGCCGAGTTCGCCGGCGACGCGGTAGAGCACGCCGCGGCGCAGCCGCGAGCAAAGCGCGCACGTGGTCTTGCCTTCGGGCACCACGCGCTTGACGATCGAGTAGGTGTCCTGCTCCTCGATGTGGTACTGGATGCCGAGGCCCTTCAGGTAGTTGGGCAGCACCTCGGCCGGAAAGCCCGGCTGCTTCTGGTCGAGGTTCACCGCGACGACGTCGAAATGCACCGGCGCCTTGTCGCGGAGGAACAGCAGCAGGTCGAGCATGGCGAAGGAGTCCTTGCCGCCCGACAGGCAGACCATGACCTTGTCGCCTTCCTCGATCAGGCTGTAGTCGACGATGGCCTGGCCGACTTCGCGGCGCAGGCGCTTGGCCAGCTTGTTGTTCTCGAAGGCGAGCTTCTCGGCCTGCTTGGCCGTCAGTGGGGCGTTCATAGGTGCGCGGTGCGGCCGCCATCGACGTTGATGACCTGGCCGGTGATGTAGGGTGAATCGAAGATCAGGAATTTCACGGTACGGGCGATGTCGGCGGGCGTGCCGATCCGCTTGAGCAGGGTGTGGTCGACGATGGCGGCGCGCTCGGCGGGCGGAAAATCGTCGCCGCTCTGCGGCCATTCGATGGCGCCGGGGGCCACCGCGTTGACGCGCACCTGCGGCGCCAATTCTACCGCCAGCGCGCGCGTCAGTCCGAGCAGGCCGGCCTTGGCCGCGCAGTACACCGGGTAGCCCTTGAGCGGCCGCTCGGCATGCACGTCGACGATGTTGACGATGCTGCCCGCGCTCGCCGCGAGATGCGGCGCGGCCGCCTGCGCGAGGAACAGCGGCGCCTTGAGGTTGCTGCCGACGAGCGCGTCCCAGGCACGTTCGTCGATGCCGCCGACCGGCGTGGCGAAGAAGGCCGACGCGTTGTTGACCAGCGCATCCAGCCGTCCGAAGCGCTCGATCGCCGCGCCCACCAGCCGGCCGGCCGCCGCGGTCTCTTCGAGCGCCGTCGCCATCGTCGCAGCGGAATCGCGCCGCAGCGCATTGAGTTCAGCCGCCAGTTCGAGTGCCGGCGCCGCCGAGTTGCGGTAATGGAGCATCACGTCCGCGCCCGCCGCATGCAGCGCGCGGGCGATCTCGGCGCCGATGCGGCGCGCGGCGCCGGTGATGAGAACGACGGGAGCGGCAGTCATGCGCGAAGTATAAGCGCCTGGATTCGCGCGGCTGCGGCCAGACCGAAGGCCGCGGTGACGCAAACGGAGGAGCCGTAGCCCGCGCAGTTGAGCCCATGCAGGCCGGCTTCGTCGAGATCGCAGGCGCCGCCTTGCGGGCGCTGCAGCGGCTCGGGCGAAAACACGCAGGCGACGCCGAATTTCTTCTTCGGATCGCGCGGGAAACCATACTCCTTGCGCAGTCTTGCGCGCAGCTTCGAGGCGAGCGGGTCCTGCACGGTGCGCGAAAGGTCGTCGATGCGCAGTTGCGTGGGATCGCTGCGGCCGCCTGCGCCCCCGGTGGTCACCAGGGCGATCTTCGCGCGACGGCAATGGGCGATCAGGGCCGCCTTGGCGCGCACCTGGTCGATGGCGTCGACGACGCCGTCGCAGGCGGGCAGGCATTGCGCGACGTTGTCGGGCGTGACGAACTCCTCGACGCACGTCACCTCGCAGTGCGGGTTGATGTCGGCGATGCGGTCGCGCATGGCGAGCACCTTCGCCATGCCGAGCGTCGCGCCCAGCGCATGGACCTGGCGGTTGATGTTCGATTCGGCGACATGATCGAGGTCGATCAGCGTCAGGCGACCGACGCCCGAGCGGGCCAGCGCCTCCGCCGCCCAGGAGCCCACGCCGCCGATACCCACGACGCAGACATGGGCGGCCGCGATGCGCGCCGCCCCCTCGGCGCCATGCAGGCGCGACATGCCGCCGAAACGGCGTTCAAGATCTGCGGAATGGGACATGGCCGCGGATGATGTCACATCCGGAATCCTTTGAGCCCCTCCCCCGCCTTCCCGGGTGGGAAATTTCCGACGAATCAAATCATCTTTCCCCGATTTCAATTCGTATCGCCATGGTTATACTCCGGGGCACAACAAGAACCAGACTCCAAGACGCCGAGCTCGAATGATCCGGAGGGGATCCGAATGGAAAAGATCGTAAGAACCGCCGTGCAGGTCTTCTGCCCGGAACTGCCGCTGCTGGCCGTATTGCTCGCCGGCCTCTGGTTCGCCACCCGCCTGCCGGCCTGACCTTCCGCGGCGCCGAAGCGCCGCCTTGCAAGGACGCTTGGTGGCAAAATGCGCGGTCCCATGGACGCGCTGCCCATTCCACCTGAAGACGCCCAGGCTGCAAGCCGGCAACTCTGTTCGCGCATCGCCGGCGAAATCGCCGCTGCCGGTGGCTGGATTTCCTTCGCCCGATTCCAGGAACTGGCGCTCTACGAGCATGGCCTCGGCTATTACGCCGGCGGCTCGCAGAAATTCGGCGCAGACGGGGATTTCGTCACCGCGCCTGAACTCACGCCGCTGTTCGGCTTCGCGCTGGCGCGCCAGGTCGCGCAAGTCATGGCGGCATCCGCGCCCGTCGTCCTCGAGGCCGGCGCCGGCAGCGGCCGGCTGGCCGCCGACCTGCTGCGCGGGCTGGCCGAACTCGACGCCGCACCGGAGCGCTACTTGATCCTCGAGCTTTCCGGCGAGCTGCGCGCCCGCCAGCGCGAGACCATCGCGCGGGAGATTCCCGAACTGGCGGATCGCGTCGAGTGGCTGGCCGCGATGCCGGAAAGCTTTTCGGGCTGCGTGGTGGCCAACGAATTGCTCGACGCCATGCCGGTCCAGGTGCTGGCGTGGCGGGAAGAGGGATTGATGGAACGCGGCGTCGCCGTGGACGACGAGGCCGGCTTCCGCTGGGCCGAACGTCCGGCCGACGGGAAGCTGCAGGCGCTGGTCATCGAATTGCCCGTCGCCGCGCCCTACATCAGCGAAGTCGCGCCGATCGCGCGCGCCTGGGTGGCGGAGTGGGGCCGCCGACTCGAGCGCGGCGCGCTGCTGCTGATCGATTACGGCCTTCCGCGCGACGAGTATTACCACCCGCAGCGCAGCGGCGGCACCCTGCGCTGCCACTACCGCCATCGCGCGCACGAGAACCCCTTCTGGTGGCCGGGACTCTCCGACATCACGACGCACGTGGATTTCACCGCCGTCGCCGAAGCGGCGCACGGCGCCGGCCTCGATGTCCTCGGCTACACGACGCAGTCGAGCTTCCTCCTCAACTGCGGCATCGGCGAACTGCTCGCGGCACGACAGGCCGAAGGCGGCGACGCCGCCAAGACCTTGGGTGCGATTCAAGTGCTCATGGCCCCGGGCGAAATGGGCGAACTTTTCAAGGCGATCGTCTGCGGCCGCGGCATCGAGGCACCGCTGTTGGGCTTCGCGCGCGGCGACAGGACGCACTCCTTATAGGCTCATAAGAGCGGCCCATAAAAGCAAAACGCCCGCATCACGCGGGCGCCTTGGGCCGTGCGACTTTACTGCCGCGCGCGAGGAATCTATTCCTGGCTGCGGTAGACGAGGTCGAGGTAGGAAGCGGCGTCGATTTCGCGCGGCGTCGCGGCCGCGGCATGAACCTCCTGCAGACCGAGCTGCAGTTCCGGCTGCGGGGGCAGCCAGCCGGCGTTCAACACCTCTTCTTCGAACCCACCGAACTCGTGCTCGATGATCTTGCCCGTGCTCATGTCCATCACCCTGATCATGTCCGGCTCCTTGCGTCCGAAACTGCGGACGTATTCAGTATAACGACGCACCCTGCGAAAAGTTGAACGGGGGCGCGTGCCGGATGGCGGTGTGTGGCGAGCGCGCAAATCACGCGACGCGGCGGAACATCTTGTCGACGCGGTTCTCCTCGCCGAGCACCAGACGACCGATCTCCTCGAAGGCTTCCTGGTTGAGCGCCTCGAACGGCAGGCGGTACTCGGCGGCGCCGAAGCGCCGGATGTTGCGTGTCAGCAGGCGCACGTCGCCCGCCTGGTAATCGGCGGTGAACGCGAGCCCCGCCTTCACCTCCGCCGGGAAGGTATAGACCGCGCGCTCCACATGGCCTTTCTGGTTGCGGAATTCCTCTTCGTGGAAGGCGATGTTCGCTTCGAGCAGCGCGGTGCGGAAAGCCTGATGCGCCGGATTCTCGCGCTCGATGCTGAACTTCCGGTCGGCGGCGAGGCGGAAGCGCAGGGTCACCTGCTCGAACAGGCGCTCGTCCTTGGCCTCGGGCACCAGCCGGTAGTCGGTGCGCCCTTCCTGCCAGACGAGACCCTCCATCTGCGCGAGGCTCAGCACGTTGTAGGCTACCGGATAGGCCGGCTTCAGCACGTTCAGCTGCTCGCAGAATTCTCGCAGGTACTGGAAGGTGGCCTGCAGCGCTTCGCTGATGGCGCGCCGCGTCTGTCCCTGGTCGGCAAGCACCTGGCTGTCCGTCATGCGCTTGGCCTGCGCCTCGCGCTTGAGCTTTTCCAGCAGGCTGCCGCTCGCTTGCGGCGCGGGCGCCGCCGGTGCAACGGCGGCCGGTTGGGGCGGCGGCACGGCGGTCTGCTTCGGCGCCGCCTGCTGGGGCGTGGGCGCTGCCGCCTTCGGCGCGCGCTTTTCCTCGGCGTTGATCGCCGCCAGGTTGGGATTCGTACGCGAAAACGCCTCGATCTCCTCCAGGAGCTTCGCCTGCTTTTCCTTCCACTCGTCTGCCATGCGCTACCCGCGACCTTGCTCGTTCGACGGCGAATCATACTTCGCGGCCGACCACGGCGCCACGCGGAACAGCAGCAGCATGCCGGGCACGGCCAGCACGAAGCACAGCATGAAGAACGTCGGCCAGCCGAGCGTCTCGACCAGCCAGCCGGCAGTGGCGTTGATGAAAGTGCGCGGCACCGCCATCAGGCTGGTGAACAACGCAATCTGCGTCGCCGTGTAGGCCGGATGACTGGCGCGCGCGATGAAGGCGACGAAGGCCGCCGTGCCGAGCCCGACGCCGAGCGCCTCGAGCCCGATCACCAACGCGAGCTGCAGCCGCTCGGGCGCGCCGATCAGGTCGTGGTGGCCGGCCGCCGCGAGCCAGGCAAAGCCGAGGATCGCCGCCGCCTGCACGACGCCGAAGATCCACAGCGCTCGGTTGATGCCGAGCTTCACCATCCAGAGCCCGCCGAGCAACCCGCCGATCACCGAGGGCCACAGGCCCGCGTTCTTCGCCACCAGCCCGATGTCGGTCTTGGAGAAACCCATGTCGAGGTAGAACGGCGTCGCCAGCGAAGTGCACAGCGAGTCGCCGAGCTTGTAGAAGAAGATGAAGGCCAGCGTCAGCAGCGCGCTCTTCCAGCCGTAACGCGTGATGAACTCGTGGAAGGGCTCGACGATCGCCTCGCGCAGCGTCTTTGGCGGCGCCGCGCGGTGCGGCTCGGAAACGCCCAGCGCCAAGATGACGCCGGGCAGCATGAAGGCCGCCGTGATCCAGAACACGGCATCCCACGGCAATCGGTCGGCGAGGAACAGCGACAGCGAGCCGGGCACGAGGCCCGCCACCTTGTAGGCGTTGACGTGGATGGCGTTGCCCAGCCCCAACTCCTCATCCGACAGCAACTCGCGCCGGTAGGCGTCGAGCACGATGTCGAGCGTCGCCGAGAGAAAGGCCAGCGCCACCGACAGCCACACCACGGCGGTGAGATCCTCGCCGGGCGCGCGTTCGCCGAGCAGGCCGATGGCGACGAGCACGCCGATCGCCGTCAGCAGCATCCAGCCGCGCCGGCGTCCGAGCGCCGGCAGCGAGTAGCGGTCGAGCAGCGGCGCCCAGACGAACTTCCAGGTGTAGGGAATCTGGATCAGCGCGAACGCGCCGATGGTCTTGAGGTCCAGCCCCTCGGTGCGCAGCCACGCCGGCAGCAGGTTGAAGATCAGGAACAGCGGCAGGCCCGACGTGAAGCCGGTGACGATGCAAATCGCCATCCGGCGCGTCAGCAGCACGGCAAGCCAGTGGGGCACGGCCACCTCGGCTTACCGCTTCAGCCGATAGACGGCGAGGCTGCCGAGGAAGTTTTCTTCTTCGGCGACACGCCGACCTTCGTCGTCGAGCACCATGCGCTCGCGCACGACGACGCCCATCTGCTGGCACAGCGCGTCGAAGTCGGCGATGGTGAAGAAGCGAACGTTGGGCGTGTCGAACCACTGGTAGGGCAGGTCTTCGGACACCGGCATGCGTCCGTTCATCACCGCCATGCGGTTCTTCCAGTAGGCGAAGTTGGGGAAGGACACCACCGCCTCGCGGCCGACGCGCAGCATCTCCTCCAGGATGCCCATGGTGTGGCGCACGGTCTGCAGCGTGCGCGACAGCACGACGTGGTCGAAGGCGCGGTCCTCGAAGCCGGCAAGGCCGCTCTCGAGGTTGCCCTGGATCACGTTCACGCCGTTGGCCACCGCCGCGACCACGTTGTCCGGGTCGATCTCGACGCCCCAACAGCGCGCACCGCGTTCGCGTTCCAGCAGCTTGAGCAGCGCGCCGTCGCCGCAGCCGAGGTCGAGCACGCTCTCGCCGGGCTGCACCCAGCCGGCGATGGCCTCGAAGTCGGGACGTCCCAGCGTATTGGTCATGTCTTCACGTTGGAGAGGTAGGCGGCGATCACGCCGTGGTAATGCGCATTCTCCATCAGGAAGGAGTCGTGGCCGTGCTGGCTTTCGATCTCCGCGTAAGCGACGTCCTGCCGGTTCTTCACCAGCGCATGGACGATCTCGCGCGAGCGCTCGGGCGAGAAGCGCCAGTCGGTGGTGAAGGAGACGACGAGGAACTTCGCTTTCGCCTGCGCCAGCGCCGCGGCAAGGTCGCCGCCGCAGGCCGCCGCCGGATCGTAGTAGTCGAGCGCCTTCGTCATGCGCAGGTAGGTGTCGGCATCGAACCAGCCGGCGAATTTGTCGCCCTGGTAGCGCAGGTAGGACTCGACCTCGAACTCGACGTCGAAGCCGTACTTGTATTCGCCGTGGCGCAGCCGCCGGCCGAACTTGTCCGCCATCTGGTCGTCGGACAGGTAGGTGATGTGGCCCAGCATGCGCGCGAGCCGGAGGCCGCGCTCGGGGCGCTTGCCGGCGAGGTAGTCGGGATCGGACAGGATCGCCTGGCGCGCAACCTCGTTGAAGGCGATGTTCTCGGCCGAGAGCTTCGGCGCCGCGGCGATCACCAGCGCATGGCGCACGCGCTCGGGCTGCTGGATCGTCCATTGCATCGCCTGCATCCCGCCGAGGCTGCCGCCGATGGTGGCCGCCCACTGGTCGATGCCCAGATGATCGGCCAACCGCGCCTGGGCTTCGATCCAGTCATCCACGGTGACGATCGGGAAGTCGCGCCCCCAGGGCTTGTCGGTGGCCGGGTTGATGGAGCCCGGACCGGTGGAACCGTGGCAACCGCCAAGATTGTTCACGCCGACGATGAAGAAGCGGTCGGTGTCCAACGGACGGCCCGGGCCGACGATGTTGTCCCACCAGCCGAGGTTGTTCTCGGCGCCGGCGTAGCGCCCGGCGACGTGGTGATGGCCGGAGAGCGCATGGCAGACGAGGATCGCGTTGGACTTCGCCGCGTTAAGCCGGCCGTAGGTCTCGAACGCCAGTTCGAAGCCCGGCAGCGTCGCGCCCGAGCGCAGCCGCAATGGCGCCTCGAAGCGCGCGCGCTGCGACTCGACGATGCCTACCCCTGCTCCACTCGCCATTCTTCTTTCCAATGAAAAAACCCGGTCGGCGAAAAGCGCGGACCGGGTTCTGGCTCCTCGCTTTAGCCGCATTTATTAGGCGCCCGCAAGCTGAGTCAACTCGGCGCACGGAGGAAGATTAAGCGCGCATGGCGCGTCTGTCAAATTGCGGCAGTGAGGGTGTCGCCGACGACACCCAGCGTCAGCCAGGCGATGGCGGCGTAGCGCGCGGCCTTGCCCAATGCCATCCACACCGCGCTGGCGAACCACGGCAGGCGCAGCCAGCCGGCCGCCGCGCACAGCAGGTCACCGATCACCGGCGCCCAGGCGAGCACCAGCACCGGCGCACCCCAGCGGCGGGCCAACGCGAGCGGCCGCTCGGCGAGGTGCTGCGGCACCAGACGCGCCATGCCGTAGGTCGTCATGCCGCCCAGCGTGTTGCCCAGCGTGGCCAGCGCAAGTGCCGGCCCGGCCTGCTCGGGATGGATGCGCAGCACCGCGAACAGCAGCGCCTCCGAACTGCCGGGCAGCAGCGTGGCGGAGAGGAAACTCGAGAGAAACAGGCCCGCCAGACCGACGTCCGGGCGCATTAACCATTCCATCGGCGCATGTTACCCTGCGCTGCCGAACCCCATGCCTGTCGTCCCGGCCATGCACCCCGATTACCTCGAGAAGATCCTCAACGCCCGCGTCTACGACGTCGCCATCGAGTCGCCGCTCGAGCTCGCACCCGGCCTCTCTGCGCGCACCGGCAACCGCGTGCTGCTCAAGCGCGAGGACATGCAGCCGGTGTTTTCCTTCAAGCTGCGCGGCGCCTACAACAAGATGGCCCACCTGACCGCGGCGCAGAAGAAGCGCGGCGTCATCGCCGCCTCGGCCGGCAACCACGCGCAGGGCGTCGCGCTGTCGGCGCACCGGATCGGCTGCCGCGCGGTCATCGTGATGCCCACGACGACGCCGCAGATCAAGATCGACGCCGTCAGGAAACATGGCGGCCACATGGTCGAAGTGGTGCTTGCCGGCGAATCGTACGACGAAGCCTATGCCGCGGCGCTCGAGCTCGAGAAGAAGCGCAAGCTCACCTTCGTGCATCCCTACGACGATCCCGATGTGATCGCCGGTCAGGGCACCATCGGATTGGAAATCCTGCGCCAGCACCCCGAACCGATCGACGCCGTCTTCTGCACCATCGGCGGCGGCGGCCTGATCTCCGGCGTCGCGGCCTACATCAAGCGGCTGCGGCCCGAGACCAAGATCATCGGCGTCGAGGCCGTCGACGCCGATGCCATGGACCAGTCGCTGCGCGCCGGCAAGCGCATCCGGCTCGAACAGGTCGGCCTGTTCGCCGACGGCGCGGCGGTCAAGTACGTCGGCCAGGAAACCTTCCGCCTCTGCCGCGAACACGTCGACCACATGGTGCTCGTCGACACCGACGCCATCTGCGCGGCGATCAAGGACGTGTTCGAGGACACGCGCTCCATCCTCGAGCCCGCCGGCGCGCTGGCGGTGGCCGGCGCCAAGAAGTGGGCGAAGGCGCACAAGGCGAAGGGCCAGACCTTCGTCGCCGTCGCCTCGGGCGCCAACATGAACTTCGACCGCCTGCGCTTCGTCGCCGAGCGCGCCGAGGTCGGCGAGCAGCGCGAGGCCGTGCTCGCCGTCACGCTGCCCGAGACGCCCGGCGCCTACAAGAAGTTCGTCGAGCTGATCGGCGCGCGCAACATCACCGAGTTCAACTACCGCTACTACGACGCGGCGGAGGCGCATGTCTTCGTCGGCGTGCAGATCGCCCATCGCACCGAGGCGAGAAAGCTGATCGCCGATCTGCGCCGCAACGGCTACGCGACGCTGGACCTCACCGACGACGAGATGGCCAAGTTGCACATCCGCCACCTCGTTGGCGGCCACGCGCCGCAGGTCGACCACGAACTCGTCTATCGCTTCGAGTTCCCGGAACGCCCCGGCGCGCTGGCGAACTTCCTCGGCAAGATGAGCGCGGGCTGGAACATCAGCCTGTTCCACTACCGCAACCATGGGGCGGATTACGGCCGCGTGCTGGTGGGCATGCAGGTGCCGCCGAAGGAAATGCGGGAGTTCCATGCCTTCCTCAGGAACCTCGGCTATCGCCACTGGGACGAGTCGAGGAATCCCGCTTACCCGCTGTTCCTGGGATAGAAGGCTCACGATGATCGAGCGCCTGCGCCAGCTGAGCCGCCAGACCTGGGCGCTGGCGATCGCGGCGGCGCTTCTGGCGACCTTCGCTGCCGAAGGCCTCTATCGCAGCGGCGTGGCGCAGCGCCTCGAATACCTCTATTCGGACGCCTGGCACCGGCTGGCCGGAGAGCGACGCGAACCGCAGCACACGGCGCTGGTCGCCATCGACGACCGGACGCTGAACGCGCGCCCCGACGAGCCGCTTGCGTTCTGGACGCCGGAATTTGCCACCGCGCTGGCGACCCTGCGCGCCGCCGGCGCCCGCCTCGTCGCCGTCGACTTCATCTTCAGCGGCAGTCCCGAGCGCTGGATCGCCAAGCTCGGCCTGCACGCCGGCGAAGCCTCGCGCGACTACGACCGCGCCTTCCGCGAGGAAATCCATCGCGGCGGCGTGGTGCTCTCCGGCTTCCGCATCGGCGACGGCGCCGACGCCGGGCAGTTCGTGTTGCCGAGCCCCGACTACCTGCTGGCGCTGCCCGACATGGACATGAGCGCAGCGATCGGGCTCGCCAACCTGCGCGACGACGCCGACGGCACGGTGCGGCGCTTCGCCGTCGCCGAGCCGGTCAGCGCCTATGCGCGGGAACAGGGCCTGCCGCGGCTGACTTTCGCCGGGCTGGCCGCCGCGCTGGCGACCGGTCAGGACCCGCACGGCGAGCGCTTCGCCTTCGGCGGACGCAGCTTGACAGCAGACACGCTGCCGATCGCCTATGTCGGCCCGCCGGGCAGCTTCCATCCGGTGTCGTTCGCCACGCTGCTGCGGCCGGACGCCCTCTCGCTGCCCGAAGTGAAAGCGCTGGCCGGCAAGGTGGTGATCGTCGGCGCAGGCTTCGCTGGCATGAACGACGTGCATCCGACGCCCTACTCGACCAGCCTGGTCGGCGCCAACCGCCTGATGTTCGGCGCCGAGATCCAGGCCAACATCGTCGAAACGCTGCTCGGCGGCAGCTTCGCCACCGTCCCCCCGGCCTGGGCGCGCGTCGGCCTGTTCGCGCTCGTCTTCGGCGTGCTGTCGCTCGTCGGCGTGCGTCTGCCGCCCTGGGGCGCCGCAACAACGCTGATCGGGGCGGCCGGCGCGGCTACGGGCGCCGCATGGCTGCTGTTCCTGCGCGACGTCCATTTCCCGATCGCGCATTTGCACGTCGGCATGGCCATCGTGCTGGCGGGCCTCGCCTTGCTGCGCCTCACGCACGAGCAGCGCGAGCGCGCACTGATCCGCTCGCTGTTCGGCCGCTACGTCTCGAAGCAGGTGGTGAAGCGCCTGCTGGCCTCGCCCGACCTGCCGGCGCTGGGCGGCGAGTCGCAGCAGATCACGGTCCTGTTCTCCGACATCCGCAACTTCACCTCGATCAGCGAGAAGCTGTCTGCGCGCGAGGTGGTGGAAATGCTCAACGTCTACTTCGAGCGCGTCTGCGCGGCGCTGCTGGCCGAGGGCGCCAGCATCGACAAGTTCATCGGCGACGCGGTGATGGCCGAGTTCGGCACGCCGCTGCCGCAGCCCGACCACGCGCTGCGAGCCCTGCGCGCGGCGGTCGCGATGCGCGCGGTTGCAGCGGACTTCCGCGGCTGGATGCAGACGCGCTTCCCTGATCGCGGTCTGCCCGAGTTCGCGGTCGGTATCGGCATCCACACCGGCGAGGCCGTCGTGGGCAACATCGGCTCGAAGGCGCGCATGGAGTACACGGCGATCGGCGACACGGTGAACCTAGCCTCGCGGCTCGAGGGCAAGACGAAGGAAGCCGGCTGCTGCATCCTGGCCAGCGCGGCCACCGTTGGTGCCGCCAACGGCGCAGCGCTCACCGGCGCGCTGCACGCCTTGACCGTCAAGGGGCGCGTGCAGCCGGTGGACGCGTACGAGATCGTCGGCATCGCCGAAACGGCTTGCGCCGCCGCAGCTACAATTTCTCCCATCCTTTCCAGCGAGGAATGACCATGCAGCTTCCCGCGATTCGCTTGCGCCGTTTCGCTTTCGTGCTAACCGCCCTGCTGTGCACCGCGGCCGCGCAGGCCGAGGAGTCCGACGACGTGGCGTTGATCACCGTCGTCGAGGGCAATGTCGCGCGCGCCGCGTCGCTGCACGGACCGAAGCCGGTGCCGGCCTTCGTCAAGTTGAAGAGCGGCGACCGCCTGACGCTTGCCGCTGCCCGCGTCCAAATCGTCTATTTCGAAAGCGGGCGCCAGGAAACGTGGCGCGGTGACGGTCGCCTCGAGATCGGCACCGGCGCCAGCAAGGCCACCGGCCTGCCGGAGCCGGAAGCGCGCACGCTGCCGGACATCATGGTGAAGCAGATCGCGAAGACGCCAACGCTGGACAGCCAGGGCCGCGCGGGCGCGGTGCGGTTGCGCGGCCTGCCCTCCCCCGCCACCGTGGAAAAGATCCTCGCCACCTACCGCCAACTGCGCGACTGGGCCGAAGCCAACGACCTCAACCCGGAACTCTTCCTGCTGTCGGCGCTGTTCGAGCAGCGCGATGTCGAGCGCATCCAGCAGGTTCTGGCCGATCTCCCGGTCAAGCGCCCGAACGACGCCCAGGTTGACCAGGTGGTTGCGCTCTACCGCAAGCTCATCGAGGCCTCGCGCTGACGCCCGGATGTTCGATTTCGACCGCCCCATCGACCGCGCCGGCGGCGAATTCCGCGACAGCATCAAGTGGAACTTGTACGCGGGGCGCGACGTCATCCCGCTGTGGGTCGCCGACATGGATTTCGCGGCGCCGCCGGCGGTGCAGGAAGCCCTGCAGCGGCGCGTGGCGCATGGCGTCTTCGGCTACGGGCAGCCGTGGCCCTCACTCGTCGAGTCGGTCGTCGGGCATCTCGAACGTTCCTACGCCTGGCGCATCGATCCCGGTTGGATCGTCTGGCTGCCGGGACTCGTCACGGGACTCAACGTCGCCTGCCGCGCGGTGGGCGGCGCGGGCGAGGCGGTGTTCACCGCCACGCCGGTCTACCCGCCCTTCTTGACTGCGCCCGCACATTCGCAGCGCCGCGCGATCAGCGCACCGCTGGTGCGCGAAGAGGAAGGCTGGGGTTGGGATTGGGCCGGCACCGACGCCGTCCTATGCACCGGCGGCGCGCGGCTGTTCCTGCTCTGCCATCCGCACAACCCGGTCGGCCGAGCCTGGCGCGAAGACGAACTGCAGCAAGTGCTGGCGCTGGCCGAGAAGCACGACCTCGTCGTCTGCTCCGACGAGATCCACTGCGACCTCGTGCTCGATCCCGAGCGCCGCCACCGGCCCTTCGCGACGATGTCAGAGAGTGCCGCGCGGCGCAGCATCACGCTCATGGCGCCCTCGAAGACCTTCAACGTGCCGGGGCTCGGCTGCGCCTTCGCCGTGATTCCCGATGCCGGGCTGCGGCGCGCATTCCGCGCGGCGATGGACGGCATCGTGCCGCACGTGAACACGCTCGGCCTGGTGGCCTGCGAAGCGGCCTTGCGCGAGGGCGAACCGTGGCGGCACGAGCTCCTCGCCTACCTGCGCGGCAACGCGCGCATGGTCGAGCGGTTCGTCGAGGCGCAGCCGGCGCTGGCAACGACGCCGGTGGAGGCGACCTATCTGGCCTGGATCGATGCGCGCGGCATGGGCATCGAAAACCCGCAGCGGCACTTCGAGGCCGCCGGCGTCGGGCTCTCCGACGGCGCCGACTTCGGCGCACCGGGCTTCGTGCGGCTCAACTTCGGCTGCCGGCGCGCGCTGCTCGAAGCCGCGCTCGAGCGGATGAAGCTGGCGATCTAGCGGCGCGCGGCCCTGCCATCAGAAGGGCGGCGGACATTCGACGCGCAGCGGCGCCCCCGTTTCGGGATGCTCGAATTCGATCAGGCAGGCATGCAGCATCAGGCGCGGCGCCCTGGCGCAGGAGGCCGGCGTGCCGTAGAAGTCGTCGCCGAGAATGGGGTGGCCCATGGCTTCCATATGCACGCGCAATTGGTGCGAACGCCCGGTGACGGGCTCGAGTTCGATGCGCGCAACATCGGCGGCGCCGGTGTCGAGCACGCGGTACCGCGTCAGGCTCGGCCGGCCCATGACGTGATCGACTTTCTGGCGCGGGCGATTGACCCAATCGACGCAGATGGGCAGATCGATCTCGCCGGTGGCGGCAGCCGACCATTGCCCGTCGATCAGGGCCTGGTAGCGCTTCTTCACCTTGCGCTCCTGGAACAGGATGCTCAGTGCCCGCTGCGCCCTGGCGCCCCGGCCCATCACGACGATGCCCGACGTGCCCATGTCCAGGCGATGGACGATCAGGGCATCGGGAAACTCGGCCTGCACCCGGCTTGAGAGGCAATCCTCCTTGCCGGCGCCGCGGCCGGGCACGCACAGCAAGCCGCTCGGCTTGTCGACGACGATCAGCTGCTCCGAGACATGGAGGACGGCAAGCCCCTCGTGCGCGGGCGGAAGGTAGGGCGTGGAGGCCAGAACCGCTACACCAGCGGACCGGGCGCCGCGATGAGCCGCTTGTCCTCGCGCAGCATGGCGGCGAAGGCCGCCGCATCCACCGGCGCCGAGAACAGGTAGCCCTGAAACTCGTCGCAGCCCACGCCGCGCAGGAAAGTGAGCTGCTCGGCCGTC
>JBLNBJ010000136.1:0-3461 GCA_050259835.1 Ignavibacteria bacterium | reverse complement strand
GGGCGAGCCGCAGATCCTCGGGCAGATGAAGCAGGCGGCGCGCACGGCCGAGGAAGCCGGCACGCTCGGCACGCTGCTCAACAAGCTGTTCCAGAACACCTTCGCGGTCGCCAAGGAAGTGCGCTCGACCACGGCCATCGGCGCCAACATCGTTTCGATGGCGGCCGCATCGGTGCACCTGTCGGCGCGCATCTTCGAGAACATCGCCGACCAGAAGGTGCTGTTCATCGGCGCCGGCGAGATGATCGAACTCTGCGCCGCGCACTTCGCCGGCGAGCGGCCCAAGCGTCTCACCATCGCCAACCGCACGCTCGAGCGCGCCGAAGCCCTGGCTGCGCGTTTCGAGGGCGACGCCATCCGGCTCGACGACGTCGGCGCCCGCCTGTCCGAGTACGACGTCGTCGTCTCCTGCACCGCCAGCCCGCTGCCGATCATCGGGCTGGGCATGGTGGAGCGGGCGCTGAAAGCCCGCCGCCACCGCCCGATGGTGATGGTCGATCTCGCCCTGCCGCGCGACATCGAGGCGGAAGTCGACAAGCTCGACGACGTCTTCCTCTACACGCTCGACGACCTCGGCCAGATCGTCGAGCAGGGCCTCGAATCGCGCCAGGCCGCGGTGATCGAGGCCGAGGCCATCATCGACGACCGCGTCGCGCACTTCCTGCAGTGGATCGAGTCGCGCGAATCGGTGCCCACCATCCGGGCGCTCCGCGATGCCGCCGAGCGCGCGCGCCGGCACGAGGTCGACCACGCCATCAAGATGCTCCATCGCGGCGACGATCCCGCCCAAGTGCTCGAGGCCCTTTCGCGCGGCCTCACCAACAAGCTGATGCACGGGCCCACGCAGGCCCTCAACCAGGCCGAAGGCGCGCAGCGCTCCGAAATTTCCGAGCTCATCGCGCGCATCTACCGGCTCCATCCCGGCGAGTAGCTGATCCGTTTCCGCGCGGCCGCCCACGCCCGGCGGGCCGCCCCGTTGCCATGAAACAAAGCATCCACGACAAGCTGCAGCACCTGACCGAACGTCGCGCCGAGATCGATGCCCTGCTGGGCACCGAGGAAGCGACGCGCGACATGGAGAACTACCGCAAGCTCACCCGCGAACACGCCGAGATCGGTCCCGTGGTCGAGCTGTTCGCCGCCTACGGCAAGGCCGAGGCCGACCTCGCCGCGGCGCGCGAAATGCTCGCCGACCCCGAGATGAAGGACCTTGCGGCCGAGGAGATCGAAGCCGCGCAGGCCGAAATGGCACGACTGGAAGACGAACTGCAGGTTGCGCTGCTGCCCAAGGATCCCAACGACGACAAGAACCTGTTCCTCGAAATCCGCGCCGGCACGGGCGGCGAGGAATCCGCGCTGTTCGCCGGCGACCTCTTCCGCATGTATACGCGCTACGCCGAACGCCAGCGCTGGAAGGTCGAGGTGGTGTCGCGCAACGAGTCCGACCTCGGCGGCTATCGCGAGATCATCTGCCGCATCGCGGGGCAGGGCGCCTATTCAAAGCTCAAGTTCGAGTCCGGCGGCCACCGCGTGCAGCGCGTGCCGGAGACCGAGGCGCAGGGCCGCATCCACACGTCGGCCTGCACCGTCGCGGTGATGCCCGAAGCCGACGAGCTCGCCGAAGTGCACATCAACCCGGCCGACATCCGCATCGACACCTTCCGCGCCTCCGGCGCTGGCGGGCAGCACATCAACAAGACCGACTCGGCGGTGCGCATCACGCACATCCCGACCGGCATCGTCGTTGAGTGCCAGGACGATCGCTCGCAGCACCGCAACAAGGCGCAGGCGATGTCGGTGCTCGCCGCGCGCATCAAGGACGCGCAGGAGCGCGAGCAGCAGCAGAAGATCGCCAGCACGCGCAAGAGCCTCGTCGGCAGCGGCGACCGCTCGGAGCGCATCCGCACCTACAACTTCCCGCAAGGCCGCGTCACCGACCACCGCATCAACCTGACGCTCTACAAGATCGACATGATCATGGACGGCGAGCTCGACGAGATCGTCGAAGCGCTCACCGCCGAACACCAGGCCGAGTTGCTGGCTGCCCTCGGCGAAGAGGCGTGACCACCATCGCCGCGGCGCTGGCTGCGGCGCGCGGGGTGGTCCCCGCAGCCGAGGCGCGATTGCTCCTGCGGCACCTGCTCGGCTGCAGCGCCGTCTGGCTCGAGACGCATCGTGACGACAAGCTTACGGCGGAGCAGGCCGAAGCCTTCTCGGAAATCGTGGCCTGCCGTGCCGCCGGCGAGCCCATCGCCTACCTGGTCGGCCACCGCGAGTTCTACAGCCGCGACTTCGCCGTCACGCCCGCCGTGTTGATCCCGCGGCCCGAGACCGAGCTGCTCGTGGATCTCGCCAAGGCCGCGCTTGCGGACGTCGTCGCGCCGCGTGCGCTCGACCTCGGCACCGGCAGCGGCTGCGTCGCCATCACCTTGGCGCTCGAGCTTCCTTCGGCGTCCGTCGCGGCAGTCGATGTCTCGCCGGAGGCGCTCGCCGTGGCGCGGGCGAACGCAGCGGCGCTTGGTGCCCGCGTGCGCTTCGTCGAGAGCGACTGGTTCGCGGCGCTGGCCCCGGAGCGTTTCGACCTGATCGTCGCCAACCCGCCTTACATCGCCGAAGGCGACCCGCACCTCACCGCCGGCGATCTGCGCTTCGAGCCGGAAACGGCACTGCATTGCGGACCCGACGGCCTCGGCGCGATCCGCGGCATCGTCGCCGACGCACGGCGTTTCCTGGTTCCCGGCGGGCGCCTCTACCTCGAGCATGGCTACGACCAGGCGCACGAGGTGGCCCGCCTGCTGTCCGCAGCCGGCTACCTCGACCTCGAGCAGCACCGCGACCTGGCCGGGATCGTCCGCGTTTCGGGCGGGATCGCCGCGCTTTAAAAATGGCGCTTGATCCCCCATATACCGGCTTGTAGACTTTCCCTATAAAAACGCTCAACCATTCCCCAGGAGACCCTCATGGACACCCAACAGCAGATCAAGGAAACCGTCACCAACAACCCCGTCGTGCTCTACATGAAGGGCACGCCGCAGTTCCCGCAATGCGGCTTCTCCGCGCGCGCCGTGCAGATTCTCAAGGCCTGCGGCGTCAAGGAGATCAAGGCCGTGAACGTGCTCGGCGACGAAGAGATTCGCCAGGGCATCAAGGAGTACGCCAACTGGCCGACCATCCCGCAGCTCTACATCCGCGGCGAGTTCATCGGCGGTTCGGACATCATGGCCGAGATGTACGAGGCGGGGGAACTGCAGCAGAAGCTGGAAGGGCTGACGCAGGCTGCGTGACCGCCGACACGCAAGGCGGGGAACCGGCAGTGCCTTCGGGCCCGCCGAGGGCGACGGGTGGTCGTCGCCGCTTCGTGTCCCCCGGCCCGGAAAGTCAAAAGGCCCGGGCCTCCTCCTTTACCTACGCGTCGACGACCACCCGCCACCCTCGGCTCGATGCCTGAACTGATTTGGCGC
>JBLNBJ010000135.1:0-8316 GCA_050259835.1 Ignavibacteria bacterium | reverse complement strand
CCCCGGCATCGACGGCTACGAGTTCGCCGAGCGGCTGCGCGAGCGCGACTCGGAGGTCGCGATCATCATGGTGACCGCGCTCGACGCGGACAGGGACAAGGTGCGCGGGCTCGACGCCGGCGCCGACGACTACATGACCAAGCCGTTCTCGCCGCGCGAACTGCTGGCGCGCGTAAAGGCGCAATTGCGCCGCCGCGCGCCGCAGACCACCGACGACGTCGTCGAGATCGTCGGCCTGCGCATCGACCCGGCCCTGAAGCGCATCACCGCCGGCGGGCGCGACGTCGAGCTCGGCGCCATCGAATTCCGCATGCTGCACTTCTTCGCCACGCACGCCGGCCGGGTCTTCAGCCGCGAGCAGCTGCTCGACAAGCTGTGGGGCGATCAGGTGTTCGTGCAGGACCGCACCGTCGACGCCCACATCCGCGCGCTGCGCCAGGCGCTGCGCCCGAGCGGCCACGACACGCTGATCGAAACCGTGCGCGGCACCGGCTACTGCTTCCGACGCGAGCTGCCGCCCCCGGCCTGAACGGCATTCCGTCCGCAACTTCCGGTGCATGGAGCGGTCGAACACGCAACCTTGGCAAGGGCGGGAGGCGGCGATGGCAGACCTTCAGCATCCGGCGGCGGCGGTCGCCTTTCCCGAAATCCGCGGCGTGGACTGGCAGGCGCCGCTGCGCTGGCTCGCCGCCGGCTGGCGGGATTACCGCCGCGCCGCCGCCGCGAGCTCGTTCTACGGCATCTGCTTCGCCTTCGCCGGCTGGGGGCTGCATGAAGTCTTCGCGCATGCCTACGCCCTGTTCGCCGGGCTGGTGACGGGCTTCCTGCTGGTGGCGCCGGTGCTGGCGACCGGCATCTACGACTTGAGCCGCGCCATCGACGCCGGCCGCGCGCCGCGGCTGCGGCCGAGCCTGACGGCCTGGCGCAGCAACCTCTCCAACATCGGCCTGCTGGCCGGTGTGCTGGCCGTGGTGCTGCTGCTGTGGGCGCGCGCCTCGATGGTGATCTTCGTGCTGTTCTTCGATACGGCCGGCCTGCCGAGCTTCGGCGACGTCGTGCGCGCGATCGTGGCGTTCGAGCAGCCGGCGTTTGCGGCGGTCTACCTCGTCGTCGGCGGCGGCTTCGCCTTGTTCGTGTTCGCCATCAGCGTGGTGGCCGTTCCGCTGATGCTCGACCGGGGCACCGACGCGATCACCGCGGCGCTGGCGAGCCTTGCGGCCTGCGCGCGCAATCCGGCGGCGCTACTGATCTGGGCGGGATGCCTGGCGGCGCTGGCGGCAGTGGGGTTCGCGACCTGGTTCGTGGGGCTCGTGCCGCTCGTGCCGCTCGCCGGCCACGCGACCTGGCACGCCTACCGGGAACTGGTCGGGCGCGCGTGAAGGCGGCCGCGGCGGGACCGCAGCCGCCGTTCCGCCTCAGAAGCTCATCGACTTGAAGGTCACGCCCAGGGTCCAGGCCGTCGCGCGGCTCTGGCCGACGCTGTTGTCGTCGCCGAAGCGGCCGAAATCCTCGTATTCCAGGCGTACGCCGACTTGCTTGCTGACGTTGTACTCGGCGCCCACGCCGAGCAGCCAGTCGGTCTTCGCCGCGTCGGTGCCGTTGACTTCAAGGCGGTTGCGCGTGCCGCCCAGCTTGCCGAACAGGTTGAAGCGCTCGCCGACCGGCACGTTGCCTTTTGCCGCGAGGTACCAGGCCGATTCCTTGCCCTCGGCGGAGCCGGGCAGGCCGCCGCTGGTGTAGGCGAAGCCGGGCCGGCCGAGGTCGGCGTAGCCGACCTCCGCGCCCCAGTTGCGGTTGAAGTCGTAGCCGACGTAGAACTTGTAGGCGGTCTTGCGCAGGTTGTCGGAAGCGCTGACGCTGCCCAGTCCCGACACGTCGCGGGCATCGAAGCTGGAGGTCGACTGGCCGGCGCTGAGACCGACGTAGCTTTGCGGCGCGAGGCCTTCGGCGAACGCGGGCGGCGCGGCGAGAAGGACGGCGAGGGGGAGGACGGCAAGCGCTTTGGACATGGGCATTTCCCTCCGGCAAAGGTCATGGAATTGGAACGATGGGATTGGCGTTGCGTTGCGCAGCCGGGCAGGCGCGCAGTGAGGGGCAGTTTGGCGCCGGGTGCGGGTAGGGGCAATACCGGGCCGGCGCTATTCGCGTTACCCGGGTGCCGGTAAGCTGCATTGCCGGAATGGAAATGCCTAGCGCCGCAGCGTCGCGTGGGGCGGCTTGCGCCCGTGCCACCAGGCGGCGAATTCGGCGGCCGGCATGGGCGCCGCCAGCAGATACCCCTGGCAGTAGTCGACGCCGCGCGCGCGCAGGTAGGCGATGTCCTCCTCCTTCTCCACGCCCTCGGCGATGACTTCGCGCAGCAGCGAGCGCCCCAGCCCGATGAGGGCATCGGCGGCGGCATGGCCGTTGCCGTTGCCGTCGCCGCCGTTGGCCCGCAGGAAGGAACGGTCGAGGCGGATCTTGTCGACCGGCAGGCGCGTGAGCGCGCGCACGTTGGAGTCGCCGGCGCCGAAGTTCTTTATGGCGACGCCGATGCCGGCATCGCGCAGCGCGCGCAGCACCGGCAGCGCCTCGTCCACGTTGCCCGTCACGGTGCTTTCGGCCACGTTGAGCAACAGGCGGGCCGGCGCCACGCCGCTCTCGGCCACGATGGCGGCGACGCGCCGGGCGAAGTCCTTCTGGCGGAATTGGGCGCCGGAAATCGTGACGCCGATGGTGAGGTCGCCGAGGCCTTCCGCGATCCAGCGGCGCTGCTGGGCGCAGCACTCGCGCAGCAGCCAGTCGCCGACCGGCACGATGAGGCCGGTGCTCTCGGCCACCGGCAGGAATTCCTGCGGCGGCACCTGGCTGCCGTCTGGCAGCCGCCAGCGCATCAGGGCTTCGACCTCGACCACGTCCGAGGTGGCACTGGCGAACACCGGCTGGAAGTCGAGCGAGAGCTGGCCCTCGGTCAGGGCCTGGTGCAGGCGCTCGGCCATCCCGGCCTCGGCGGCGCCGGGCGCAGGGGCTTCGGCGCCCGGCGAATAGAAGGCGAAGCGCGCCCGCCCGCCGCGCTTGGCCGCGTACATGGCGGCGTCGGCGCGCCGGAAAAGCACGTCGATGCTGTCGCCGTGCTGCGGATAGAGGCTGATGCCGACGCTGACGCCGACCTCGAGCGTGAGGCCGTTCACGCGGTAGGGGCGGCCCAGGGTGCGCACGATGTTGGCGGCGACGTGGCCGGCATCCTCGGCGTCGCGGATGCCCACCAGCACGGCGACGAACTCGTCGCCGCCGATGCGGCCGATCGCGTCCTCGGTGCGCAGCTTGCTGCCGATGCGCCGCGCCACGGCCTTCAGCAGCCGGTCGCCGACCTCGTGGCCGTGGGCGTCGTTGATCGGCTTGAATCGGTCGAGATCGAGGAACAGCACCGCCAGCTTGTGGCCCTGGCGGCGCGCGGCGGCCAGGCTGCGCTCGGCTTCCTCGCGCAGCAGCTTGCGGTTGGACAGGCCGGTGAGGGCGTCGTGCTGGGCGACCAGCAGCGCGCGCTCGGCGGCCAGCTTGCGGTCGGTGACGTCGACGAAGAACACCACCGCGCCGCCGTCGGGCGAAGGCGAGAGCCGGTAGTCGAGCCAGCGTCCGCTGGCGTTGCTGAAATGCTCGAAGCTGAAGGGCTGGCGCCGCTCCATCACCTGGCGCACCGCTTCGACCACGGCGATGTCGATGCCGGCGCGGAAGTCGCTGCCGAGCAGCGCCTCGCGCGGGCGGCCGAGCATCGCGGCGGCGCAGCTGTTGGCGAGGTCGACGCGCCACTCGCTGTCGACCGCCAGCAGGCCGTCGTTGATGCTCTCGAGCACGATCTCGAGGCGCTGCGCCGCGTCGGCCGCCGGGCGCGCGGAGGCGGGCGTTTCCGTCATTCGACGGTCACCGACTTCGCCAGGTTGCGCGGCTTGTCGACGTCGTTGCCGCGCGCGATGGCGGCGTGGTAGGCCAGCAGTTGCAGCGGGATGGTGTGCAGCACCGGCGAGAGGAAGCCGGCGTATTCCGGTGTGTGGATGACGCGGATTCCGTCGGCTTCCTCCACCCGCGCGTCGCGGTCGGCCAGCACGAAGAGTTCGCCGCCGCGCGCGCGCACCTCGTTGAGGTTGGACTTGATCTTGCCGATCAGCGCGTCGCGCGGCGCGATGGCGACCACCGGCATCGCTGCGCTGACGAGCGCCAGCGGGCCGTGCTTGAGTTCGCCGGCGGCATAGGCTTCGGCATGGATGTAGGAAATCTCCTTGAGCTTGAGCGCGCCTTCCATGGCGATCGGGTAATGCACGCCGCGCCCGACGAACAGCGCGTGCTCGCGCGGAGCGAGCGCCGCCGCCCATTGCGCGATGGCCGGCTCGAGCTCGAGCATGCGGCACATGGCGGTCGGCAGGTAGCGCAGGTCGTGCAGCAGTTCCGCCTCGCGCTCGGGCGCCAGGCGGCCCTTGAGGCGGCCGAGCGCGAGCGTGAGCAGCGCCAGGGCCACGAGCTGCGTGGCGAAGGCCTTGGTCGACGCGACGCCGATCTCGGGGCCGGCGCGCGTCAGGAAGCGCAGGGTCGACGCGCGCAACAGCGAGGACTCCGGCACGTTGCAGATGCACAGCGTGGCGGCGTGGCCGCAGGCCAACGCGTACTGCTGCGCCGCGATGGTGTCCGCCGTCTCGCCCGACTGCGAGATGCTCACCACGAGCGTGCCCGGCGCCACGGCGGGACGGCGGTAGCGGTACTCGCTGGCGATCTCGACGCTGCAAGGCAGGCCGGCAATGTCCTCGAGCCAGTAGCGCGCCACCATGGCGGCGTGATAGCTGGTGCCGCAGGCGAGGATCAGCACGCCCTGCGTCGCGCCCAGCACGGCTTCGGCCTGGGCGCCGAACAGCTGCGCCGGCACCGAGTGGCCGCCGACCGCGAGCTCGAGCGTGGCGGCCACGGCGCCCGGCTGCTCGAAGATCTCCTTCTGCATGTAGTGGCGGTAGGCGCCGAGCTCGACCGATTCGGGCGTGAGTTCGGAGGGCGTCACCGGGCGGCGCACTTCGTTGCCGCGGACATCGACCACGCGCACGCCCTCGCGCGTGATCTCGGCGCAGTCGCCGTCCTCGAGGTAGACGAGCCGCCGCGTCACGGCGGCGAGCGCCGCGCCGTCGGAGGCGGCGTAGTTCTCGCCTTCGCCCAGGCCGAGCAGCAGCGGCGCGCCGTTCCTCGCCACGACCAGCTCGTTGGGGTCGCTGTCGCTGATGACGGCGATGGCATAGGCGCCGACCAGTTCGGTGGTGGCTCGCCGCACCGCATCGAACAGCGTGGCGCCGTCCGACAGGCGCGCGTGCACGAGATGGGCGATCACCTCGGTGTCGGTGTCGGAGGTGAAGCGATAGCCGCGCCGCAGCAGTGCGGCGCGAATCTCCTCGTGGTTCTCGATGATGCCGTTGTGCACCACCGACACGCCGCCCGACACGTGCGGGTGGGCGTTGCGTTCGGAGGGCGCGCCGTGCGTCGCCCAGCGGGTGTGGCCGATGCCGATGCCGCCCGCCAGGCCGCCGCGCGCCACCGAGTTCTCGAGGTCGGCGACGCGCCCCACGGCGCGCACGCGATCGAGCCGGCCGTTGATCACCGCCAGCCCGGCGGAATCGTAGCCGCGGTATTCGAGGCGCTTCAGGCCCTCGATCAGGAAGGGCACCACGTTGCGCCCGGAGGTGACGGCACTGACGATTCCGCACATGCTTGGCTCCTTCGATCGGTTCAGCGCGGCTCGCCGATGAGCCCGCGCAGGCGCAGCCAGTCGATCAGGGTGACCGCCACGACGGCGGCGGCGACGTCGGTGAGAAAGTCGCCGACGCTGGCGGAGCGGCCGGGGAGATAGACCTGGTGCCACTCGTCGAGCGCGCCGACGAGGCTCACCAGCAGGATCAGGCGCAGCGGCTGGCGCTGGGTGAAGCCGACGGCGAGCAGGGCGGCGATGGTGCCGTAGGCGACGAAGTGCGCGAGCTTGTCCCACGGCTCGGGCACGAGGTTCACCGCGATCGGCTTGGCGCCCAGCCAGAACAGCAGGAACACCATGGCGGCGGCGCAGGCGAGCGCGAGGCGGCGGACCAGCGGCAGGATGATCAGGTTCATGACGGCTTCAGGCACGCTGGTACACGTCCTGCAGGCGCACGATGTCGTCCTCGCGCAGGTAGGGGCCCGACTGGGTCTCGATCACCTCGAGCGGGATCTTGCCGGGATTCTCGAGCCGATGCGTCATGCCCATCGGGATGTAGGTCGACTGGTTCTCGCCGAGCAGCGTCACCGAATCGCCGCAGGTGACGCGCGCGGTGCCGCGCACCACCACCCAGTGCTCGGCGCGATGATGGTGGAGCTGCAGCGACAGCTGGCCGCCGGGATTGACGGTGATGCGCTTGACGCGGAAGCGCTCGCCGGCGTCGATGTCCTCGTAGCTGCCCCAGGGCCGTACCACCTTGTGCGGCGCGCGGCATTCCTCGCGGTCCTGCGTGCGCAGGAGCTCGACGGCCTCCTTGACCTCCTGCGAGTTCTCGCGCGAGGCGACCAGCAGGGCGTCGTCGGTCTCGACGACCACCATGTCGCGCAGCCCGATGCCGACCACGACACGGCGCGTGGAATGGACGTAGCTGTCCTCGACGTTTATCAGCTGGACGTCGCCGTGCGTGACGTTGCCCTGAGCATCCTTGTCGGTGCGCTCCCACAGCGCGTGCCAGGAGCCGATGTCCGACCAGTCGAAGGCGGCCGCCACCATGGCGGCGGAGTCGGTCTTCTCCAGCACGGCGCGGTCGACGGAGGCGGCCGGGCAGCGAGCGAAGGCCGCAGCGTCGGGCACCAGGCAGCCGTTCTGCACGGTGACCGTGGCGGCCGCCGCGCGGCAGGCGGCGGCGAGCTCCGGCTCGCAGCGCTCGAGCTCCTCGAGGTAGTGCGCCGCGCCGAACAGGAAGATGCCGCTGTTCCAGTAGTGGCGGCCGCTGCCCACCAGGCGCCAGGCGATCTGCAGCTCCGGCTTCTCGACGAAGCGCGCCACCTTGTGGCAGCCCGGCGCGTCTTCGAGCGGCTCGCCGCGCTCGATGTAGCCGTAGCCCGTCTCGGCGCGCGTCGGCGTGAGGCCGAAGACCACCAGGCGGCCGCGCTCGAGCGCCGCCTCGCCCTGCGCCACGGTGGCGGCGAAGGCCCGCGCATCGGGCACGTCGTGGTCGGCCGGCAGCACCAGCATCGCGGCCTCCGGGTCGTCGCGCAGCAGGCGGGCGGCGGCCAGGGCCACGGCCGGCGCCGTGCCGCGGCCGGAGGGCTCCAGCAGGATCTCGCAGGCGCCGGCGTCCGCTTCGCGCAACTGGTCCGCGACGGTGTAGCGGTGCTCGACGTTGGCGACCACGAGCGCCGGGCGGGCGGCGGCGAGCCGCTCGAGGCGGCGCAGCGTCAGGTGGAAGGGCGAGGCGCCGCGCAGCAGCGGCAGGAACTGCTTGGGGCTGGCGTCGCGCGAGAGCGGCCACAGGCGCGTGCCGACGCCGCCGCAGAGGATGACGGGATGGACGTTCATGGGGCGGCGATCCTCAGTAGGCATTGTTCTTCTGCCAGACGACGAAGACGGTCTTCACCACGATCTCGAGATCGAGGCGCAGCGACCAGTGGCGCAGGTAGGCGAGGTCGAAGTCGAGGCGCGCCTGCATGCGGTCGAGCGTGGCGGTCTCGCCGCGGTGGCCGTTCACCTGCGCCCAGCCGGTGATGCCGGGCTTGACCTTGTGGCGCAGCATGTAGCCGCTGATGAGCTTGCGGTACATCTCGTTGTGGGCCACGGCATGCGGGCGCGGGCCGACCACGCTCATGCGCCCCTGCAGGACGTTGATGAACTGCGGCAGCTCGTCGAGCGAGGTGCGGCGCAGGAAGGCGCCGAGCGGCGTGATGCGCGGGTCGTCGCGGGTGGCCTGCCGGATTTCGGCGCCGTCCTCGCAGACCGTCATGGTGCGGAACTTGTAGACCACGATCTCGGCGCCGTCGAGGCCGTAACGGCGCTGCTTGAACAGCGCCGGGCCGGGCGAGGTGCGCTTGATGGCCAGCGCGATGGCGAGCATCAGCGGCCCGACGAGCAGCAGGATGGCGCCGGCCAGAGCGAGGTCGCTGGCGCGCTTGAGCAGGCGGTTCACGCCGTAGAACGGCGTTTCGCAGACGGCCAGCACGGGGATGCCGGCGACGGCGTCGATGGCCACCGTCTGCTCGATATGGCTGGCGAAGTCTGCCTCGGTCCGCGTCGGACCGATCGTCGGTCGGATCAACTCCCCGGTCGTCACCACGAAGTTGCCGATCAAGCACAACGTC
>JBLNBJ010000134.1:0-21643 GCA_050259835.1 Ignavibacteria bacterium | reverse complement strand
CGCTCGGGCCGACAGGGTGCCCTGCTGCGCTCCGTGTCCCCCGGCCGACAAGAGCGATAAATCGTCGGCCTCCTCCTTTACCTACGCGCAGCAGGGCACCCCATCGGCCCGAGCGCACCCGGGCGGCCCGTCGCCGGACTAAGCCCAGCTTATGCCAGCAAAGGCCACTGGCCCTGCCACAGCGCCAGCGGATCTTCCTTGAACCCGCTCTTCACGAACCGCAGCCAGCGACCGACGACGTAGCTCGTCAGCAGATCGGCACGCGCCGAGAAATCCTGCTCGCCCGGCTGGCCGCCTTGAGTCGCGGCGACCTTCAGACACTGCTTGAGCGTTGCCTCGATGCGCGAAACCAGCTGGTTGATGCGCACCTGCAGACGCGGGTTCTCGTGCACCAGTGCATCGCCGACGAGCACGCGCGTGAGGCCGCGGTTCTTCTGGGCGAAACGCAGCAGGCTGGCGACGATCAGTTCGACCTGCTTGAGGCCCGATTCCTCGCCTTCTGCGATCTGGTTGATGACGGAGAAGAGCGTGGTCTCGATGAACTCGATGATGCCCTCGTACATCTGCGCCTTGCTGGCGAAATGCCGATAGAGGGCGGCTTCCGAAACATCGAGCTTGGCGGCCAGCGCCGCGGTCGTCACCTTCTCGCCGGCCGGGTTCTCCAGCATCTGCGCGATGGTTTGCAGGATCTGCAGCTTTCTTTCGCCGGGCTTGGTTGCCATACGAATATGCTCTTAGAGTCGTTTCAGGTGGCGAGGCAAATCGAGCACGGATTGTAGCCGCAGGTCGACGAAAGCGGGAAGCCGAGGGTTGGGTGAGATAAGCACGGTCTTCATGCCGAGCGCCTTCGCCGTGCGCAGGTTGGCCGGGCTGTCCTCGATCATGACGCAGGCCTTGGGATCGAGCCGCTCGGCATGCAGCAGGCGCCGGAAGCCTGCGAGTTGCGGTTTCGGCTGGAAGCGCAGCCGCTCGATGGTCCAGATCGAATCGAACTGCCGGGCGATGCCGGCGATCTCCAGCACCGCCTCGGTATAGCGCAGCGGCGCGTTGGAAAAGACGATCTTGCGGCCGGGCAGCTTCTGCAGCATGCCGCGCAGCGGCCGTTCGAAGACGACCATGCCGGGCAGGTCGTCGAAGCGGTGCGTGTGGTCGAGGAAGTGGCGCGGATCGGTGCCGTGGTGGCGCATCAGCCCCAGCAGCGTGGCGCCGTAGCGGTGCCAGTAGGTCTCGCGCAGGCTCGCCGCCGCAGCGGCCTCGAGCCCGAGGAAACGCTCGATGTACTCGCGCATCGCGTGGTGCAAATGCGGGAAGATGTGCGGGCTGGCGTTGTGGAGGGTGTTGTCGAGGTCGAACAGCCAGGTGCGGGCCGGCCGCGTCACTTCGACTTGATCAACGTGCCGACGCCCTCGTCGGTGAGGATTTCCAGCAACAGCGCGTGCTCGACGCGACCGTCGATGATGTGCACGCCCTTGACGCCGCTCCTCGCCGCATCGAGCGCCGAGCCGATCTTCGGCAGCATGCCGCCGGAGAGCGTGCCGTCGGCCACCATGTCGTCGATCTCCTTGGGCGTGATGCCGGTGAGCAGCTTGCCCTTCTCGTCGAGCACGCCGGGCGTGTTGGTCAGCAGCACCAGCTTCTCGGCCTTCAGCACTTCGGCGATCTTGCCGGCGACGACGTCGGCGTTGATGTTGTAGGTCTCGCCTTCGGCGCCGACGCCGATCGGCGCGATCACCGGGATGAAGGCGCCGGTGTCGAGCAGGCTGATCAGCGACGGATCGATCGACACGATGTCGCCCACCTGGCCGATGTCCAGCAGGTCTTCCGGGTTGTCCTTCTTCGGCATCAGCAGCTTCTTGGCACGGATAAAGGAGCCGTCCTTGCCGGTGAGGCCGACCGCCTTGCCGCCGGCCTGGTTGATCAGGTTCACGACGTCCTTGTTCACCTGGCCGCCGAGCACCATCTCGACGACTTCCATGGTCTCGGCGTCGGTGACGCGCATGCCCTGGACGAACTCGCCCTTCTTGCCGACGCGCGCCAGCAGGTTCTCGATCTGCGGTCCGCCGCCGTGCACCACGACGACGTTCATGCCGACCAGCTTCAGCAGCACCACGTCGCGCGCGAAGCACTGCTTGAGGCGCTCGTCGGTCATGGCGTTGCCGCCATACTTGACGACGATGGTCTTGCCGTGGAAGCGCTTGATGTAGGGCAGGGCTTCGGCGAGGATGCCGGCCTTGATTTGCGGCGCGATCTTTTCGCTCATGGTCGGGACGTCGGGCGGAATCGGAAAGCCGGCATTTTAAAGCGAATGCCTCAGGCCCGCTGCCCGAGCATCAGGATGGCGTCGCGGTTGCTCCAGGAAAAACAGGCTGCGGCCGCTTCGCGCCATGGCAGCCAGCGGTGCGCCAGATGCTCGTCGGGCGCGACGCGAACGGCGCAGGCCGGCGGGACGCGCAGGCTGAAGACGTGCTCGGTGTTGTGGGTGACGCCTTCGCCGTAGCGATGGCGCCATTCGGCGAAGATCTCGAAGCGGTTGGAAAGCCGCCAGTCCTCGAACTCGGCGGCCGCCGCCAGGATGCCCGTTTCCTCGGCCACTTCGCGCACGGCGGTTTCCACGAGGCGCTCGTCGCCTTCCTGGCTGCCGGTGACCGATTGCCAGAAGCCCGGATGCGAGGCGCGTTCCAGCAGCAGGACGTCGAGCGCCGCCGTGTGCACGACGACGAGGACGGACACCGGCCGCTTCACGGGATGTCGGGCAGCCAGTTGATGCCGTCGGCCTGCATCTCGACGAAGCACCAGAACGGGACGCCCTGTTCGCGCCATTCGTCGGCGGCCTCTTCGAAGGTCTGCAGCGTCGTGACGAAGTCCGACTCGGCGAGGCCGTGGATGCCGTCGCAATGCTCGAGGAGGATGAAGTAGCCGTCCGCAGGACGCCAGGCCAGGTCGGCCAGACGGTCGGCGAGGCCGTCGAAGCCATGGCCGGCGCCATCGGGGAAGGCCATGGCGCGGCCGATCGATTCGAGCAGCCCGGCCTTGTCCTTCGCCTGGGAGAGATTCACGCGGAACACGGCGCAGCCGATGCCGGCGGCCGCTTCGATGAGCGGCTCGGGGTCGACCTGCGGCATGTGATAGACGCCGGCTTTCGCGGCGTCGGACAGGACCTTCTGGTAGTGATCGAGTTCGGTCATTCGCGCGGGTCCGGAAAGTACGGCAACGATCGTCAGTGTAGTAGGGCCGGCACGCCGCCGCACCGAGGTCTCGTCCGATCCCGCGCCGCGGGCGCGGGATCGCGGCGGCGCTTACGCCTTGCCGACGTCGACCTGGGTCTCGACCTTCTGGCGCAGGCGGATGTGCAGTTCGCGCAGCTGCTTTTCGTCGACGCCCGACGGCGCGTCGGTCAGCAGGCACTGCGCCCGCTGGGTCTTCGGGAAGGCGATGACGTCGCGGATCGACTCGGCGCCCGTCATCATGGTGACGATGCGGTCGAGGCCGAAGGCCAGGCCGCCGTGCGGGGGCGCGCCGTACTTGAGCGCGTCGAGCAGGAAGCCGAACTTGATGCGCTGCTCCTCTTCGCCGATGCCGAGCGCTTCGAACACCTTGGCCTGCACGTCGGCCTTGTGGATACGGACGGAGCCGCCGCCGATTTCCCAGCCGTTGAGCGCAAGGTCGTAGGCCTTGGCCAGGCACTTGCCCGGATCGGTCTTGAGGAATTCCTCGTGGCCGTCCTTGGGGCTGGTGAAGGGATGGTGGCAAGCGTTCCAGCGATGCTCTTCGTCGTCGAATTCGAACATCGGGAAATCGACGACCCAGACGGGCGCCCAGGCGCGGCCGTCGACATAGTTCTTCTCGTGGCCGATCTTGATGCGCAGCGCGCCGAGGGCGTCGTTCACCACCTTGGTCTTGTCGGCGCCGAAGAAGATCAGGTCGCCGGATTGCGCGCCGGTGCGCTCCATGATGGTCTTCAACGCCTGCTCATGCAGGTTCTTGACGATCGGCGACTGCAGGCCTTCCTCGTTGAGCTTGGCGGCGTCGTTGACCTTGATGTAGGCGAGGCCCTTGGCGCCGTAGATCTTGACGAACTCCGTATAGCCGTCGATCTCGCCGCGCGTGAGCGAAGCGCCGCCGGGGATGCGCAGCGCGGCGACGCGGCCGCCCGAAGTGGCGGGGCCGGAGAACACCTTGAAGGCGACGTCGGCGACCGCGTCGGTGACCTCGGTGAGTTCGAGGGTCACGCGCAGGTCCGGCTTGTCGGAGCCGAAGCGGCGCATGGCTTCGGCATAGGTCATGCGCGGGAAGGGATTGGGCAGGTCGGTCGCCAGGGCTTCCTTGAAGACGGTGCGGATCATCTCTTCCATCAGCGCCGTGATCTGGTCCTCGTTGAGGAAGGAGGTCTCGATATCGACCTGAGTGAACTCGGGCTGGCGGTCGGCGCGCAGGTCTTCGTCGCGGAAGCACTTGGTGAGCTGGTAGTAGCGGTCGAAGCCGGCAACCATGAGCAGCTGCTTGAACAACTGGGGCGACTGCGGCAGGGCGAAGAACTGGCCGGGATGGACGCGCGACGGCACCAGGTAGTCGCGCGCGCCTTCCGGCGTGCTCTTGGTCAGCATCGGCGTCTCGATGTCGATGAAGCCGTTGGCGTCGAGGAAGCGACGGAAGGACATGGCGGTCTTGTAGCGCAACATCATGTTCTTCTGCATCTGCGGGCGGCGCAGGTCGATGACGCGGTGCGTGAGACGCACGTTCTCCGAAAGATTTTCATCGTCGAGTTGGAAGGGCGGCGTGACGGCCGCGTTCAACACCTCGACTTCATGGCAGAGAATCTCGATCTCGCCGGAGGGCAGGTTGGGGTTCTCGGTGCCGGCCGGGCGGCGGCGTACCTTGCCGGTGATCTTCAGCACGAACTCGTTGCGCACCGATTCGGCCACGGCGAACATCTCCGGGCGATCCGGGTCGCAGACCACCTGGGCCAGGCCTTCGCGGTCGCGCAGGTCGATGAAGATGACGCCGCCATGGTCGCGACGGCGATGGTTCCAGCCGCAGAGCGTGACGATTTGATCGACGTGACTGGCGTTGAGTTGTCCGCAGTAATGGGTGCGCATGGAAAGACTTTCGGGCTGATGCCGCTTTGCGGCGGGTTATTCGTTCTGCGCTTGACCGAGCAGATTCGGGTTTCGCTCCGCGGGCGCGACGACGCCCATGGAGACGATGTACTTGAGGGCGTCGTCGACGCTGATGTCGAGCTCGACGGTATCGCGCTTATGCACGAAGAAGAAGAAGCCGTTGACCGGGCTCGGCGCGGTCGGGATGAAGACGCTCACCATCTCGTCCTCGCCGTGCTGGGAGATCTCGCGCGGCGGCAAGCCGGTCTGAAACGCCACCGACCAGGCCTCCGGATGCGGGTAGCGGACCAGCAGCACCTTGCGGAAGGCTTCGCCGTTGCCCGCGAACAGCGTATCCGAGACCTGCTTGACGCTGTAGTAGATCGACTTCACTACCGGGATGCGCGAAAGCAGCGCTTCCCAGAAACGCACCAGTCGCTGGCCGATGATGTTGGTGGTGATGAGTCCAGTGATCAGCACCACCAGCACGGTAATGACAGCGCCGACGCCGGGGATGTAGATGCCCACGAGCTGCTCGGGCCGAAGCGCCTCGGGCAGCAGCAGCAGCGACTGGTCCATGGTACGGACGATCAGGGACAGCACCCAGACGGTGATCGCCAGGGGCACCCAGATCAGGAGCCCGGTAATGAAGTAGCGCTTCAAGAGGCGGCGGTCAATTGCAGGCACAGGACCCCGTTCCGCCCTGGCAGGGGGGCGGATTGTCGCTCTTCGCCGGTGCGGCCTTGGCGCCACTCTTGAAGTCGGTGGCATACCAGCCGCTGCCCTTCAGCTGAAAGCCGGGGGCAGTCAACTGCTTGGCAAAGGCCTCGGCTTTGCATTCGGGACAAACGGTCAACGGATCGTCGCTCATTTTCTGCAGGACGTCCTTCTCGAAACCGCAACTCCCGCAACGATAGGCATAGATGGGCATGGTCTTTCGCTCCGCGGCAAACGAAGAATTATAACGTAAGCACTTCACGCAAAAGGACTTGCGCGGTTCGCGCGGTCCCACCGCTGCAAGTATGGGCGGCCTGCCGCCCTTTCAAGCACTTACATGAGGCCCAGATAGGCCTGGTTGAGCTCGTGGCCCCAGAACAGGGCAATGACGCCGGCGGCAGCGAGATAGGGGCCGAAGGGGATCGGGACGTTGCGGCCATGGCGGGCAAGCACGATCATGACGATGCCGACGACTGCGCCGACCAGGGACGACAGCAGGATGGTCAGCGGCAGCACCTGCCAGCCCACCCAGGCGCCGATGGCGGCCAGCAGCTTGAAGTCGCCGTAGCCCATGCCTTCCTTGCCGGTGATCAGCTTGAAGCCCCAGTAGACGAGCCATAGCGCCAGATAGCCGAAGACAGCGCCGAGCACCGCGCTCCTCAGGTCCGTGAACACGCCGAACATGTTGAACAGCAAGCCGGCCCAGATCAGCGGCAGCGTGATGTCGTCCGGCAGCAATTGCTTGTCGACGTCGATGAACGTGAGCGCGATGGCGGCGGCCAGAAACAGCATGGCGCCCGCTGCGGCGGCGCCGGGTCCCAGCTTCCAGGCGGCCAGTCCGAACAGCGCGGACGTAAACGCCTCGACCAGCGGATAGCGCGGGCTGATGGCTTTGCCGCAGCCGCGGCAGCGGCCGCGCAGGACCAGGTAGCTGATGACCGGGATGTTCTCCAGCGCGCCGATGGCGTGCCCGCATTGCGGGCAGCGCGACCGCGGTGCGGCGAGCGTGAGCGGCTCCGCCGCCGCTGCCTGCTCCCCGCGCAGTTCGGCGCATTGGGAGAGCCACTCGCGCTCCATCATCAGCGGCAGCCGATGGATCACGACGTTGAGGAAGCTTCCGACCGCGAGCCCGAGCAGGACGGCGAGCAGCGCGAACGAGGTGGGATCGGCGAGCAGCGCCTGAAGGGATGCGGGCATGGGGTTGCGTCAGCCGGCGACGGCGCCGAGCTTGAAGATCGGCAGGTACATGGCGACCACGATGCCGCCGATCAGCGTGCCGAGAATCACCATGATCATCGGCTCCATCAGGCTCGAGAGCGACTCGACCGCGTCGTCGACTTCCTGCTCGTAGAAGTCAGCGACCTTGCTCAGCATGCTGTCGAGGGCGCCCGACTCTTCGCCGATGGAGACCATCTGGATGACCATGCTGGGGAATACAGCCGTGTTCTGCATCGACACGGTGAGGCTGTTGCCGGTGCTGACCTCGCCCTGGACCTGCTGGGTCGCCACCTTGTAGACGTAGTTGCCTGCGGCGCCGGCCACCGATTCCAGCGCTTCGACGAGCGGCACGCCGGCGGCAAACATGGTCGACAGCGTGCGCGTCCAGCGCGCCACTGCCGCCTTCTTCATGAGGTCGCCGAACACGGGCAGCTTGAGCATCAGCTTGTCCATCGCGATCTGCATCGGCACCGAGCGCTTCCAGGTATAGAAGAACCCGTAGATCGCCCCGCCGATGCCGCCGAAGATGATGTGCCAGTACGCGACGAAGAACTCCGACATGGCGATGACCATCAGCGTCGGGGCCGGCAGGTCCGCGCCGAAGCTCTTGAACACCTCCTTGAACTGCGGCACGACGAAGATCATGATGACCGCCGTCACGATGAAGGCCACCACCAGCACTGCGATCGGGTAGAACAGCGCGCCCTTGATCTTTGCCTTCAGCGCGAGGGTCTTCTCCTTGTACACCGCGAGCCGGTCGAGCAGCGATTCGAGAATACCGGCCTGCTCGCCCGCCGAGACGAGGTTGCAGAACAGCGCGTCGAAGTAGAGGGGGTACTTGCGGAAGGCCTGGTTGAGGGCGGAGCCGGTCTCGACGTCCGCCTTGATGTCCATCAGCAGTTTGGCGACCGCCGGGTTGGAGTGGCCTTTGCCGACGATGTCGAAGGACTGCAGCAGCGGGACGCCCGACTTCATCATGGTCGCCAGCTGGCGCGTGAACAGCGTGATGTCCTTCTCGGTGATCTGCCCGCCCTTCTTGAAGGCCTGCTTCTTGATCTTGACGGGGAGAATGCCCTGGCGGCGCAGCGTGGTGCTGACGACCGTCTCGGTGGCCGCGCGCGTCTCGCCGCGAACCACCTTGCCGGCCTTGTCCTTGCCTTCCCAGGCAAAGACGAATTCCTTGCGCTCCGCTTTCGATTTGTCGGCCTTGCTGGTTGCCGCCATTTAGCGTTTCCTAGGTACGATGGGGGCGGCGCGCTGCCCGCCATCCCGAATGACGCGGCGATGATGCCCGCGGTGGGGGAATTTGTAAAGCTGTCAGGGCTTCACGACGCTGCCGGGGCCGCCGGCTTGTCCGCGGGCCGGTAGAGCTTGACGGTCTTCACGCGCCGGTTCTCGGTCTGCACGATTTCCATGGCGATGCCGGCGATCCGCAGACCTACGCCGACCTCGGGAATGTCCTGCAGGTGTTCGGTGATGAGGCCGTTCAGGGTCTTGGGGCCGTCGAGCGGCAGCGAAAGTCCGAGGGCGCGGTTTACCTCGCGCAGACTGTGCCCGCCGTCCACGATGGCCGTGCCCTCGTCGTCCCAGGAGGATTCCGCGGTGCTCCCCGGCATGCCGGTGGTGAACTTGCCGACGATCTCCTCGACGATGTCCTCCAGCGTCACGAGACCCAGCAATTCGCCGTACTCGTCGACCACCAGCCCCATGCGCTGGCGGTTGTCGCGGAAGAACTGCAACTGGGCGTAGATGCCCGTGCCCGTCGGCACGAAATAGGGTTCGACCAGTTCGCGCCGCAACTCTTCCGGGTTCAGTTCGCCGGACAGCGCGGCCGACAGAAGGCGGCGTTGGTGGAGGATGCCGACAATGTTGCCGGGATCGCCCTGGAACACGGGCAGCCGCGTGTGGAAGCTGGTGCCGAGCTGCGCGCGAATCTCCTCGATCGGCGCCTCGATGTCGATCGCCTCGATCTCGCCGCGCGGCGCCATCACGTCGTCGACGGTGACGTGCTCGAGGTCAAACAGGTTGAGCAGGATCGCGCGGTGCTGCGAAGGCACGAACTGGCCGCTCTCGAGCACCAGGCTGCGCAATTCGCCGGGCGTCAGCCGGGGCGCCTCGTGGCCGGCGCCGGGCTGGAGGTGCAGCAGCTTGAGCAGCGCGACGACGAACAGGTTCACGAACCAGATCGCCGGATAGGCGATGCGCAGCAGCGGCGCCACCACGTAGCTGATGCGCGGCGTCAGCCAGTCGGGGTGGGTGGCGCCCACCACCTTGGGCGTAATTTCGGAAAACACCAGCAGGCAGAAGGTGACGAACAGCGTGCCGGCCTCGAGCGCCCATTTCTCCTCGCCGAACAGCGTGAGCGCGATGTGGCCGGTGATGAGTGCCGCCGCCGCGTTGATCAGCGTATTGCAGAGCAGGATCACGCTGATGACGCGGTCGATCTTGGCGAGCAGGGCGACGGCGATCTGCGCGCCGCGATGGCCTTCCTGGGCGGCGTGGCGCAGGCGGTGGCGATTGGCCGCCATCATGGCGGTTTCCGCCATGGCGAAGAAGCCGGAGAGGACGAACAGCACGGCGAGCACGCCGAACTGCGCCGAAAGCGGCAGGTCCTCCATCAGGCCGTGCGGCCGAGAATCACTTCCAGCACGAAGCGGCTGCCGACGTAGGCGAGCAGGAGCGCGGCAAAGCCGGCCAGCGTCCAGCGCAGGGCCTTGCGGCCGCGCCAGCCGAAGAAATGGCGCCCGGCGAGCAGGTGACCGAAGATCAGCCACGAGAGGATGGCGAACACCGTCTTGTGCGAGAAGGAGAGCGGCTTGCCGAACAGGTCCTCGGAAAAGAGAATGCCGGAGGCCAGGGTCAGGGTCAGCAGCGCAAACGCGATATGGATCATGCGGAACAGCAGCGCTTCCATCGTGAGCAGCGGCGGCAGTCCCGAGAGCAGCGGCGTCAGGCGGCCGCGATGCAGGTTGCTTTCCGCAACGGCCATGAGCACGGCGTGCAGGGCCGCGAGCGTGAACAGGCTGTACGCCAGCATGGCCATCAGGAAGTGCGCACGGAAGATGGTCGAGCCGGCGTTGGTAAGCATGTGCTGCTCGGGAAACAGCGGCGGCAGCAGCACGCACACGGCGGCGAGCGGCAGGCCGAACATCTGCAGGCCATCCATGCGCGCGTAGAAGCTCTCGATCCAGTAGAAGGCGATGGCCAGCCACATGATCAGCGACAGCGCGAGCGAGAAGCCGAAGCGCATCGAGCCGTCGGTGAAGATCTCCCCGCCGAGCGTGAGGCCGTGCAGCAGCAGCGCGACGAGCAGCCAGGCGCGTTCCCAGGGCACGATGCTGCGCACCGGACGGTCGAGCAGCGGGCCGCGCCAGCGCGTCCGCCAGAAGACCACCGCGAGGCCCGCGTAGAGGGCCGCTGCGAGGAGATGCAGTAGAATCGGAGGCATCCCGCGAGTCTACCCCATTCCCCTGCCATGCTCGACAATCTGACCCAGCGCTTCGCCAAGGTCGTCAAGACCTTGCGTGGTCAAGCACGCCTGACCGAAGACAACATCCAGGAGATGCTGCGCGAAGTGCGCATGGCCCTGCTGGAGGCGGACGTTGCGCTGCCGGTGGTCAAGGACTTCGTCGCGCGCGTCAAGGAAAAGGCGCTCGGCCACGAAGTAATCGGTTCGCTGACGCCGGGACAGGCGCTGGTCGGGGTCGTGCATCGCGAACTCACCGAACTCATGGGCGGGCAGGCGAGCGGACTCAATCTCGCCACCCAGCCGCCGGCTGTCATCCTGATGTCGGGCCTGCAGGGCGCGGGCAAGACGACCACCACGGCAAAGCTGGGCAAGTGGCTCAAGGAACGGCAGAAGAAGAAAGTGCTCGCCGTCTCTTGCGACGTCTATCGTCCGGCGGCCATCGAGCAGTTGAAGACGGTGTCGGCCCAGGCTGGCATCGAGTTCTTCCCGTCGTCGCCGGGCCAGAAGCCGGCGGACATCGCGGCCGCGGCGCTGGACTACGCCAAGAAGCACTACATCGACGTGCTGTTCGTCGACACGGCGGGCCGGCTCGCCATCGACGAAGCGATGATGGCGGAGATCAAGGAATTGCATGCGCTGCTCAATCCGATCGAGTGCCTGTTCGTCGTCGATGCGATGCTCGGCCAGGACGCGGTCAACACGGCCAAGGCGTTCAATGAGGCCCTGCCGCTGACGGGCGTCGTGCTCACCAAGCTCGACGGCGATGCGCGCGGCGGCGCTGCGCTCTCGGTGCGCCACGTGACGGGCAAGCCGCTCAAGTTCGCCGGCGTCGGCGAGAAGCTTGGCGGCATCGAGGAATTCCATCCGGAGCGCATGGCGGCGCGCATCCTCGGCATGGGCGACATCCTGGGCCTCGTCGAAGAGGCCCAGCGCGGCGTCGACCAGGAGAAGGCCAAGGACTTCGTGCAGAAGATGAAGTCGGGCAAGGGCTTCGACTTCAACGACTTCAAGGACCAGATCGGCCAGATGCGCAAGATGGGCGGCATTGCCGGGCTGCTCGACAAGCTGCCGGCGCAGTTCGCGGGCATGGCGCAACAGGCTGGCAATGGCGCCGACGAGAAGGCCATCGGCCGTGTCGAGGGCATCATCAACTCCATGACGCCGGCCGAGCGCGCCAAGCCGGAGATCATCAAGGCGAGTCGCAAGCGCCGCATTGCTGCGGGCGCCGGCGTGCAGGTTCAGGACGTCAATCGCCTCATCAACCAGTTCGAGCAGACGCAGAAGGTGATGAAGCAGTTCTCGAAGGGCGGCATGGCGAAGATGATGCGCGGCATGCAGGGCATGATGGGCAAGCTGCCCGGGATGCGCTAGCGGCTAGCGCGAAGACGCCTGCACGATGCGGGGCCGCCAGGCCCATTGCTTTTCCCACGCCGCACGCACCATGTTCGGGTACTCGGGCTGGCCCAGGCTGCCGTTGTAGCGGCCCAGCGCGCGGAAGAGATCGCCGTTCTCGATGTCGAGGTAGTGGCGCAGGATCGTGCAGCCGTAGCGGAGATTGGTGCGCAGGTGGAAGAGGTCGTTGTCCTTGCTGCCGATCAGCTTCACCCAGAACGGCATCACCTGCATGTAGCCGCGCGCACCCGAACCCGAGACCGAATACTTGCGGAAGCCGCTCTCGACCTGGATCAGCCCGAGGACGAGCTGGGGGTCGAGCCCGGCACGCTGGGCTTCGTAATAAACGGTACGGAGGAATTCCAGCCGGGCATTGCGATCCGGCATGCGCTTTTCGAGCCGCCGCGACATTTCGGTCAGCCAGTTGATCTTTTCCTCGACGCTCGCGAATCTCGGTTCCGGCGCCGCCCGGTCGGCGATGCTCGAATGCAGCGCGGCCTGCACGCTCGCCGCCAGCGGCTCGTATTTCTGCGCGCCGGCCCATGCGGAGCCGGCGGCGAGGATGGCGACGAGCGCCAGCCACTTCCTTACGCGCATAGTTTGCCGCGGGCGTAGGCGGCGATCTCGGCGACGGGCACCTTGGTGGCCTCGGCGTCGCGGCGGCCCTGGTATTCGGCCATGCCTTCCTTCAGGCCGCGCTCGCCGATCACGACGCGGTGCGGCACGCCGATCAGTTCCCAGTCGGCGAGCATCGACCCCGGACGCTCGTCGCGGTCGTCGAGGACGACATCGATGCCGGCGTCGGCGAGTTCCTGGTGCAGCTTCTCGCAGGCCTCGCGCACGGCGGGCGACTTGTTCCAGCCCATCGGCACGATGACCAGCTCGAAGGGGGCGATGGCCGCCGGGAAGACGATGCCGCGCTCGTCGTTGCCCTGCTCGATGGCGGCGCCGACGATGCGGGTGATGCCAATGCCGTAGCAGCCCATCTCCGCGGTCTGCTCCTTGCCCTGCTCGTTGAGGAAGTTGCACTTCAGCGCCGCCGAGTAGCGGGTGCGCAATTGGAAGATGTGGCCGACTTCGATGCCGCGGCAAAGGTCGAGCACACCCTTGCCGTCGGGCGAGGCATCGCCGGGGACGACGTTGCGGATGTCGGCGACGAAGTCCGGCTCGGGCAGGTCGCGGCCCCAGTTGACGCCGGTAAGGTGGAAACCAGCCTCGTTGGCGCCGCAGACGAAGTTGTCCATCTGGGCTACGGTGCGGTCTGCGATGACCCGAACCTTGGTGCGGTCGACGCCGACGGGGCCGATGTAGCCGGGCCGGCAGCCGAGCGCGCGTTCGACTTCTTCGTCGGTGGCGAAGCGGAACGGATCGAGGCCGGGTAGCTTGGCGGCCTTGACCTCGTTGAGGTTGTGATCGCCGCGCACCAGCAGCAGGGTGAACTCGTCGTCGTGCACGACGGCGATCGCCTTCACGCTGCGAGTCACGGCCGTGCCGAGGAAGTCGGCGACGTCTTCGCAGCGGATCTTGCCCGGGGTGGCCTTCTTCTCCAGCGTCTCGGCCGCCGCGCCGCGCGGTGCCGCGGGGGCGACGGCTTCGGCGAGTTCGACGTTGGCCGCATAGTCGGAGGTCGGGCAGAAGGCGATCGCGTCCTCGCCGGAATCGGCCAGCACGTGGAACTCATGCGAGCCCGTGCCGCCGATCGAGCCGGTGTCCGCAGCCACGGCGCGGAACTGCAGGCCCAGCCGCGCAAAGATGCGGCTGTAGGTCTCGTACATGTTGCGGTACTCGCGCTCGAGGTCCTCGAACGAGCTGTGGAACGAGTAGCCGTCCTTCATGGTGAACTCGCGGCCGCGCATGACGCCGAAGCGCGGGCGGATCTCATCGCGGAACTTGGTCTGGATCTGATAGAAATGCTTCGGCAGTTGCCGGTAGCTCTTGATTTCGCGGCGCACGATGTCGGTGATGACCTCCTCGTGCGTGGGGCCGATGACGAAGTCGCGCTGATGGCGGTCCTTGAAGCGCAGCAGTTCGGGGCCGTACTTCTCCCAGCGTCCGGATTCCTGCCATAGCTCGGACGGCTGCACGGCGGGCATGAAGAGCTCGACGGCGCCGGCGCGGTTCATCTCCTCGCGCACGATCTGCTCGACCTTGCGCAGCGCACGCAATCCCATTGGCATCCAGGTGTAGATGCCGGCCGCGCTGCGCCGGATCATGCCGGCACGAAGCATCAGGCGCTGCGATACGACCTCGGCATCGGCGGGGGCTTCCTTGAGCGTGGAAATGAAAAACTGGCTGGCGCGCATGACTCGGTTCCGCGTTGGAAAAGGCGGCATTTTACCGTCGCCCCGATGCTTTCCACGCAGCGTAGCTTGTGGAACAATGTTCAGCAGTCAAATATTCGAAGGTTGCATCATGCTGGATCGTGAAGGCTACCGCCCGAACGTCGGCATCGTCTTGGCCAACAGCAGGAACGAGGTGTTCTGGGGCAAGCGCATTCGCGAACATTCATGGCAGTTTCCGCAAGGAGGCATCAAGAAGGGCGAAACGCCCGAGCAGGCC
Source organism: Ignavibacteria bacterium (assembly GCA_050259835.1). Lineage (GTDB taxonomy): Bacteria > Pseudomonadota > Gammaproteobacteria > Burkholderiales > Rhodocyclaceae > Nitricoxidireducens. The sequence continues at coordinate 7,192 of JBLNBJ010000134.1, read as the reverse complement.
ATGTACCGCGAATTGCAGGAGGAGACCGGGCTGTTGCCGGACCATGTCCGCATCCTGGGACGCACGCGCGACTGGCTGCGCTACGACGTTCCCAAGCAATGGATACGGCGCGAGTGGCGCCACACCTACAAGGGACAGAAGCAGATCTGGTTCCTGCTGCGCATGCTTGGACGCGATACCGATGTTTCCCTGCGCGCGAGCGAGAAACCGGAGTTCGACGCCTGGCGCTGGAACGATTACTGGGTTCCGCTCGACTCGGTCATCGAGTTCAAGCGCGGCGTCTACGAGATGGCGCTGACGGAACTGGCGCGCTATCTGTTTCCTCACCCGGCCGAGCGCAAGCCGCGCTGGCATGTCCAGGATCAACTGCCGTGATCGGGCGTCGGCTTGCTGCTGCGGTTCTCGGGTTTGCCATGGCGTCGTTCGCCTATGGCTTTGGCAACGATCCGCTGCCGATTCACAGCGTCCTCAAGGTCGAAGACGAGGAGAAGCCGTGGCAGGAGGCAGAGGCGAAGCTGCCGGACTTCCCGAAGGACGAGGATCTTCTCGAGTTCTACGTCAGTGCAACGACGACCAACCGCTTCTTCATCGACGGCAAGACCATTGCCGCCGACCCGGATGGCGTGGTGCGGTTCACCATGGTGGTCAAGACCTCGGGCGGCGCCACGAACATCAGTTACGAGGGCATCCGCTGCGGCACCAGCGAAACCAAGTTGTACGCCACCGGCGTGAAGGGCGCCTGGGTTCCCTCGCGGGTCAGCGCATGGAAGCCCATCGAGAACAAGCCGATGAATCGCCAGCACGCCGCCCTGAACCGCGACTACTTCTGTCCGGCCAGCATTCCGATCCGCAGTGCCGAAGAAGGACGCAACGCGCTCAAGCGCGGCAAGCACCCGGACGCACTGTAGGCTTTCTTCAGGCCTCGACGATTTCCCAGGTGTGCGCGATCTCGGCTGTCTTGCCGAGCATGATCGAGGCCGAGCAGTACTTTTCGGACGAGAGCTTGATGGCCCGCTCCACGGCCTCCGGCTTTAGCGCCTTGCCGGTCACTACATAATGGAAGCCGAGCTTGGTGAAGACCTTGGGGTCCGACTCGGCACGCTCGGCGGCGATCTTCACCTCGCAGTTGCGGACGTCCAGGCGACCGCGCTGCAGGATGAGCACGATGTCGAAGGCCGTGCAGCCGCCAGCCCCCGCAAGCAGCAGCTCCATCGGCCGCGGAGCGAGGTTCCGGCCGCCCGCTTCGGGGGCGCCGTCCATCGCAACCAAATGGCCACTGCCCGTTTCTGCGACGAAGCTCATGCCGGTGTGCCAGCGAACGGTGCATTCCATGACGTCCTCCAATGCGAGCGAAGGGCGGATTCTACGCTGCGGTGCCGGCAGTATGCGCTGCCCATACTGGAGCGCATTGATGCGTTGCGAGGTGGTGGCCGGTTCTTATCCAGTAGGAATGTGAAGTGGGCCTGGAGTGGGGCATGTGGTTACCGGGGTGGTATTGCAAGTACCTGATACACCACAACAAAGCTGGCGCCTCTCAAGTTTTCGCCGGTTTCGCGGCGCCGCACAAAAAATCTTGCAATGCACAAGTGGTTCTGGAATAATCGCCCTCAGTGGAGCCAAGGAATTGCGGCTTCAACCGTTGTCTCCTCCACCCTCCTCCTTTGGTGTGGATTACGCGCAACCCCGACGGGGTTGCGCTTTTTTTTTGCCTTTTTCAGCGCAAGCGACGAAGGTTTGACACCTGGAATGGATTCCGAATACAATGCGCGGCTTTCCGTAAAGCGCCGGTTCCTCTTTCCTGGGCCGGGCCTGTGAAGTTCGAGGAACACAATGAAAACCTTTTCAGCCAAGCCGCACGAAGTCAAGCGCGACTGGTTCGTCGTTGACGCGACGGACAAGGTGCTCGGCCGCGTCGCTACCGAGATTGCCCGCCGTCTGCGCGGCAAGCACAAGCCCGAATTCACGCCCCACGTCGATACCGGCGACTATATCGTCGTCGTCAACGTCGAGAAGCTGCGTGTGACCGGAAACAAGGCGCAGGACAAGAAGTACTTCCGCCACTCCGGTTTCCCGGGCGGCATCTACGAGACCAATTTCACGAAGCTCCAGCAGCGCTTCCCCGCGCGCGTTCTGGAAAAGGCCGTCAAGGGCATGCTGCCCAAGGGGCCGCTGGGCTACGCGATGCTCAAGAAAATGAAGTGCTACGCCGGCGCGGAGCATCCGCATTCGGCGCAGCAGCCCAAGGCGCTGGAACTCTGACAGGATAAGTAAATGGCAGCCAACTATTACTACGGCACCGGCCGCCGCAAGACTGCGGTGGCGCGCGTGTTCATGAAGTCCGGCAGCGGCAAGTTCATCGTGAACGACAAGCCGGTCGACGAATTCTTCTCGCGCGAAACCGGTCGCATGGTCGTGCGCCAGCCGCTCGAGCTGACCGAGCATGTCGGCACCTTCGACATCATGGTGAACGTCACCGGCGGCGGCGAATCCGGCCAGGCCGGCGCGGTCCGCCACGGCATCACGCGCGCGCTGATTGAGTACGACGCGACGCTGAAGCCCACGCTCTCGAAGGCCGGCTTCGTGACGCGCGACGCCCGCGAGGTCGAACGCAAGAAGGTCGGCTTCCACAAGGCGCGTCGTCGCAAGCAGTTCTCGAAGCGCTGATCGGCAACGGTCCGCAAGAAAGCCGCCTGCGGGCGGCTTTTTAATTTCAGGTGCCGCGTGCCGGGAAGACCCCGGGGACGCGCCGCCGGATTCCGAGTTACCATTCACGTCTCCAAGGAGAAACGGCGACATGATCAAAGCGGGTATCGTCGGCGGCACTGGCTACACGGGTGTCGAATTGCTGCGCCTGCTGGCCCAGCACCCCATGGTGGAACTGGCGGCCATCACTTCGCGTGGGGAAGCGGGTACCGCCGTGTCGGACATGTTCCCCAGCCTGCGCGGGCGCGTTTCCCTCAAGTTCTCGGATCCTGCCGACGCTCCCCTGAACAGTTGCGATGTCGTGTTCTTCGCGACCCCGAACGGCATCGCGATGCAGCAGACCGCCGCCCTGCTCGGTGCGGGTGTTCGCGTCATCGACCTGGCCGCGGACTTCCGCATCAAGGACATTGCGCTCTGGGAAACATGGTACGGCATGAAGCACGCGGCGCCCGAACTCGTCGCGGAAGCCGTCTATGGGCTGCCGGAGGTCAATCGCGAGAAGATCAAGTCGGCACGCCTGGTGGCAAATCCCGGTTGCTATCCGACCGCGACGCAGCTGGGCTTTCTGCCGCTGGTCAAGGCCGGCTGTGTCGATGTCGACCATCTCATTGCCGATGCCAAGTCCGGCGTCTCGGGCGCGGGCCGCAAGGCTGAGACCCACATCCTGTTCTCGGAGGCCTCGGACAATTTCAAGGCCTACGGCGTGCCGGGCCATCGCCACCTGCCGGAAATCCGTCAGGGTCTGGCGCTTGCCGCAGGCCGGACGGTCGGCCTGACCTTCGTGCCTCACCTGACGCCGATGATCCGCGGCATCCACGCGACGCTTTACGGCCGCATCACCAAGGAAACGGACTTCCAGGCGCTGTTCGAAAGCGCGTACGCGAACGAGCCGTTCGTGGACGTCCTGCCGCCCAAGTCGCATCCCGACACGCGCTCGGTGCGGTCGGCGAACACCTGCCGCATCGCGATTCATCGTCCGCAGGGCGGCGACACGCTGGTCGTGCTTTCGGTGATCGACAATCTGGTGAAGGGAGCCGCGGGGCAAGCCGTGCAGAACATGAACCTGATGTTCGGTCTTGACGAATGTTCCGGCCTGACGGGAATTCCGCTCTTGCCGTAAGGCTGCGCCGGCTGCGCGGCCGCTTCGGCATTGCGGCGCCGCGGGTCATGGTGCGCACGCACGTCCCGTGGTATTGGCGTGCGCTCGCCATCATCGTCACCGGCGGGGCCGCCCTCGCGATGGCGGGCTGGGTCTATGATGCCGGCCGCCGGATCGCCGGCTTCGACAGCTCCGAGACGGCGCAGGAGATCGGCGTCCTGACGCAGAAGGTTGCGGCGCTGGAGGCCGAGGTGGCAAAGCTGCGAGCGGCCAACGACGCCAGCGAAAGCAGTCTGCAGATTGAGCGTACCGCCCAGCAGCAGTTGACGGCGCAGGTTCAGGCGCTCGAGGCCGAGAACAATCGGCTGAAGGAGGAAAACGCCGTCTTCGAGCGGCTGGCACAGGGCGGCGGCAAGGACAGTTCGGTCACCATCAGCCGGTTGCGGGTCTTCCCGGACGGCGCGGGCGGGCGCTACCGCTATCAGTTTCTCGCGTCCCAGAACGGCGACCAGCGCGGGCGCGAGTTCAAGGGCAGCGTCCAGGTGGCGGTCTCCTCCAGCGAGAGCCCTGGTGGTATCATGACTTTTCCCCGCCCCAACGACCCTGAGGCTGGACGGTTCGCCGTCGTCTTCAAGCATTTCCGCAGCATCGACGGCATGTTCACTATCCCAGGCGGCGTGAAGCCGAAATCGGTCGAGATTCGCCTGATGCAGGACGGCGCGGTACGCGCCACCCAGACCGTCACGTTCTAGGAAGGAGTGGATTTCATGCTTTTCCAAAAATCGGCCAAGCCGCAGAATCGCATCGACAGCCTGATCGGTGCGGGCACGACGATTTCCGGAGACATCACTTTCGTCGGCGGCCTGCGCATCGACGGCGAGGTCAAGGGCAATCTCCGGGCGGCCGAAAACCAGACTGGGACCCTGGTGCTGAGCGAGCACGCTCGCGTCGAAGGCGAAATCCACGTTTCGCACCTGGTGGTCAACGGCACCGTGCTCGGGCCCGTGCGCGCCACCGAATTCCTGGAGCTCCAGCCGCACGCCCGCGTGACCGGCGACGTCGAATACAACAACATCGAGATGCACCTGGGCGCGGTCGTCCAGGGCCGCCTCATCCATCAAGGGGTCCAGGGCAAGACCGTGGAGCTCAAGCTGGCATCCAGCAATTGAATTGACCGGGGCTGCCGATGGACCGATAATCGGCGAGCCCCAACGCTTACAGGAGTAAATACAAAATGAACGCCCCCACGGACATGCCGGCACCGCTGATCTTCACCGACAACGCGGCCAACAAGGTCAAGGAACTGATCCTCGAGGAAGGCAATTCGGAACTCAAGCTGCGCGTGTTCGTCACCGGCGGCGGCTGCTCCGGTTTCCAGTACGGTTTCACCTTCGAGGAAACGGCCAACGAAGACGATACGACCATGGAGAAGAACGGCGTCACGCTGCTGATCGACCCCATGAGCTACCAGTATCTGGTCGGCGCCGAGATCGACTACTCGGAAGGCCTGCAGGGCTCGCAGTTCGTGATCAAGAATCCGAACGCCACCAGCACCTGCGGTTGCGGCTCCTCGTTCTCCGCCTAGGCGACAGGTCGCTACAGCAAAGGGCGCTTCGGCGCCCTTTTTGTTTGGGCTCAGCCGGGATAGACGGCGCCGAGAATCCGCTGTCCGCGTGCCCCGGTAACTTCGGGTAGATTTCCCGGCTGCCCGTGCATTGCGCGGTAGGCGAGCCAGGCGAACGCAACTGCCTCCACCCAGTCGGCCGGCAAGCCGATTGCCGCGGTGTCGGCGACGGCTGCAGGCGCGAGCGCCGCCCGAAGCCCGTTCATGATTGCGGCATTGTGAATGCCGCCGCCGCAGATGAAGACTTCCATCGGCGTGCCGCACCAGCGCTCGACGGCGTCGGCGATGCCGGCCACGGTGAGCGCCGCGAGGGTCGCCTGGACATCCGCCGCGTCTTCGTTTCCGGCAAGTCGGCCGTCGAGCCACTCGATGCCGAACTCCTCGCGTCCGCAACTCTTCGGCGGCAGAGCGGTAAAGAACGGATGCTGCTTCAGGCGGGCCAGGAGTTCGGGTTGAACACGCCCGCTCTGCGCCCACTTGCCGCCCTCGTCGTGCGCTGCGCCGAGATGGCGCATCGCCCAGGCATCGAGCAACATGTTGCCCGGGCCGCAGTCGAAGCCGGTGGTGCAACGTCCGGGGGCGAGATCTGTCAGATTGGAGATGCCGCCTATGTTGACGATGACGCGATGGCCCTTGGCCAACCTGAATGCGGCGTCGTGGAATGCCGGAACGAGCGGCGCGCCTTGTCCGCCGGCTGCGATGTCCCGGCTACGGAAGTCGCCGACGACGGTGATGCCGGTTCTCTCGGCGAGACGTGCCGGATTGTTCAACTGCAGGGTGTAGCCGTCGGCGGGAGCATGCCGCACGGTCTGGCCGTGACAGCCGATGGCGCCGACCTGCTTAGGCGCCACGCCGGCCTTGGCCATCAGTTCATTTGCCGCCTCGGCATAGAGATCGCTCAGGCGATTGGCGAGCAGCGCCGCCCGACGAAGCTCGTCCGGACCCGGCGTGTGCAGCGCGAGGACTTCCTTGCGGATCGCCTCATCGTAGGCCTTGTAGTGGGTGCACAGGCAGCGAGCTTCGCCCGACGAGAAGTCGACGAGTGCGGCGTCGACGCCATCCAGGCTAGTACCGGACATGAGCCCGATGAACAGATCGGCGGGCATTCGAACGGACAGTGTCAGTCGAGCGAGGCGAGATTGGTTCCGCGCAGCATCTCGATACGAGCCAACTGGTCGTCGGCCGCCTTGCGGAACCTGGCGAGCTGAGCAGGCGCCAGCGGGGGCGCGCTCGGCAGGGCGATGGTGAGCGGGTTCTGATACGCGCCGTTGACGCGGAACTCGTAGTGGAGATGCGGTCCGGTCGCCAGACCCGTGGCTCCGACGTACGCGATTACGTCGCCCTGCGTGACGCGGGCTCCCTTGCGCAGACCGGCCGCAAAACCCGACAGGTGGCCATAGAGCGTCGTATAGCGCGTCTGGTGCCGCAGCACCACCACCTTGCCGTAGCCGCCCTGCGTGCCGACGAACTCGACGACCCCGTCTCCCGTCGCCTTGACTCGCGTCCCGGTAGGCGCGCCGTAGTCGATGCCTTGGTGTGCGCGCCACTTCTGGAGGATCGGATGGAAGCGCGCAGAGCTGAAACCGGAAGTGATGCGCGAGAACTCCAGCGGCGAGCGCAGGAAGGCCTTGCGGATGTTCTTGCCCTCCGGCGTGTAGTAGCCGCCTTGCCCGTCGGTGTCCTGATACCAGACCGCGCGATAGCGTTTGCCGTCGTTGATGAACTCGGCCGCGAGGATGCGGCCCGTCCGGACCAGACGCCCCATG
>JBLNBJ010000133.1:0-25434 GCA_050259835.1 Ignavibacteria bacterium | reverse complement strand
GTCTGCCCCGCCGCCAGGATCGTCTCTCCCTGCGGCGTGCTGATCAGCCCTTCGTTCCTCACCGTCGTGCCGATCAGGTACACCGAACCGCCCGACGGCGTGCGGATCGTGCCCTGGTTGATGATCTGGCCGTCACCCTGGATCGTGACGTCGGCAGCGTTCGGCGTGCGCTGGAAGGTCAGCCGGCCGGCGAGGAAATCCGCATCGCTGAGATTGAGCGTCGAAGCGACGAAGCGCGCAGTGTCGACGACGGCACCCGGCATGATGAGTGCGCCGGCCGAGTTCATCAGGTAGATCTGCCCGTTCGACAGTACGTTCCCCGCAATCATCGACTGCTGGAGAACCTTGCCGGTCTCGCCCGGCACGCCGGTCACGCGGATCATGAAGGCATCGGAGGAGGCGCCCTGGATCACCCGGAACGTCTGCCCGCCAAGCACGTGGAAGCTGGCCGCCGTCGCCGCTGTCCGATGCGCGAGGTTGTAGACGTCGACGCCGTTGGTAACGTCGTAGGCCTTGAAACTGCCGATGGCCGTCGGCTTCAGATCATTGGCCTTGATGGAGACGATGTCGGCCGGCGCGGCCGCCGCCGGCACTGCTGCATAGCAGCCGAGTACGGCCGCAGCCACCAGACGCATGCGCATGCCGGCGCGTTGCTTCCGAAGCGAGACTTTCATTTGATGCCCCCTTGCGTGCTGTCCTGGCCCGACCGGAGCGACCCGCGGACCGACCGTCGATGCTAGGGCTGGGCATCGCACAAACCCCTCGCAAATCCGTAGCTTTTACGCGGGTTTGAGGCGCGATTATGCCATACGGCAATCCCGCCCCTCATGCGGGGCGAGAGAAGCAAGAAGCGGGATCAGAATGCGAGCTGGACCGCGAAGTGGCCGCGCCAGTCGCCGCGGCCCTCGGTATTGGAGGGTGCGGTGGTGACGGAGGGCGGCATATCGGCCGGCCCGGCATCGAGGACCCGGGCGAGGTCGAAGCGGACGCTGATATCCTTGCCCATCGCATAGCGCAGGCCGACGCCAGCGCTCGCGATGCCGGCCTTGGCGAAGGTGCCGGTTCCCGTCGTGTTGGCGGAGCCGACGTAGTTTTGCGAACGGCCGAAGTCGTAGAAGCCGACGGCCTTGAGGCTTCCCGGCAGGCCGGCCTGGCCCGCAAGTTCGGGAGAATAGACTTCGAGGTTGACGAAGAAGCCCTTGTCCATGGCAACGGCGCGCTCGTTGAAGCCGCGCACCGCGCTGGAACCCGCGATGCTGAACTGCTCGCTCGAAGGCAGCGGCGTGCCGCTGTACTGGCCGCTGAAGGCGGCGCGCACGGCCCAATCGTCACTCAGCGCCGACAGGTAGCTGAAGGTCATCTTGACATAGTTGAAGCTGTCGGGCGTCTGGCGATTGTTGACGCCGTCGGCGTCGGCGTTCATGACGCTGTAGCGGTCCATACCCGACGCGCCGCCGGCCGTCGTGTAGGCATAGCGGCTGCCCGTCGCCCAGTTCCGGTAGTAGCCGAGGCTGTAGTCGAGGATGCGTCCCGGGCTTTGGCGCTGGCCGGCGTAGGTGAGGGAGAAAGGCCGCACCGTGTAGGGCGTGCACGCGGCGTTGCCCGGTGTCGGCGGGTCGATGGACAGGGGCACGCCGGTGACCGGGTCGTTGCAGCGCGTGTTGATGTACTTGTCGTCGAAGCCGGCGATCAGCTTGGACGTGTATTCGCCGCGGCGCGCGAAATAGTGGTTCCAGCGCACGCCGAATACATCGCCCTTGCCGCTGATCGAGAAGCCGGTCGCCTGCGCGCTCGGGGTATTCACCGAGGACTTGCCGTAGATGACGTCGAGGCTGTCGCCGATGCTGTAGAAGGGGATGCGGTAGGCGAAGCTGTAGATGTCGACCGTCGTGCCCTTGGGCTTGTCCGGCGAGCCGGTGAAGGCGAGCGTCATGACTTGGTCGCGGTCGCCGACGTTCGCGTTCTGGTAGGCGATGCCGGTGCGCAGCTTGCCGGTGCTGCTGCTGCCGGTGTTGTCGACGGTGAAGATGAACTTTTCCGGCTTCTCGTCCGCGACGTTCACCTTGGCGTCGACCGTGCCTTCCTGGTCGCCAACCCCGAGGGTGACCTCCACCTGCTTGGCGGGGTTCTCGTTGGCGAGCTGGATGTTCTCCGACAGCTGGCGCATGTTCGGCGCCTTGCCTTCCTGCAGGTCGGGCAGCGTCGCACGGATGTTGCCGCTGCTGAAGTGCTTGTTGCCCACGACGCTGATCTTCGCGACGACCGCCTCCGTCACCAGCAGCCGTACGACGCCCTGCGTCAGCTCCTGCTCGGGAACATAGACCTGGACCGTGCCGTAGCCGCGCGCACGATAGGCGCCTTCGAGGGCCTCGAGGGCTTTCTGGATGTCGCCGTAGTTGCGGCGGGCGCCGAGGAAGGGCCCGACCAGCTTGTCGACTTCGGCTTGTGGCAGAAGGCTGTTGCCTTCGACCTGGAAACGCTGGATATCGAAGCGCTCGTCCTCCGCCTGCGCCAAACCGCAGACGGAAAGCGCCACCAAACATGCGTAGCTGGCCAGCCGTTTCATCTCTTCCCTTTTCCCCCTCGGGCATCCGGCCCGCAGGCCGCCGCGCCGACGAAAAACCCCCTTGTAAACGGCGGCATTATAGTCATAAAACCAACTACAACAAGACGATATCGTACTGTTCCTGGGTATAGCTGGGCTCGGCCTGCAGCGACACCGGCTTGCCGATGAAGTCCGACAGCATGGCCAGCGATTGTGATTCCTCGTCGAGGAAGAGATCGATCACCGCTGGTCCGGCCAGGATCCTATATTCGCGGGCATTGAATTGCCGCGCCTCGCGCAGCAGTTCGCGCAGGATCTCGTAGCAGACCGTCTGCGCCGTCTTCACTTCGCCGCGCCCCCCGCAGGTCGGACAGGGCTCGCACAGCACGTGGGCGAGCGACTCGCGCGTGCGCTTGCGCGTCATCTCCACCAGGCCGAGTTGCGTGAAGCCGCTCACCGACACGCGCGTGTGGTCGCGCGCCAGCGCCTTGTTGAACTCGGCCAGCACGGCGTGGCGGTGTTCCTCCGACTCCATGTCGATGAAGTCGACGATAATGATGCCGCCCAGGTTGCGCAGCCGCAGCTGGCGCGCGATGGTGAGCGCGGCCTCCAGGTTGGTCTTGAAGATGGTGTCGTCGAAGTTGCGGGCGCCGACGAAACCGCCGGTGTTCACGTCGACCGTCGTCATCGCCTCGGTCTGGTCGATGATCAGGTAGCCGCCCGACTTGAGGTCGACGCGGCGCGCCAGCGCCTTCTGGATCTCGTTCTCGACGCCGAAGAAATCGAACAGCGGCCGTTCGCCGCTGTAGTGGTCGAGCAGCCCGGCCACTTGCGGCACGTATTCCTGCGCGAACGCGGAGAGCTTCTGGAAGTTCTCACGCGAGTCGATGACGATGCGTCGCGTGTCGCGCGTGACTAGGTCGCGCAGCACGCGCTGCGCCAGCGTGAGGTCGTGGTGCAGCAGTTCGGGCGGCTTGGCGTTCTTCATGCGGTTGCAGATTTCCGTCCACAACCGTCGCAGGTAGGCGATGTCCGCCCGCAGTTCCTCGTCGCGCGCGTCCTCGGCCACGGTACGCACGATGTAGCCGCCCTGTTCGTCGGCTGGCAGCAGCGCCTCGATGCGGCTGCGCAGGCGCTCGCGATCGGCCTCGTCGCCGATGCGCTGCGAGATGCCGATGTGCTTCTCCTGCGGCAGGTAGACCAGCAGGCGCCCGGCCAGCGATATCTGGGTGGACAGGCGCGCACCCTTGCTGCCGATCGGATCCTTGAGCACCTGGACCATGATGTGCTGGCCCTCGGACAGGATGCGCTCGATCGGCTGCGCAGGCGCGCCGTTGCCGTGCCGCTCCTCCCAGATGTCCGCGACGTGAAGGAAGGCAGTGCGTTCGATGCCGACGTCGACGAAGGCCGACTGCATGCCGGGCAACACGCGCACGACGCGGCCCCAATAAACGTTGCCGACGATGCCGCGGCCGTTGGTGCGCTCGACGTGGAGTTCCTGCACCGAGCCCTGCTGCATCAGGGCGACGCGCGTCTCCTGCGGCGTGAAGTTGATGAGGAACTCTTCGTTCATATCGGATACCCGAAGCGTCTCAGCAGCAGTGCGGTTTCACACAGCGGCAGGCCGACGATGCCCGAAGGCGAGCCGCGCACCTCCTCGACGAAGGCCGCTGCGCGCCCCTGCAAGCCATACGCCCCTGCCTTGTCATGGGGTTCGCCAGTGGCGACATAGCGGCGGATCTCAGCCAGATCGAGCGTGCGGAAACGCACCGTGCTGACGCTCGCCAGGCACTCGGACGCCCCCGCGTGGCTGAGCGCCACGGCGGTGATGACCTCGTGGGTGCGGCCCGACAGCCGGCCGAGGATTTCGATCGCCTCCTCGTCGCTGCCGGGCTTGCCGACGATCACGCCGTCGACGTCGAGCGTGGTGTCTGCCGCCAGCACCGGGCGCGCCATCAGGCGGCGCATGCCGACCAGTTCCGCTCCGTGGGCTGCCTTGGCCATCGCGACGCGGCGCGCGTAGTCGCCCGGCGCCTCGCCGGGCAACGGCGTCTCGTCGGTGGCGACGTCCTCGCGCGGCGGCGCGCGGAACATCAGCAGGTCGAAGCGGATGCCGATCTGCGTCAGCAGTTCGCGCCGGCGCGGGCTCTTGGAGGCGAGGTAGATGCGAGGTTCCAGCAACATTTCTATTCGCGGTGGTAGGGGTGGCCCTTCATCAGGCTGACGGCGCGATAGAGCGCTTCGGCGAGGACAACGCGCGCCATGCCGTGCGGCAGCGTCAGGCTCGACAGGCGCATGCTTTCGTCGGCCGCAGCTTTCACGCCGGCGTCGAGCCCATCCGGCCCGCCGATGACGAAGGCGACGTCGTCGCCTTCCGCGGCCCAGCGCGAGAGCCGGTCGCACAACGCCCGCGTCGTCAGGTCCGCGCCGCGCTCGTCGAGCACCACCAGCCGGCAGTGCGGCGGCAGCGCCGCCCGCAAGCGCTCGGCTTCCGCCTTCATCATCGCCGCCACGGGCTTGCCGCCGCTGCGCGGCTCCGGCTTCACCTCGAGCAACTGCAGCGGCATCTCGCGCGGCATCCGTTTGGCGTATTCGGCGAAGCCTTCGTCCACCCAGCCCGGCATGCGCGTGCCGACGGCGGCGACGAGGAGTTTCACTTTGCCGCGCCGCCGGGCCGCCCCAAGGCGCGGTCAGCCAGCGGACTTCGAGCGCAGCGAGCCACGGCTACCCCCTTCCGCGGGAAGGGGGGCGGGGGGAAGGGGCGGTCTCTTCCTCGTCCTTGGCCTTGCGCTTCGGCTTCGCCTGCCAGAGTTCCTCGAGGTTGTAGTAGCTGCGCACCGCCGGCTGCATCACATGCACCACGATGCTGCCGAGGTCGACCAGCACCCACTCGCCGCTGTCCTCGCCCTCGACCCCGACGACGTCGCCGCCGGCCTCGCGCACCTTGTCCTGCACGCTGCGCGCCAGCGCCTTCACCTGGCGGTTCGAGTTGCCCGTGGCGACGACGATGCGGTCGAACATCGAGGTGAGCTTGGTGGTGTTGATGACTTCGATGTCTTCGCCCTTGATGTCTTCGAGGGCGGCGACGGCGATCTTCTGCAGCTTGCGAACGTCCATGGCTTACGCGGTATAGAGGTGATTGCGGCGAATATAGTCGAGAACGCCGGACGGCAGCAAATCGGCGAGGAGGCCGTCGTTGCGGGCATCGCGCAGCAGCTCGCGCACCATCGTGGCGGAAAGGTCGGCCGGCTCGACCGGCTCGATCTCGAACTCGACCACCGACCCGGCGGGCGCGGCGGCGAGCATGGCGGGAGCGGCGCGGCGCGCTTCGAAGAGCGCGGCCAGTTCCGGGATCATCCGCGCCGCGTCGAGCGCCGAGCCCGGCCGCGCGGCGACCGCGATGTGGGCGAGTCCGAACAGCTCGCGCCAGCGGTGCCACGAAGGCAGGCCGAGAAATGCGTCGGCGCCGACGAGCAGCACGAAAGGCTGCGCGGGGCCGTGGATCGAGCGCAGCCGCTCGAGGGTCGGCACGGTCAAGCTCGGCTGCGCCGCGGTCGCATCGGCTGCATCCACCGTGAAGCGCGGCTCGTCCGCGGTGGCGAGCCGCACCATCGCGACACGGTGCGCGGCGTCGGCGTGCGGCGCATGGCGATGGTAGGGACGGCCGGCCGGTATCCAGACGATCGAGGCGAGCCCCAGCTTCGCCAGCGCGGCGCGCGCCAGATGCAAGTGCGCGCGATGGACCGGATCGAAGGTGCCGCCCAGGATGCCGAGCGGCTCAGGCATGCTCGTCGGTGGGCGGATGGAAGATGTCGCGGTAGCCGGCATAGACGCTCGCCGACAGGACCGGCGCCAGCAGGAAGACCATCAGCACCCGCACCACGAGTTGCGCAACCTGGGCGGCGGCCGGCGAGAACAATCCGGCCAGCAACAGCACAAGACCCGGCACCACGACGGCGAACGCGCCGATCGCGAGCAGATAGGCAATCAGGGCGCGCCAGTTGCGGATGCAGGCGACGAAGCTGAAGAAGACGGCCTTGGCGGCCGGCACCCCGTCCCATCCGGTCAGGTAGGGCGGGAACAGGAAAGCCATGAGAAACGGGATCGCGATCAGCAGGAGCCGCAGCAGCGTCGGCATCAGCTCGGGATCGTCCGCCTTTTCGAAATCCGAGAAATGGAGGCCGCCGTTCTCCAGCAGCGTCACGATGCCGATGAACATGAAGGCGCCGAGCAGGTGCAGGCCGCCCAGGCGCAGCATGGGAACCCCGTTGCCCTTGATGCCGTGCAGCAGCGAGCCGGGCAGCAGCCGGTTGCCCTGTTCGGCGATGCGCGCGCCGTTGGCGACGATCAGCACCATGGCCGGCAGCGCCAGGGGCAGCAGAAAGGGCCCCGCCTCGGGCGCCAGGCGCAGCCCGAGCTGCACGACCAGCAGGTAGGTCAGCGTGAGCGCCGTCAGCAGCGGCGGATTGCGGCGGAACAGGCGATAGCCGGCGACCAGCCAGAAGGCGCCGCGCTGGGCCGGCAGACGGCGGGCCTGCATGGGATCCGACCCGGTGCTGCTAGAAGTTGCCGATGACCCACATCGGCACGCGGATGCCGCTGTCCATCGACTCCTGGCGCGAGAAGGTGCCGTCGCCGCGCGAGTCGATCAGGTAATAGGGCGTGCCGCCGTGCGGCGGAGTGACCTTGATCATGTAGAGCTGGCCGTTGATGCGGTACTGCTCTTCCTTGGTCTCGCCCTTCTGAATGATCGTGACCTGCGGCTCGAGCGAAGCGTCCGACACGCCGGGCGGCGGTGGCGGAACGTCGGGCAGCGGCTGCAGGCCGGCCGGTTTCTGCGCCGCGGCGGGCAGGGCGGCAAGCAGCAGGAAGACGAGCATCAGGCGGCGCATGGTGGAATCCTCAGGGAGATATGTCATTGTAGCGCGCGCCCTGCCTTTCGAGCGAAGCGAGCCGGTCGGTGCATCACAGGTTGAGCAGCAGCTCGTGCTCCTCCGGCAGCGGCCCGAAGCCTCGCGTCTCGTAGTACTGGAAGATCGAGGCCGCGACGCACTCGGGGTCGTCGATCACCGTGATGAGGTCCATGTCTTCCGGATTGATCAGGCCCTCGGTCACCAGCTGGGCGCGGAACCAGTCGAGCAGGCCGCTCCAGAATTCGCTGCCGACGAGGATCAGCGGGATGCGCGGCGTCTTGTTGGTCTGGATCAGCGTCAGCGCCTCGAGCAGTTCGTCGAGCGTGCCGAAGCCGCCCGGCATCACGACGTAGGCCGTGGCGAAGCGCACGAACATGTACTTGCGCGCGAAGAAGTGGCGGAAGCTCTGCGAGATGTCCTGGTAGGGATTGGCCTTCTGCTCCATCGGCAGCTGGATGTTGAGGCCGATCGACGGGCTCTTGCCTTCGAAGGCGCCCTTGTTGGCCGCCTCCATGACGCCGGGACCGCCGCCCGAGATCACCGCAAAGCCGGAATCCGAAAGAATGCGCGCAATGCGCTCGGTCAGCGCATACACCGGCGAAGTCGGCGGCACGCGCGCGCTGCCGAAAATGCTGACGGCCGGCCGGATGGCCGCCAGCCGCTCAGTCGCTTCCACGAACTCTGACATAATGCCGAAAACGCGCCACGCCTCGCGTGAACTGTTGCTCGGCCGCGCCAGCCAGGGATCGGGGGCATTCGGCAGCTTGTCTCTCGCGCTCATACTTTCTCCATGTCCATGCTTCTGCTCGTCGACGGTTCGTCGTATCTCTATCGCGCCTTCCACGCCCTGCCCGACCTGCGCAACAAGGCCGGTCTGCCCACGGGCGCCATCTACGGCGTGATCAATATGCTAAGGCGGCTGGACGCCGACCACAAGGCCGAATACCGGGCGGTGGTGTTCGATGCGCGCGGCAAGACGTTCCGCGAGGAATGGTATCCGCAGTACAAGGCGCAGCGGCTGGCGATGCCCGACGACCTCGTGGCGCAGATCGCGCCGCTGCATGAATGCATCCGCGCACTCGGCTGGCCGATCGTGATGGTGGACGGCGTCGAGGCCGACGACGTCATCGGAACGCTGGCGAAGCAGGCGGCCGCGGACGGCATCGAAACGCTGATCTCGACCGGCGACAAGGACCTCGCGCAACTCGTCAATCCGCACGTGCGGCTGGTGAACACCATGTCGAACGAGTTCCTCGACGAAGCCGGCGTGCTCGCCAAGTTCGGTGTCGAGCCGGCGCGCATCGTCGACTACCTGACGCTGATGGGCGACAGCGTGGACAACGTGCCGGGTGTCGAGAAGGTCGGGCCGAAGACGGCCGTGAAGTGGCTGACGCAATACGGCACGCTGGACAACGTCGTCGCTCACGCGAGCGAGATCGGCGGCGTGGTGGGCGAGAATCTGCGCAAGCACCTCGACTTCCTGCCGCTGGGCCGCAAGCTCGTCACCGTCGAATGCGCGCTCGATCTGCCGCTCGGCGTGAAGGATCTGGCGCCGCAGGCGCCGGATCAGGCGCGGCTGGCGACGCTGTTCGCCCAGCTCGAGTTCAAGCAGTGGCTGAAGGATGCGGAGGCGAAGGCGCCCGCGGCGACCGAAGCGCCAACCCTGACCGCCGACCATCGCGACGGCTACGAAACCATCGCGACCTGGGAGCAGTTCGACCGCTGGCTGACCCGAATCGAGGCGGCCCTCCTCACCTCGTTCGATACCGAGACCACCGACCTCGACCCGATGAAGGCAAAGATCGTCGGCATGTCCTTCGCCGTCACGCCGGGTGAGGCGGCCTACCTGCCGCTCGCGCATCGCTACGCCGGCGTGCCCGAGCAACTGCCGTTCGACGAGGCGCTGGCCAAGCTCACGCCCTGGCTCGAATCGCCCGACAAACCGAAGCTCGGCCAGCATCTCAAGTACGACCGCCACGTGCTCAAGAACCACGGCATCGAGCTGCGCGGCATCCGGGAAGACACGCTGCTCGAATCCTACGTGCTGGAATCGGACAAGAGCCACGAACTGGGCTCGCTGGCCGCGCGCCATTGCGGCTTGTCGACCATCAGTTACGACGACGTCACCGGCAAGGGCGCGGCGCGCATCTCGTTCGCCGAAGTGCCGGTGGAGCGCGCCGGCGAGTATGCGGCGGAGGACGCCGACGTCACGCTGCGGGTACACCAGGCCTTGGCGCCGCAACTCGGCGGCGAGGAACGGCTTGAACGGCTCTATCGCGACATCGAACTGCCGGTCGCCGAGATCCTCTATCGCATGGAACGCAACGGCGTGCTCATCGACGTCTTCGCGCTCGCGCAACAGAGCGAGGAGCTGGGCCGCAAGCTGATGGCGCTCGAAGCCGAGGCGCACCAACTCGCCGGCGGGCCGTTCAACCTCGCCTCGCCCAAGCAGCTGTGCGAAATCCTGTTCGAGCGTCAGGGCCTGCCCGTGCTCAAGCGCACGCCGTCAAAGGCACCATCGACCGACGAGGAAGTGCTGCAGCAACTGGCGCTCGACTACCCGCTGCCGCAGAAGATCCTCGAGCACCGCGGCTTCGCGAAGCTGAGGAATACCTACACCGACAAGCTGCCGCGCATGGTGAACCCGGCCACCGGCCGCGTGCATACCAGCTTCTCCCAGGCGGTGGCCGTCACCGGCCGGCTGGCAAGTTCCGAGCCCAACCTGCAGAACATTCCCGTGCGCACGCCGGAAGGCCGGCGCATCCGCTCGGCCTTCGTGGCGCCGGCCGGCCACGTGCTGGTGTCGGCTGACTACTCGCAGATCGAACTGCGCATCATGGCGCACCTCTCGAACGACGCCCGCCTGCTGGAGGCCTTCGCGCGCGGCGAGGACGTGCATCGCGCCACGGCCGCCGAGATCTTCGGCGTCACGCCGCTCGAAGTCGGGCCCGACCAGCGCCGCGCCGCCAAGGTGATCAACTTCGGCCTCATCTACGGCATGAGCGCCTTCGGGCTGGCGCGCGAACTGGGCCTCGAACGCCAGGCCGCCGCCTCCTACATGGACCGCTACTTCGCGCGCTACCCGGGCGTCGCGCGCTACATGGACGAGACGCGCGCCGCCGCGCGCGACAAGGGCTACGTCGAAACCGTCTTCGGCCGCCGCCTGTGGCTGCCGGAAATCAAGTCAGGCAACGTCGGCCGCCGCCAGGCGGCGGAGCGCGCCGCCATCAACGCGCCGATGCAGGGCACCGCGGCCGACCTCATCAAGCTCGCGATGATGGCCGTGCAGGGCTGGCTCGACGCACAGGGCCTGGCGACCAAGCTGATCCTCCAGGTGCATGACGAACTCGTGCTCGAAGTGCCGCAGAGCGAGCTCGGCGCCGTGCGCGAAGCGCTGCCGAAGCTGATGGGCGGCGTGGCGAAGCTGGCCGTGCCGCTGCTGGTCGATGTCGGCGTGGGAGCCAACTGGGAAGAAGCTCACTGACGGCCCAGTGATGGCGCGCCGGGGCGCGCAGAGCGCCGAGGATCAGCCGAGGCGCTCGAAAGCCGCCGCGGCCTCGTCGACGCTGACGTCGCCGACGTCGCGGCTTTCCTTCTGCAGCAGCACGTAGGGCACGCCCCAGGGATGCCAGCGCACCGCGTCCGAGTTGCCGAAAAAGCACACGATGGGCTTCCCCAGCGCTGCGGCGATGTGCATCGCGCCGCCGTCGCTGCAGACGACGCGGTCGCACAGCGAGAGACCCGCGATCAGTTCCGGCAAACGATGCGTCTCGATCGGCAATGCCGGCAGCCCGGCGAGTGCGGCGGTCAGCGCCGCCGCCTTCTCGTCGTCGCCCGGATGGAGCGGATTGGCTTCGCTGCCGGGTGCCCAGAACAGCAGGAAGCGGGCGCCGCACGCGGCATGGAGCCGGCGCGCCAGTTCGGCGAAACGTTCGACCGGCCAGCGCTGCGACGGCTTGCGCGCGCTCAGGTGGAAACCGACCAGCGGGCCCTGCCCGCCGGGAACCCGTCCGACCAGATCGGCGCAAAGCGTCGCGTCGGCCCTCAGCACCATGGGTGGCGGCGGCCCCTCGATACCGAGGGCACCCAGCAGTGCAAAGGTCGCCTCCGCCTCGTGGCCGCCCCGCTTCGGTGCGTTCTCGGGATAACCGAGCAGCCGGACCGGCGCCGCCAGCTTCGCGAAGCGGTACGCGCTCGGCTGGTAGGTCGATGCGGCCAGAATGGCCAAGTCCGGCCGATTGTGCCGGATGTTGCGGATCAGTCGCAGGCGGCGCCACAGCGCGGCGATCTTGCCAACGACGGTCGCCACGTGCTTGCCCTTGTCGTATGACAGCACCGCATCGATATGCGGGTTCCCGGCAAGCACCGGCGCGCTGTAGGAGTTGGTGAGCACCGTGATGTGCGCCGCCGGATAGCGGCCGCGCAAGGCGGCGAGCAGGGGCGTGGTGCATAGCAGGTCGCCGATGTTGTCGCGACGAATGACCAGGATGCGCGGAGCGTCGGGCAGTTCCATCGCGCTCATTTCGGCGCGGCTACGGCCTTCGGTTCGGCTTCGGCAGCGACCGCCGCATCGGCCGTCGCCTGGCGCATGGCGCCGAGCAGCGAACCGAGCAGCAGCCAGAACATGAGCGAATGGTCGCGAATGAAGAAGTCGTCCACCATGTTTCGCGTGAAGACGCCTGCCAGCATCGCGAGCGCCGCGATCGCCCACAGTCGGAACTCCGGCAACCGGATTCCCCGCGCGCACGCCCGGGCGGCGGCAGCCCACAGCAGCAGGAATGCCGCGATGCCCGGCAACCCCATCTGGATGCCCTTGTCGAGCACCATGTTGTGCGCGTGCCGGATCTCGCGCACCTCGGGACGATAGTCGGGGAACAGGAATTCGAACACGTCACGCCCGAAGCCGCCGCCGCTCCATGGACGATCGGCGATGCGCGCCAGGCTGAAGTTCCAGAGCTGCCAGCGCAGGTCCTTCGAGAAGACCTCTCCATAGGAGGT
This sequence comes from Ignavibacteria bacterium, assembly GCA_050259835.1. Lineage (GTDB taxonomy): Bacteria > Pseudomonadota > Gammaproteobacteria > Burkholderiales > Rhodocyclaceae > Nitricoxidireducens. Next base: position 12,978 of record JBLNBJ010000133.1, on the reverse strand, counting down.
TGCCGCAACCGGCCGCTGCGAGCCCGGCTCGGACGTGGTCTGCTGCTGCGTCTGCAGTTGCAGCGGCGAGCGCAGGTGCAGTTGGTTGAAGAGCCCCATCACGAAGAGCACGCCGAGGACGGCGGCAAGCGCGGTACGCCGCCGCGTCCACGCCCGGCGCGGCGTCAGCGCGACCACCACTGCAAAGGCCGCCAGGAGCGAGATCCAGCCTTGGCGATTCATGGTCAGCGTGAGGGAGCCTAGATTCGCAAAGCACAGCGCAGCCAAGGCCGCGAATGCCGCCGTTCTTCCTGCGCCGAAGGCCGCGGCGGCGCGCGCGGCGACCCAAGGCCCGACCGTCACGATCACCGTCGCCGTGGCGCCGATCCCCGTCCGCCACGCCCCGACATGGGCGTCTCCCTGCTCGATGGCATTCCACAACGAGCCTGACACGAACAGCAGGTTCGCCGCCACCAGCAACCAGAGCAGGCGATTGAGCCGACCGGCGTCCCGAATCCAGCTTGCGCCGATCAGGAAGATGAGGATGTCGTACCCGACCTCGGCCTTCAATTCGCCGAGGGAGTATTCCGGCCTCATGGCATACGCCAGGGATGCGAACGAAACCAGCGCGTACAGGGCCCACGGAACGGCGAGGGGGAAATGCAGGTGCAGGCGCCCGCGCGTTGCCTGCCAAACCGTGACGCCGGCAAGGACGACGAACGCGAGACTGCGCAGGGCGGTCGTCCCTGCGATCGGAAGCACGACGACATAAAGCGCCAGCGCGGCCCAGAAGACCGTCTCGGCACGGTCCTTCTGCGCGGTGGCGTCTGATCGATTCAAGATGGGCGTCATCGTCCGAAGCAACAGGGCAGCGCAGGATAGAGCCGCGACGACTGCAAGGCAACCTCGAGCGCGATCCCGCGCGGCCGCAGGAGTTGCGCCTCGAGCCCGCCCAATGCCCTGGAAACGGTCAGCGAGCCGTAATCGGGATCCTCAGTGCGGTGGACGGCGAGAGGCGCCCGCCGCGGCGGCAGCCACAGGCCCTGCGCCTCGAGGCGGCCGCGGTGGCGCTCATAGAAGTAGTCGGAACCGTTGAGATCGATGCCGCACAGCACGATGCGCCGGTAGCCGGCGCGCAACGCGAGCATGACTAGGAAGAACACCGTAGCCCGCTTGCGCATCACGGGAAAGTACGGCCGGACCATGACGCCCAGGCGGTCGAGCCGCGCCAGTAGCGCCGCGAAGCGCTCGGGATTCTCTTCGCCCGGCTCCCAGTCCCAACTCAGCGCGAGCCGCGGCCGCAGATCCGCCGGCATGGCTTGCACCACGGCCGCCATCTCGCCCGGGCGGTAGCGTTCGAGATCCTTCAGCAGGATGAGCGTCGAGGTGTCGCGATAGCGCCTTGCGATGCTTGCGTATTCGAGCGCCAGCTGGCTGCGGTCGCTTCCCGGCTCGGTGACGAACGCCGACGGCACGAAGTCGTGCAGGTACCAGTTGTTGAAGCCAACGGAATCGGCCGCCGCGATCTGCGCCCACTCGTCCGGGCGCAGATCGTTGATCGAATCGCCGCTGCCCAGGACGAACAGCGTGTCGCTGCGCTTCACCGCGGCCAGGGGATTGCCGTCGAGCGGCCGCAGCCCGAACCGCGCGACCAGCCGGCCCAGCCGGTAGCGGGAAACCAGCCACTTGCGCACGATCTTTCCCCAGCGGGTGCGCGGCGGCTTGGTCAAGGCTGGGTCCCGCGCGGTGCCGCCCGGATCACCAGGCGGTACGGCCCCCGTCGACGCTCAGCACGGCGCCGTTCATGTAGCTCGACGCGTCGGAGACGAGGAAGGCGACGGCGGCCTTGTATTCGTCCTTGTCGGCCATGCGCCCCATCGGGATGAGGTTGGTCAGGCGCTGGACGAAGGCCTCGTCCTGGCCGTTGAAGACGCCGCCCGGCGCCAGCGCGTTGGCGCGCACCCCCGCTTGCGGCCAGTAGGTGGCGAGATAGCGCGTCAGGCCGATCAGGCCCGCCTTGACCACCGAATAGGTGACCGGCTTGACGAACTGGTCTTCCGCGCTCTCGCCCGGCTTGCGATAGATGCGCTGGTCGGGTGCGATCAGGCCGAGGTCCGAGGCGATGTTGAGGATGACGCCGCCGCCGGCCTTCGCCATGCGCGCGCCGAAAGTGCGGCTGCAGAGGAAGGCGCCGGTCAGGCCGACGGCGATGTCCTGCTGCCAGATGTCGAGCGGGAAGTTCTCGAAGCGCGACCAGTGGCTGCCGGCGACGCCGCCTTCGACCTTCGGGTTGTTGGCGGCGTTGTTGATCAGGATGTCGACGCGACCGTGGCGCGCCATGACGTCGGCGCACAGGCCTTCGACCGCCTCGGGCGACGTGATGTCGACCGCCACCCCCACCGCCTCACCGCCGAACGCAGCGCGGATGCCGGCGGCAGCCGCCTCGGCGCGCGCAGCGTCGACGTCCACGAGCCAGGGAATGCCGCCGAGTTCGGCGATCGCTTCCGCGTGGCGCACGCCGAGTAGTCCCGCGCCGCCCGTCACCACGGCGACGCGCCCGGACAGGTCGAACGCCTGCCGGACGGAAGACGGCGTCGTCACTTCGGTTGCTCCGCCCGCTCGATGCGGCCGGACTCCAGCAGCGCGTCCTCGATGAGCTCCATCAACGCGTGGCCCGCGGCAATGTGCGATTCCTGGATGCGGCCGGTGACCTTGCTCGGCACGACGAACGCGGCGTCGCAGGCGGCGAGCGCCGGCCCGCCGTCGCCGCCGAGGAAGCCGAGCGCATGCATGCCCTTGGCCTTGGCAGCTGCCAGCGCACGCAGCACGTTGGGCGACTTGCCCGAGGTCGTAATGCCGAGCAGCACGTCGCCGGGGTTGCCCAGGGCGTTCACCATCCGCTCGAAAAGCGCATCGAAGCTGTAGTCGTTTGCGCAGGCAGTGATGGTCGAGGTGTCCATCGCCAGCGCGATGGCCGGGATGCCGGCGCGATTGACGTGCGGACGCAGGCGCACGAGCAGTTCGGCAGCCAAGTGCTGGGCATCGGCGGCCGACCCCCCGTTGCCGCAGAACAGGACCTTGCCGCCGGCGGCGATGCTCTTTGCGGCAATCTCCGACATGCGGACGAGGTCGTCTATATGGCCGCCTTCGAGGACGGCGCGTTTGACGTCGATGGATTCGAGGAACAGGGCGCGGACGCGATCGGCAGGTGCAGTCATGATGGGCGGAAGATCAAGGAAGTGAGAAACCGGCGATCAGCGTGTCGCTGATGCCGGCGGCGGCAAGGCTCGCCTCGTAGGCTCGTTCGAGCTCGGGCGAGTCGAGAAAACTCCAGGCCTGATGCCCGCCGGGGCGGCCGGCGGCAAGCCAGTAAAGGTGGTTCGACAGCGGATAGCGCTGCACCTGGCGCACGAAATTCACCTTGAGCCCGGCCTGCTCGCCGAGACGGCGCAGCGTCGCGGCGTCGAACAGGTAGAGGTGGCAGCTCCAGTAGGTGAATTCCGAGAACGGGCGGCTGCCGTAGAGCGTCAGCAGGGCGTCGCTGGCGGAAGGCACCTCGACGATGAGTTCGCTGGCGCTTCCCGCCAGACGCGCCGCCAGTTCGCGCAGCACCGCGCGCGGGTCGGGCAGGTGCTCGACGACGTGGAAGGCGGTGACGAGGTCGAAGCGGCTCTCCGGCGGCAGTTCGCCGAGACTGCCGTGGACGGGAATCCCGAGCCGCGTGAAATGATCGGCCAACCGCCGCTCGGGCTCGATGCCCGCCACCGCCGAGGCGTGCGTCCGCGCCTTGGCGAGGAAGCCGCCGGCGCCGCAGCCGAAATCCAGCACGCGGCGTCCGGTGAGCTTGCCGCCGAGGAAACCGACGCGGCGAGCATCGTCGCGCTCGCCCTCGCGCAGCCAGGCCTGCGGATCGGGCGGCGCCTCGCCGTGCATGCCGGACTCGACGTAGAAATCGCTGCCGCGCGCCGCCTCGTTCTCGAGGTAGACCAGGCCGCAGGCCGCGCATTGCCAGATCGCCTGGTCGGCGTTGTCGCGCACGCGCCCCGGCCGCCGCTGCCGCTCTTTGCTGCCGCACAGGTAACAGGAACTCATGGGGGCCTCAGATGGAACGCAGCTGGCCGCCGTCCACCGGGACGACCGCGCCGCTGACGAAGCTGGCACGCGCCGATGCCAGGAAGACGACCACGTCGGCGATCTCCCTCGCGGTCGCGAACCGGCGCAGCGGAACTTCGCTGCCGATGTATCGGGCGAAGGCCGCCTTCTTTCCGGCGTCTTCGAACTTCTGCGCCCAGGCGCCGCCGGGGACGAAGACGTTGCCCGGCGCAACGCCGTTCACGCGCACGCCCGCGGCGCCGGCCTGCTGCGCATAGCCCTTGACCGCCATGTTGAGCGCGGCCTTGGCGGCGGCATACGGAATCGGGGCGCGGATCGCCTCGATGCCGGCGATCGACGATACCAGCGTGAGGCTGCCTTGGCGCCGTTCGATCATGCGCGGCAGCACCGCGCCCGCCAGCAACGCCGCCGGAAACAGGTTCATGTCGAGCGACGCCTGCCAGTCCGAACGGCCGAGCTCGACGCCGGCCCGCGCACTGCCGCTGCCCGCGTTGGCCACGGCCACGTCGAGCGGACCGAACTTCGCTTCCACCGCATCGACGGCGCGCTTGACCGACGCCTCGTCGCCCATGTCCGCCGGCAGCGCCAGCACGCGATCGGCGCCGGCCGTCGCCGAGAGGCGCTCGGCCGCGGCCGCGAGCGCCGCCTCGTCGCGCGCGACGATGGCCACGCGGCAGCCTTCCGCCGCCAGGCCGGCGGCGACCGCAAAGCCGATGCCGCGGCTGGCGCCGGAAACGAGGGCGACCTTGTCGGCGAGACCCAGGTTCATGGCAGGGCTCCGGCAATCTGCTCGACAAATTCGCGGTTGTGCATGTTCCAGCGCACTTCATCGCCGGCGGCGCCGCGCGCCGCCTGCAGGATGAAGGGTCGCGCGTAGCCGGCCGCCTTGATCAGGCGGAAGCAGGTAGGGAAGTCGGCGTTGCCCGTGCCCAGCGGCACCGTCGCGCCGCGCAGCACGCGGTCCTTGACGTGCACGCTGCCGAGCAAGGGGCCCAGCAGGGTCAGCTCCTCCTCGGGATCGAAGCCGAGCGAAGCGCTGTTGCCGATGTCGTAGTTGGCCTTGAGCTGCGGATGGCCGACGCTCTCGATCAGCGCCAGGAATTCCCGCGGCGGCAGATCCGTCTCGAGATGCAGTTCGATGCCATGCTGTGCCGCGAACGGCAGCACTTCGGCCAGCAGCGCCTGCACGGCGGCACGGTCGGTCGGAGTGCGCAGCGAGGAGGCGTCGACGAAGGGCAGGATGATGTACCAGAGCTCGAGCGCCCCGGCGCGGCCGATCAGCCACTTGAGGTGATCGACCATCGGCCGCTGCGCCTGGCCGTCGACGATCAGGCGCGACTGCATGTAATAGTCGGCGCAGATCGAGCGCACCATGACCCCCGTCTGCGCCATCAGCGACCGCATTTCCGCCACGCCCGCGTCGCTGCCGAGCGGGTTGTCGGCCTCGTGCGGGACTTCGTAGATCCACTCGATGCTCGCGAGTCCGGCGCGGCGCGCATGCTCGAACTCGTCGCGCCAGGCCGCCGCCGGAAAGGTCTGGAAACGGCCTTCGAAGGGCGGCACCAGCCGCCCCTGCATGATGCCGACCGGCAGGGTCATTTGGCCGACTTGAAGCGGTACGGCGTCGGTGCGTCGGCGCCGCCGCCGGTGCGCGTGGCGTCCCAGGCCTTGATCTGGCCTTCGACATCGACGCCGGTATTGGCGCTCCACTGGCCGAGCAGGCGCTTGAAAACGGGCCCCACGCCGCCGTCGCCGATGGCGTTGCCGTTCAAGCCCGTGACGGGCAGCATGCAGAACGGCGTGCCGGTCATGAAGGCTTCGTCAGCCGTGTAGACGTCGTAGGGATCGATGTTCGTCTCGACCACCGGGATGCCCAGCTGCGGGCAGAGTTCCTCGATCACGTAGGCGCGCGAGATGCCGCGCAGGATGTTGCGGCCCTCGGGCGTGATGACCTTGCCGTCCTTGACGATGAAGAAGTTGTCGCCGGTGCCCTCGGCGATGAAGCCGTCCGGATCGAGCAGCAGCGCCCAGTTGTTGTCGCCGGCCACCTGCGAGGCTTCGATGTTCGCCATCAGGTAGTGGATGCGGCTGCGGTTCTTGATCTTCGGGTCGAGCAGCGTGGCGGGGATCGCGCGCTGCGAGGTGATCACGGCGTTGATGCCGTCGTCGAACAGCTTGCCCATGCCCGCCACCGTCCAGCGCAGCGGGAAGTCGGCGATGATGACGTTCGGCCCCTTCTCGAGGCCGACCACGTCCTGGTAGATGCCGAGCAGGCCGCGCGAGACGTCGATCATGAGGCGGTGCTCGTCGTCCTCGGCGAACAGGCTCTCGTTGGCCTCGATGGTTTCCTGGCAGGCGCGCTCCATCTGTTCGGGCGTCATCGCCAGCGGAATGCGCAGGATCTTGATGCCGGCGTAGAGGCGCTCGATGTGCTCGCGCAGCTTGAACTGGCGCTTGCCGAAGGACCGGGTCATCTCGAACACCATGTCGCCGAACATCAGGGCGGAGTCGTAGACGGAGATGCGGGCCTCGGTTTCGGGCACCAGGCGGCCATTGAAATAGACGACGCGACCGGAGGGTTTCATCCGCTGAACTTCCTTTCCAGGATTAGGGTTTCGGCTTCGCTGACGAAACTGTCGCGACGCCAGGTGAGTGCATTGACCGCCTTGTCGTCGACGTAGATGTCCGCCGACGGCTTGCCGAAGAACAACGCATGATAGCGCACGCCCCAATCCGTCATCTGGCGCTCGGTGACCGGCCGCCAGTCGATGCCGGTGGCCGAGCCGCGTGCCGTCAGCAGCAGTATGGTGTGGCCGGCATCGTAGAGGCGGTTCACCTCGGCGATGACGTCAGGATAGGGCTCGGCGCTCTCGTAGTCGCCCTCGGTGTTGGTGCACAGCGTGCCGTCGATGTCGAAGCAATAGCTCAGCGGTGGCTTCATGGAGTCTGCTCAGGCCGGATGCGCAGGCCGATAGACCTTGTCGTACCAGGCGATGATGTCGGTGATGTGGAACTGCGGATTCTGCGGATACAGCGCCTCGTAGAGCTCGCGCAGGAAACGGTACTGAGCCTCGGTGTTCACGTCGAGCACCAGGTCGGGCCGCGCAAACTCCGGCGGGCACGGGATCGTGCTGACGGGGCACCACTGCTCATCGGCAGCTTTCTGCGTGCCGTAGTCGAAGAAATTCAGATGCACGTGCTCGCGCTGACGCGGCTCGCTGTTGCGCTCGCGCGCCTCGGCCAGCAACGACATGTCGAACATCTCGGCGCCGATGCCGTCCGGATAGCCGTTGCCCCAGATCTGGGCGAGGTTCGACGAGAAGCCGCGCCGACCGAGGCCGCGGTGGTAGTCGGCGATGCGGTCGATCTCCGCCGGCTCGGGCGTGGCGTTGTCGGCCGGCAGGCGGCCGACGATCTCGGCGCCGTGCGCCAGCGCCGCTTGGTAATAGCGCTCGACCAGGTCGTTCTCCGAGCCCGCGAAGACACGGACTCCGTACTGGCGCCCGAGGTCGCCGAGCACCGCATCGGATGCCGTGTCGGGGATCGCCAGCACGATCTCGTCGATGCGCCGGCAGCGCTTGACGCGCTCGAGGATGCGGCCGACCAGCGGCGCCCCGGCCAAATCCATGAGGGACTTGCCGGGCAGCCGGGTCGAGCCCATGCGGGCCTGGATGACCAGGACGACGCGCTTGTCCGCCATGGGTCAGGCGGGGTTCCAGTAGCGCAGCTTGCTGGCGACCGTGACTTCCTTGCTGGTGATGCGCTTCTCGCCATCGCCCAGCACGGTGGGGATCTTGCGGATCATGCCGACCATGTCGCGCAGACCGGCTTCCTCGAGCGAGGCGGCCTGGTCGCTGCCGTACATGGCGCGGTCCAGCGTGATGTGACGCTCCACGGCCACGGCGCCCTGGGCGGCGGCGATGACGCTCGGCGACACCGACGCTTCATGGCCGCTGTAGCCGACCGGCAGGCCGTAGCGGCTGCGCAGGGCGTGCATGCAGGCGATGTTCAGCACGTCCTCGGGGGCGGGATACTCGGAAACCGTGTGCAGCAGGACCACCGGACAGTTGTGCTTCTTGAAGATCGCCACGGCGCGATCGACTTCCTCGTAGCTGCACATGCCGGTCGACAGGAAGGTCGGCTTGCGCTCTTCGGCCACGGCTTCGAGGAAGTCCGGGTGGGTCACCATCGCGGAGGCGACCTTGTTGTGCTTCGCGTCGTACTTGCGCAGGAACTTCTGGCTGGGAATGTCCCAGGCCGAGGCGAACCATTCGATGCCGACCGACTTGCAGTAGGCGTCGATCTCGTCGTACTGCTTTTCGCCGAACTCGAGGCCTTCCTTCTGCTGGCGCTGGGTCGTGCCCCAGGGGCTCTCGCGCGGCGCGTCGAGCATCTCCTTGGTGTAGACGACGTCGATGGTGCGCTTCTGGAACTTCACCGCATCGCAGTCGCAGCGTTTCGCCATGTCGATCAGGCGCTTCGCAATGTCGAGATCGCCGTTGTGATTGATGCCGATCTCGGCAATCACGAAGACGCGGGCAGGCAGGTCGAAACCGGGTATGTGCATGACTATGGTTCTCCACTCATTTTCGAGGCCGCGTCGGCCCGACGCGGCGCATCGGCTCGACGGGAGCGCGGGCATTTTACCGTACCGGCCTCAGTTCGCGCCGGACAGGGCGGCAAGGTGGTCGACAAGGCGGCCGACGCGGCTGGAAAAGGCCGCGAACGAGAAGCGCCCTGCGGCTTCCGGAAACTGCCGCGGGTCCGGCAGGGCGGGCAAGGCGCGCAGCCGGTCGAGCAGGCGCGCGAAGTCCGCGCCGTCGTCCTCGCGCGGGTCGCGGTAGAAGAAGCCGGTGCGGCCCTCGACCACCGTCTCGTCGAAGGGCGGCGCCTGGGGGGCCAGTACCGGCACGCCGCAAGCCTGGGCCTCGATGATGTTGAGGCCGAGCGCCTCGCGCTCGGGCAGGCCGGTCAGCAGCACGTCGATCTGGGCGTAGGCCGCGGCGACCTGCGGCTGGAAGCCCCAGTAGCGCACCTTGTCGCCCAGCGGCGCCAATGCTGCGCGCAGGTCGCGCATCGAGGCGTAGCCGCCGGCGCCGAAGATCTCGAGCCAGACGCCCTCGCGGCGCGCGATATGCGGCGCCAGATGCGTAAACAGCAGCGGGAACTGCTTGATCGGGGCGATGCGCGAGACGACGCCGAGGGTCAGGCCCGGCCGCCGCACGAATACCCGCCGCCGGCGCAGCCGGCCCCAAAGCGGCTCGGTGGCGCCGAGCAGCCGGTCGCGCAGCTTGCGCTTGTCCCACTCGTACTGCGATCTCGCCTCCAGCGCGGCCGGTCCGGCGGACTTCAGCCGATCGAGGTCGGCGAAGCCATACAGCGCTTCCGGATAGGGCTCGATGCCGATGCGCCGCAGCGTCTCCGCCACGTACGCCGATACCGGAACGACGGCATGGTAGCGGCGGTAGGCGTCGCGGCTGCTGCCGTAATAGAGGTCGATCGGCATGTGCACGATGCCCGCAAGCACGCGCTCCGTCGCCACGCGCTGCGCCAGCGCGTCGGGCAGGGGCGCGTGGGTGATCAGCGGCACGCCGGGCCGCAACTGCGCCACGGCTTCCTCGGAGGACGTCGCGAACAAGAGCTCGGTCTGCGGCAGCCTGAACTCGCGCCAGTGCGGCGCCTCGGGGTGCACCACCAGGATGCTGCGGCGGCCCAGCGAAGCCGCCGCCTCGCACAGCGTGCGGGCGAACACCTCGCCGCCGCCGAAGTACTTGTGCAGCTTGATCTGGGCGAAGGCCGGCGCGTCCATCAGGGCCTGATGCAGTGCTCGAGCCAGCGCTGCACCGAATAGTTGGCGTCGAAGCGCTCCAGCAGGCCGGGCGGAATCGGCGGGTAGGCCCGCACCGCGCGCTCGATGTTGCGCGCCAGCGCCGCGGCGTCGCCCACCGGCGACAGGAAGGGCGCCAATTCGCCCACCAGCACCTCGCTCGGCCCGGTCGGGCAATCGGTGCTCACCACCCGCGTGCCGAGCACGAGGGCTTCCACCAGCACCAGCGGCAGCCCCTCGCTGTCGGACGACATCGCGAACAGCGCCGCCCGCTTGACCCACGGGTAAGGATTGGTCTGGAAGCCCGGCAGCAGCACGCGGTCGCGCACGCCGAGCTCGTCGATCAGACGCTCCATGGCAGCCAGCCAGCGCCGGTCGGAGTCGGTGTAGACGCCGCCGATCAGCACCAGCTTGTGCGGCACGTCGGCCTGGGCGAAGGCGCGGATCAGCACGTCCTGCCGCTTGCGGTTCTCGAACTTCGCGGCGTAGACGATGTAGGGCTCGTCCGGCACCGGCGCCGGCTCGGCCGCCAGGGCGCGCAGCTGGTCGAAGTTGAACGGGTTGTAGATCGTGGTGATCGACGCCGGCCGGATGCCGATCACGTCGACCAGTTCATGCCGGAGCGCTTCGGACACCGTGACGATGTGCCGGCCGCCATAGATGCGACGGAACTTGCGCAGCCAGCGCTGGCGGCGGATCGCGCGCTTGAGCCCCGTCTTGCTGCCCATCTTGTTCTCGAGGTAGGTCACCAGCGAGTTGCGATAGCGGATGTAAACGTTGGGCAAGCCCGCCATGCGCGATAGGCGATCGGAGTCCTCGGCGTTGGAGATGAAGAAGTCGAAACGCTTGCCGTCCGCCTCGATCGCCTGCACCGCGGCCCGCAGGCGCCGCGCGAGCAGCGCCTTGTTCACCGGGCGCCAGCGGCTCAGCCGGCCGTCATCGGAGAGCGTATGGATGCGGAAACCGAACTGCGACACGTCGTGTTCGATCGCGTTCTTCACCAGGATGATGTGCACGTCGTGGCCGAGCGCCGTGAGCTTGGTGGCGAAGTTGAGCACGATGCGCTCCGCGCCGCCGCCGATGAGCGAGTCGATCAGCAGGCCGATGCGGCGGGCGGGTGAGGAGGCGGGAGCGTCGTTCATGATGGACGGGGGTCGGAGGAATCGGTGGCGCGGCCCGGTGCAACGGTCTCGAGCAGCCGCTCGATCACGGCCTCGACGGAAAGCTGCTTCATGCAGACCGGATCGCTGCATTCCGCCGGGCTGCGCAGGCAGTGGCGCACCCAGGCGACATCGCGATGGAACAGGCGCGCCTGGTCGCGGCAGGGCACCGGCACGGTGAGCGCGCAGAACGGGCTGTGGCGCCAGAAGCGGCCGGCGCCCGACACCGTGGGCGAGCCGGGGCCGAACAGCGCGACAGTGGGCGTCGAGGTCAGGCGCGCGAGGTGGGCCACGCCGGTATCGGGACAGACGACGAAATCGGCGCCGGCCAGCAGGTGCCAGAGTGCCGCGAGATCCAGGCGGCCGGAAAGGTCGAGCCGGCGCCCCTCGGGGTCGACGGCGCGCGCGAGTTCGCGCTCCTTCTCGCCGGCGCTCAGCACCACCTGCCAGCCGCGCTGCTCGGCCCATTCGGCCAGCCGGCGCCAGTTCTCGGGCGGCCACAGCTTGTGCGGGCTGCTGGCGCCCAGGTGCAGCACGCAGTAGCGCCCGGCGGGCCGCGGGAAATCGGGGGCCGGCGGCGCCGGCCATTCGCCGGGTTCAAAGGGCGCGTCGAATTCGCCGTCGGCCAGGCGCGCCGCAATGTCGCCCCAGGCCGCGGGCTGGTCGGGCATGGGCACGAGTTCGTCGATGGGCCAATTCTTGTAGGCTGGGCTGTCGCCGGCGAAGGCGACGATCCAGCGCGCGCCCATGGCGCGCGCGATCCAGGCGTAGCGATTGTCGCCCGGCACCAGCGCCAGGTCGTAGCCGGGACCGCCCAGCAGCGCGCGGTGGGCCGCCACCGAGCGCCGGTCGTAGGGCAGCGCGCGCACGCCCCACGGCTTCCCGGCGAACAGCCCGACGAACGGCCGCGGGCACAGCATGTCAATCTGCGCCCCCGGGTACTTGAGGCGCAGCTTCTTCAAGAGCGGCGCCATCATGATCGTGTCGCCCAGCAGCAGGTGATGGGCGATCAGGATGCGCCGCGGCGCCTTTGGCCGGCCGGCGGCGCGCCGCAGCAGGCGCGGCAGCGCCTTCGCCATGACCATCAGCCGGGGCCAGAAGCGGCTCGCCACTAGGCCCCCGCCCCGCCGCGCAGGCGCAGATAGAGCTCGCCCCAGAACGGGCGCGAATAGATCGCCAACCGGCGGCCGAGCCAGGCGCCCGGACGCTCCTTGGTGACGACGCGGCCGATGCGCAGCGGCGATGCGCCGCGCGTGTTGATGCGCTTCTCGGTCGTGTACAGCAGGTCGAAGCCGCAGCGTTGCGCCAGCGGCAGGTAGTCGGGCTCGTAGTAGCCCTGCGGCCAGCATAAATGCCGCGACGCCGCGCCCAGGCGGCGTTCGAGCGTCTCGCGGGAAGCGCTCAGTTCCCGCGCCATGGCAGCGAGACGCTCTTCGCCGGCCGGCAGACGCTGGTCCCACCGCGTGTGGGTATGCGTGTGCGAATGGAACTCGAAGGTGCCGGCCGCCCGCATCGCCTCGACTTCGGACCAACGCAGCATGACGTCGTCCGCGCGGCCGTCCTCGATGGCCCGCTTGCAGGCGTTGTGATCGGGGCACGCGCCACCCTCGCGCACCGGGCCCTCCTCGATCCAGCCGGTGACGACGAACAGCGCCGCCCGCAGCCCGAATTCCGCCAGCACCGGATGCGCATGCAGCCAGTTGTCGAGGTAGCCGTCGTCGAAGGTGATGAGCACGCTCTTCGGCGGCAGTTCCTCGCCGGCGAAGAAGGCGGCGAGGTCGTCGCAGCCGATGGTCCGGTAGCCGTGACGCGCCAGCCAGGCCATCTGGTCGCGGAAGGCCTGCGGCGAAACGGTCACCAGCCCCGGCGACGGAGAAACATGGTGGTACATCAGGACCG
>JBLNBJ010000132.1:0-9002 GCA_050259835.1 Ignavibacteria bacterium | reverse complement strand
TGGGGAGCGGAAGACGCACCTGTAGTCCGCGGCTAGCGACCGCCACGGCGCCACCACCCCTTGCCTTCGGCTCCGCCGAGGGCGACGGGTGGTCGTCGCCGCTTCGTGTCCCCCGGCGGACAAAGGCAAAAGGCGTCCGCCTCCTCCTTTACCTACGCGTCGACGACCACCCGCCACCCTCGGCTCGACGCTACTGGAGGTTTGGCGCTTCGTCCCTCGTGCGGTTGCTCGCCGGGCCGATGGGGTGCCCAGCTGCGGGGTGGTAAAGGTGGAGGCGGACGAATCTCGCCTTTGTGCGCCGGGGGACACGGAGCGCAGCAGGGCACCCCGTCGGCCCGAGCGCTAAAGCGGTGCGCTGCGAGTCTTTAAGCGTCCCTAATTCAGCGTCCGCGCCAATCCCACCCGAAACTCGCGCACCAGATCCTCATAGCGCGGATCGGCGCTCAGCAGGTTGAACAGCGCCAGGAGCGTCTTGCGCCCCGCCTCATCGTTCCACTTGCGATCGCGGCGGACGATTTCGAGCAGGTGTTCGCAGGCGCCGCGGTAATCGTGGGTGAGGGCGAGGGCATTGCCCAGTTGCAGCCGGGTTTCCAGATCGGCCGGGTTCTCGGCGATCCGCTGCTGCAGGGCCGGAATATCGGCGCCGTCGGCGTTGGCGGCGAGATGCATGCGCGCCGCCAGTGCCTCGGCGCGTGCCTTGCGGCGCGGGTCTTCCGTTGCGGCGACGGCATCGAGGGCGCGCTGCGCTTCCTCCAGCGCGCCGACGTCGACGAGCAGTTCGGCGAGATCGAGCTGCGCCGCCTCACACTTGGGATCGAGCGTCACGGCCTCCGCCAGCAGGTCGAGGGCGGCCTGGTCGTTGCCGTGGTGGCGCGCTTCGGCAGCCTGCTGGCGCAGCGGTTCGGCGGGCGAGGGCATCAGGCGCTCGATGAAGTCGCGCACCTGGCGTTCGGGCAGGGCGCCGGTGAATTCGTCGACCAGTTCGCCGCCGACGAAGGCCTTGACGGCCGGGATGCCGCGCACGCCGAGATTCGCTGCCAGTTCCTGGTTCTCGTCGGAGTTGATCTTGGCCAGGATGAAGCGGCCGCCGTATTCGTTGGCGAGCTTCTCGAGAATCGGCTTGAGAATGCGGCAGGGCTGGCACCACTCGGCCCAGAAGTCGACGACGACGGGCACGTTGTGCGAGGCGGCCAGCACTTTCTGTTCGAAGTCGGCGGTGCCGACGTTGTAGGCGTAATCAGACATGGATTCCTCCGGCGGGACCGCGGAGTTTTGCGGTTTCCGGGCTGGAATTCAAGCCCGGGTTCGTTTCTGGTAGGTGCCGACGAGCTCCGCCTGCGCCAGGACGTGGCCCTCCATTGCCTGCTCCAGCGCGGCCTTGGTCGGTTTGCCGAGGTCGGGCAACTGCGTGTCGAGCGCATAGAGCTTGAAGAAGTAGCGGTGGCGGCCGATCGGGGGGCAGGGACCGCCGTAACCCGTGCGCCGCCAGTCGCTCAGGCCTTCCAGTGTGCCGGCCGGCAGCGCGCGCACGGCTTCGGTCAGCCCTTTGCCCGTCGGCGGCAGGTTGTAGAGCACCCAGTGCACGAAGACCCGCTTGGGCGCCGCGGGATCGGGCGCATCGGGGTCGTCGACGATCAGCGCCAGGCTTTGCGTTCCTGCCGGCACGCCGGACCAGGCGAGCGGCGGCGAGATGTCGCTGCCTTCGCAGGTGTATTTCGACGGGATTTCGGCCTGGTGGGCAAAGGCGGGGGATGTCAGGGTCAGGGGCATGACGGTTCCTCTTGCGCGAATCGCGGGGGGGCTAGACGGCGGCTTGCGCCGCGTTCGCCACCTCGCCGTAGAAGCAGTAGCAGTTGCGGCCCTGGGCCTTTGCGGCGTACATCGCACGGTCCGCCTTCTTCATGAGCTCCTGCACGTCGTCCGTGCCGTCGATCGGATAGACGGCGATGCCGATGCTGGTGGTCACGCGAACGTCCTGCCCGGCCACGACCACCGGCTCGTCCAGCGCATTGACCATCTTTCCCGCGACAAGTGCCGCGTCCTGGACCTGGGCGATCTCGGGCAGCACGACGATGAATTCGTCGCCCCCGGAGCGGCAGACGGTGTCGCCGCTGCGCATGCAGCTGCGCCAGCGCACGGCCACCTGGCGCAGCAGGTCGTCGCCCGCCTCGTGGCCGAGCGTGTCGTTGATCTGCTTGAAGCGGTCGAGGTCGAGGAACATCACGGCCATCGAGTAATGGTGGCGGCGGGCCTGGGCCAGCGCCTGGCCGAGGCGGTCGAGCAGCAGGCGGCGGTTGGGCAGCTCGGTCAGCGAATCGTAATAGGCCAGTTGGCGCACCTGCTCCTCGCTGCGCTTGAGTTGCGCGACCAGCAGGTCGCGCTCCTCGACCATGCGCTTGAGCCGGTCGTTGGCGTGCGAGAGGTCGGTGACGGCGTTGCTGATGTGGCGATAGAGCCGGTCGGCCTCCCTGAGAAAGACGAGCATCAGCAGGCTCGCCGCCAGCATGGACTCGACGCGGCCGAAGTACCAGCCGACCGTGAAGCGCGTGTAGGCCGCGAGGCTCGCGGCGACGTCGACGAGGAAGGCCGTCATCGAGACGGCCAGCCACAAGTGGAGGATGGTTCGGCGCTGCCAGCCGAGCCGCCAGGCCAGCATCATGGCGACGAGCGTGGCCGCGGCGGCGATGCCGCCCGCCACGTAGAAGGCCGAGGACAGCGGCGTCCGGGCGCCGTTGATCAGCACCGGCAGGTCGTCGTGGAAGATGGTGACAGCCACGGCGACGCCCGCAGCGAGCCCGGTCGCCGACGCCGTTGCACCGAGAACCCATCGGGACACGTGCTCGGGACGCACGGCCGGTTCGCCCCGCTCGTGGTGCGGCAGCAGCGCCGCTGCGATGAGGGCGGGGAAGATCACGTGCCAGCAGTGCCAGACCCAAATCGAACTTTGCTTGGCGCCGATCGCGGGCAGCCCGTCGGCGCGCAGCGCGCCGGGAAAGGACAGCAGGAAGGGGATGCTGACGAGGGCGCTGAAGAGGTAGGCGCAGGCCAGCACGACGTAGATGGTGCGGCGGTGATAGCGGAACTGCTCGAACAGCACGAAGCTCGTGATGGCGTCGACGAGGAGGACGAAGCCGGCGTGGAAGGTCGCGAACTGGGGGTAAGGGTCGAGTTGCACCTGCCCGAAGGCCACGACGGCGGCCCCCAGGATGCCGATGACGAGGACGAAGGCGAGGACGTTCCTCAGGACTGCGGCATCCGCGCTGCCCGGTTGGTCGAGGGCAAGTTCCCAATGCTGGGTCGGCTCGGTCATGGGCGAATCCCTTTGCGCTGCTGGCATCCCCACTTTAGTCCAAGACACCGCGGGCGTCAGGGCCATTGGGGCGCGCCCGGGAGTCCCCGGCGGCGGCGGGGCTTACGGCGGCGGCAGGTATAATCAGCCCTTTGACGAAGCACGACCTTTCCCTCTCCCCGTCATGGCCGAAATCCTCAAGCTGCGCGGCGTCGCCGCCTTTTCCGGCGCGCGTCTCGCGCGCATCCTCGAACAGGCCCGCGCCGGCGCGCCGTCCCTGACGAGCCTCACCGCCGAGCACTGGTACTTCGTCGAGCTCGAGCGTCCGCTGGGAGAGGCCCAACTGGCCCGCCTGAAGGAACTGCTCGGCATACCGGCCGCCATGCCGGCCGAGGCGGCGGGCGAGCTGCTGCTGGTCACGCCCCGTCTCGGGACGATCTCGCCGTGGTCCTCGAAGGCCACCGACATTGCGCGCAATTGCGGCTTCGCCGAGATTCGCCGCATCGAGCGCGGCATCGCCTATCGCGCCGCGGGCAAGGGCATCGAACACGGCGCGCTGGCTGCGCGGCTGCATGACCGCATGACGGAATCGGTGATGGCCGGCTTCGAGGAGGCCGACCGGCTGTTCCATCACGTCGCGCCGCAGCCGCTGACCACGGTGGACGTCCTCGGGAAGGGGCGCGCCGGCCTCGTTGCCGCCAACGGGGAGCTCGGGCTTGCGCTGTCCGACGACGAGATCGATTACCTCGTCGAGAACTTCAGCAAGGTCGGACGCAATCCCACCGACGTCGAACTCATGATGTTCGCCCAGGCGAACTCCGAGCACTGCCGCCACAAGATCTTCAACGCCACGTGGACCGTTGATGGCCAGGACCAGCCGCTCTCGCTGTTCGGCATGATCCGCGAGTCGCACAAGGCGCATCCCGAAGGCACGGTGGTCGCGTATTCCGACAACGCCGCGGTGATCGAGGGCGCCAACATCAAGCGCTTCTTCCCGCGTGCGGACGGCGCCTACGGCTACGTCGACGAGACCACGCACATTCTCGCCAAGGTCGAGACCCACAACCACCCGACGGCGATCTCGCCCTTCCCCGGCGCCGCCACCGGCTCGGGCGGCGAAATCCGCGACGAAGGCGCCACCGGCCGCGGCTCCAAGCCCAAGGCCGGCCTGTGCGGCTTCACGGTTTCCGACCTCAACATCCCCGGCTTCGAGCAGCCCTGGGAATCGAAGTACGGCAAGCCCGAGCGCATCGCCTCGGCGCTCGACATCATGATCGAGGGCCCGATCGGCGCCGCGGCCTTCAACAACGAATTCGGCCGCCCCAACCTCGCCGGCTACTTCCGCACCTTCGAGCAGGAATTCGCGGGCGAGATGCGCGGCTATCACAAGCCGATCATGATCGCCGGCGGCGTCGGCAACATCTCCGCCGATCACTCCTTCAAGATCGAGTTCAAGCCCGGCACGCTGCTGATCCAGCTCGGCGGCCCCGGCATGCTGATCGGCCTGGGCGGCGGCGCCGCCTCTTCGATGACGACCGGCACGAACACGGCTGACCTCGACTTCGCCTCCGTGCAGCGCGGCAACCCCGAGATCCAGCGCCGCGCGCAGGAAGTCATCGACCGCTGCTGGCAGCTCGGCGACGACAATCCGATCCTCGCGATCCACGACGTCGGCGCCGGCGGCATCTCGAACGCCATGCCGGAACTCGCCCACGGCGCGGGCTGCGGCGCGGCCTTCGACCTGCGCGCGGTGCCCTCCGAAGAGCCCGGCATGTCGCCGCGCGAGATCTGGTGCAACGAGGCGCAGGAGCGCTACGTGCTCGCCATTGCGCCCGGCCGCCTGCCCGAATTCAAGGCGATCTGCGAGCGCGAGCGCTGCCCGTTCGCGGTGCTCGGCGAGGCGACCGGCGACGGGCAGCTCGTCGTCAGGGACGATCACTTCGGCAACAAGCCGGTCGACATGCCGATGGAAGTGCTGCTCGGCAAGCCGCCGCGCATGCACCGCGAGGCGGCGCGCATGAACGTCGCCGTGCCGCCGCTCGAACTGGCCGGCATCGATCTCGCCGAGGCCGCGCTGCGCGTGCTGCGCCTGCCGTCGGTGGCCTCGAAGAACTTCCTCATCACCATCGGCGACCGCACCGTCGGCGGCATGACGGCGCGCGACCAGATGGTCGGCCCCTGGCAGGTGCCGGTGGCCGACGTGGCGGTCACGACGATGGGCTACGACACCACGCTGGGCGAGTGCTTCGCCATGGGCGAGCGCACGCCGGTCGCGCTGCTCGACGCGCCGGCCTCGGGCCGCATGGCGGTGGGCGAGGCGATCACCAACCTCGCCGCCGCCGCGGTCGGTTCGCTCGATAGGATCAAGCTGTCCGCCAACTGGATGGCCGCTGCCGGCCACGGGCACGAGGATGCCGCGCTGTTCGACACGGTGAAGACGGTCGGCGTCGAGTTCTGCCCGCAACTGGGCATCGCCATCCCCGTCGGCAAGGATTCGCTGTCCATGCGCACGCGCTGGCAGGAGGACGGCAAGCAGAAGCAGGTGACGGCGCCGTTGTCGCTGATCGTCACCGCCTTCGCGCCCTGCGCCGACGTGACCCGCACGCTGACGCCCGAACTGCGCCGCGACGCCGACGTCGGCGAAACCGAGTTGGTGCTGATCGATCTGGGCGCCGGCAAGAACCGCCTGGGCGGCTCGGCTCTCGCACAGGTCTACGGCACCACGGGTTCCGAGCCGCCGGATGCGGACGCCGGGCTGCTCGCGGCCTTCTTCGATACGGTGCAGAAGCTCAATGCCGAGGGCAAGCTGCTTGCCTATCACGACCGCGCCGACGGCGGCCTGTTCGCCACGATCTGCGAGATGAGCTTCGCCGGCCATGTCGGCGTCTCGCTCAACCTCGACACGCTTTGCTACGACGAACTGATGAACGACGTCGACGGCGCCGAACGCTTCCCCGAGGCTGTCGGCGGCCGCATGCGCGATCGGCTGCTCGAGGTGCTGTTCAACGAGGAACTCGGCGCCGTCGTGCAAGTGCGCCGCGACGACCGCGGTGCCGTCATGCAGGCCTTGCGCGACGCCGGGCTGGGCGCCTGTTCGCACGTGGTCGGCACGCTCAACGACCGCGACGAAGTGCGCGTCTGGCGCAACGCCAAGCAGATGTTCTCCGTCCGTCGCGCCGAACTCCAGCAAGCCTGGAGCGAGGTCAGCTACCAGATCGCCCGCCTGCGCGACGATGCGCAGTGCGCCAAGGAGGAGTTCGACGCCATCGCCGATGCCGGCGATCCGGGGCTTTCCGCTCAATTGACCTTCGACGCAAATGTCGATTCCGCCGCTCCCTTCGTCGCGACGGGCGCCCGCCCGAAGATTGCGATCCTGCGCGAGCAGGGCGTCAACGGCCAGGTCGAGATGGCGGCCGCTTTCGAGCGCGCCGGCTTCGCACCCTACGACGTGCATATGTCCGACCTGCAGGCCGGCCGCGTCAAGCTTTCCTCATTCTCCGGGCTGGCCGCCTGCGGCGGCTTCTCCTACGGCGACGTGCTCGGTGCCGGCCAGGGCTGGGCCAAGTCCATCCTGTTCAACGACCGCCTGCGCGACGAGTTCGCCACCTTCTTCGCCCGTCCCGACACCTTCGCCTTGGGGGTCTGCAACGGCTGCCAGGCGGTGAGCAACCTCGCCTCGATCGTTCCCGGCGCGCAGGATTGGCCGACCTTCCATCGCAACCGCAGCGAGCAGTTCGAGGCGCGCTTCGTGATGGTCGAGATTCCCGATTCGCCCTCGATCTTCCTCAAGGGCATGGCGGGTTCGAAGCTGCCGATCGTCGTCTCGCACGGCGAAGGCCGCGCGGTGTTCGCTGCGCCGGCCGACAAGGACAAGGCGATCGTGGCGTTGCGCTACGTCGACAACCGCGGCGGGGTGGCGAAGACCTATCCGTTCAACCCGAACGGCTCGCCCGACGGCATCGCCGGGCTCACCACGCCGGACGGGCGCGTCACCATCATGATGCCGCACCCCGAGCGCATCTTCCGCACCACCCAGATGTCCTGGCATCCGCAGGGCTGGGGCGAGGACGGTCCCTGGCTGACGATGTTCCGCAGCGCGCGCAAGTGGATCGGTTAGTCGCTTTTCCACGCTCCTGACGCGGGTTTTTGCGCATGCCAAATGCGCAAAAATGCCCGCGGTTGTGCCGCTTAATCGACGGAACGGCGGCGCCGTTTGGCGCTACGGTAAGCACATCTGCAAACCTAGCGAGTCGGCGTGCTCACAGTCGGAACGAACATCGTCGTCGTCAAGAACGTCGGGCCGGTGCGAAAAGGCACGCCGGGCGTCGTGACGGCCGTCATGCGCAGTCCCTTCCTGTACTTCTGGACCCGCCGGGTCTATCTGTGCGCCTTCGCCGGCCAGCTAAACGTGGCGCTGCGCCCGGGCGCCATCCGCGTCCGGGAACGCTCGGCCGGGCCGACTTCCGCCTGGCGCGGCTCGCTGCCCGCCTAACCGGCGGGCGCTCTCTCAGTCCCTCTCAGTCCTTTTCCGCCTTGCGGCCGCCGATGAACGAGATCGGCACGGCCTGCGGTTCCGGCTCCACCGCGGGCGCGGCGGCGTAGTCCGGCATCTGGGCGGGCAGGGTGCCCGAGGCCTGCACGAGGTTCTGGATCAGCAGTTGGACCTGCGTCGTCAGCCAGGCCTCGTCGAAGCGCGTCGGCATGAAGCGCAGTTCCTTGACGCGATCCGGGATTTCCTCGGGAGACATGGTCTCGTTGGCCGCGAAGACGTTCGCGAAGAAGGGGCCGGCGAGGAAATGCAGGCGATAGCTGCCGGCGCCGTCCGCCTGCAGCACGAAGACGCGCGCGCCCTCGGCGCGCTGCTCGGCGTCGTCGCTGCGCTCGCCGAACACGGGCATCGCGGCGAAGGCGGCGCCGCCGGGGCTCTGCCGCACGTGCTGCACGGCCTCGTCGAAGCTCATGCGGCCGTCTGCTTCAGGTTCGTTCATGTTCGTCTCTCCGTGAGGCATCGATGCCGGGATGATAGCGGTTGAACGCTCGCGCCTAGGCCTTCTTGACGAACTCCGACTTGAGACCCATGGCGCCGATGCCGTCGATCTTGCAATCGATGTCGTGGTCGCCGTCGACCAGGCGGATGTTCTTGACCTTGGTGCCCACCTTCACGACCAGCGACGAGCCCTTGACCTTGAGGTCCTTGATCACCGTCACGCTGTCGCCGTCCTGCAGGACGTTGCCCACCGCATCGCGCACCACGCGGGTCTCGTCGGCCGCGGCCGGGGCCGCCTTCGGCCATTCATGCGTGCACTCGGGGCAGACGAACATCTCGCCGTCCTCGTAGGTGTATTCGGAATTGCACTGGGGGCACTTGGGCAGGGCGGTCATGGTGGCTCGCAGGAACGGGGGCGCCGAAGCGCGGGGGCCGCATCTTACCGGAATGGGATGCTGCGGGCCAAGCGGCCGGGCTCGGCGCTCGGCCGGATCGGAGCCGCCGGCCTGCAGGGACGAGTCCCACCGCCCCTGTAGAATAGAGGCCGATTTCCTTGCACTGCCGTCCCATTCCCTATGGTCTCCGTCGTCCATGCCCTGCCCGAATCCGGCGTCGATGAGAACGCGCTGCCGCGTTTGACCGACGGCCTGTCGTCGGAAGGCGCGGGCCAGGTGGCGCGCGCTTTCGCGCTGGCGGGCGAACTCTACGGGGAGCGCACGCTTGGCA
>JBLNBJ010000131.1:0-14128 GCA_050259835.1 Ignavibacteria bacterium | reverse complement strand
ATAGGCGATGTTGCCGAACGGGCGCAGCCAGACGCCGCGCGCGACGAAGGCGGCGCGCAACGTGGCGGCGGGCGAATCGAGCTCGACGGCGCCGATGGCGCCTTTGACGCGCACATCGACGACGCCGGGCAACGCGCGGCAGGGTTCGAGTTCGCGCGCGAGTTGCGCCTCGATGGCGGCAACCTGCGCCAGCCGAGGTTCCGAGTCAAACAGGTCGAGCGAGGCGTTCGCTGCGGCGCAGGCCAGCGCGTTGGCCATGTAGGTGGGGCCGTGCATCAGCGCGCGCTCGAACTCCGAACCGAGGAAGGCCGCGAAGACGTGTTCGCGCGCGACGGTGGCGGCCAGCGGCAGCGTGCCGCCCGAGAGCGCTTTGGAGAGGCAGACGATGTCGGGGACGACGGCCGCCTGCTCGCAGGCGAACAGCGTGCCGGTGCGCCCGAAGCCCGTCATGATCTCGTCGGCGATCAGCAAGACGCCGTGACGGTCGCAGGCGGCGCGCACGCGGGCGAGCGTGGCGGCGTCGTGCATGCGCATGCCGCCGGCGCCCTGCACCAGCGGCTCGACGATCACGGCGGCGAGTCGTCCGCCTGCGCGCTCCACCCGGGCGTCGAGCGCCGCGGCGGATTCGTCGTTCTGCGGCAGTTCGGCCAGCAGCGCCGGCGGCACCAGGCCGCGGAAGGCGTCGTGCATGCCGACGCCGGGGTCGGTGACCGCCATGGTCATAAAGGTGTCGCCGTGGTAGCCGTGGCGGAAGGCGAGCACGCCGCGCCGCTGCGGCTCGCCGCGGTTGCGCCAGTACTGCAGCGCCATCTTGAGCGCGATCTCGACCGAGACGGAGCCCGACTCGGAAAAGAAGACGTGTCCGAGGTCGCCGGGCAGCAGCGCCGCGAGGCGCGCCGCCAGCGTGTAGGCCGGTTCGTGCGCGAGGCCGGCGAACATCACGTGCGAGAGCTTCCCGGCCTGCCGCCGCACGGCGTCGACGATGTGCGGGTGGCCGTAGCCGTGGCAGGCGGTCCACCACGACGAGATGCCGTCGATGAACTCGCGGCCGTCGGCGAGCCGCAGGCGCACGCCTTCGGCCGAAACGAGCGGCAGCGGCAATGGCGCGTCCGCCATCTGGGCGTACGGCAGCCAGACGTGATCGAGGTTCAGCCAGTGGGGGGGCTCGGCCATGGGGAAAGACCGGGGGCGCTACAATGCCGGCGCGATGGGAAACGCCTATTTTATCACTGCCACCGGTACGGACAGCGGCAAGACCTTTGTCGCAGAGGGCTTGGCGCGGGCCTGGCGCCGGCGCGGCCATGCCGTGCGCGCATTGAAACCGGTCATGAGCGGCTATGACGAAGCGCAGTTGGCGCAGTGCGACGCCGGCCGCCTGCTTGCCGCCTGCGGCGAAGACGTGACGCCGCGCAGCGTCGCCGCGATCGCGCCCTGGCGCTTCGCCGCGCCGCTGTCGCCGGACCGCGCGGCCGCGCTCGAAGGCCGCGCCATCGACTTCGACGACCTCGTCGCCTGGTGCCGCCGCGAAGTGCTGCGCGCGCCGGACGCCGTGCTGGTCGAAGGCGTCGGTGGCCTGATGGTGCCGCTCGACGAGCACAACACGGTGCGCGATTGGATCGTCGCGCTCGACCTGCCGGTGCTGCTGGTGGCCGGCACCTACCTCGGCGCAGTGAGCCACGCGCTGACGGCGCTGGCCGCACTGCGCGAGGTCGGCCTGCGTCCGGCGGCGATCGTGCTCAACGAAAGCGCCGACGGCGTCGGCATCAGGAACACGTGGGCGTCGCTGGCGCCCCACGCCGAAGGAATCACGCTGGTCTCCGTGGCGCGCGATACCGACGACGACCATGCCTTCGAGGCGCTCATCAACCACTCGGGACACGCCCCATGAAATACCGCGACCTGCGCGACTTCCTCGCGCAACTGGAAGAGCAGGGCGAACTCAGGCGCGTTGCGGCCGAGGTCGATCCGCGCCTCGAGATGACGGAAATCTGCGACCGCGTGCTGCGGGCCGGCGGGCCGGCCGTGCTGTTCGAGAAGCCCAAGGGCCACTCGATCCCGGTGCTCGGCAACCTGTTCGGCACGGCGAAGCGCGTTGCGATGGGCATGGGCGAAGACGACGTCGCCCGGCTGCGCGAAGTGGGCAAGCTGCTCGCGTTCCTCAAGGAGCCCGAGCCGCCGCAGGGCCTAAAGGATGCCTGGGACAAGCTGCCGGTGTTGAAGCAGGTGCTCAACATGGCGCCGAAGGTCGTCTCCTCGGCGCCTTGCCAGGAAATGGTGTGGGAAGGCAAGGACGTCGATTTGTCGCGCCTGCCGATCCAGACCTGCTGGCCGGGCGACGCCGGGCCGCTGGTGACCTGGGGACTGGTGGTGACGCGCGGGCCTAACAAGCCGCGGCAGAACCTGGGCATCTACCGCCAGCAGGTGATCGGGCCGAACAAGCTGATCATGCGCTGGCTCGCGCATCGCGGCGGGGCGCTCGACTTCCGCGACCACTGCGAGAAGAACCCGGGGCAGCCGTTCCCCGTTGCTGTCGTGATCGGCGCCGATCCGGCGACCATCCTCGGCGCGGTGACGCCGGTGCCGGACACGCTTTCCGAATACCAGTTCGCCGGCCTGCTGCGCGGCGCCAAGACGGAACTCGTGAAGTGCGTGGGTTCCGATCTGCAGGTGCCGGCCTCGGCGGAGATCGTGCTCGAGGGCTTCATCGCGCCGGACGAGATGGCCGACGAAGGTCCGTTCGGCGACCACACCGGCTACTACAACGAGGTGGCGCGCTTCCCGGTGTTCACCGTCGAGCGCATCACCATGCGCCGCGATCCGATCTACCACTCGACCTACACCGGCAAGCCGCCGGACGAGCCCGCGATGCTGGGCGTCGCGCTCAACGAGGTGTTCGTGCCGCTGCTGCAGAAGCAGTTCCCCGAGATCACGGACTTCTACCTGCCGCCCGAAGGCTGCTCCTACCGGATGGCCGTGGTGTCGATGAAGAAGCAGTACCCCGGCCACGCCAAGCGCGTGATGTTCGGCATCTGGTCGTACCTCAGGCAGTTCATGTACACGAAGTTCATCATCGTCACCGACGACGACGTGAACGTTCGGGACTGGAAGGAAGTGGTGTGGGCGATGACCACCCGCGTCGACGCCGCGCGCGATACCACCATCGTCGAGCAGACGCCGATCGACTACCTGGACTTCGCCTCGCCCGTCGCGGGGCTGGGCAGCAAGATGGGCATCGATGCCACCAACAAGTGGCCGGGCGAGACCAACCGCGAATGGGGCCGGCCGATCGCGATGGACGAAGACGTCAAGCGGCGCGTTGATGCGATCTGGCAGTCGCTGGGACTCTAGCTGCCGCCCTCGTACACCCACTGCAGCAACGCATCCTGCGCCGCCTGGCCGGCCTGGGCGTTGGGGTGGTTGATGATGAACACGACCGCCTGGTTGCGTCCCTTCGCGTCGAGCACGTAGCCGGCGATTGACTTGACGCCTTCGAGCGTGCCGGTCTTGATGTGCATCTGGCCGGCGGCGCCGTTGCCGTTGAAGCGCTTCTTCATGGTGCCGTCGACGGCGGCCAGCGGCAGCGAGGCGACGAACTCCGGCATCAGCGGGCTCTTCCAGGCCGACTGCAGCAGGCGGCCGAGGCTTTCGGCCGTGACGCGCTCCTGGCGCGACAGGCCGCTGCCGTTCTCGATGACGAGGTCCGGGAAGGCGAGGCCGTGGGCCGCCAGCCACTCGCGCACCGTGCTTTCCGCGTCGGCAGGCCGCGCGGGGCGCTTGCCGTTCTCGGCGCCGAGGGTGAGGAACAGCTGGCGCGCCATCACGTTGTTCGAGAACTTGTTGATGTCGCGCACGATCTCGGCGAGCCCCGGCGATTCGATCGAGGCGACCAGGCGCGCGCCTGCGGGGGCCGCGCCGTCTCGCACGCCGCCCTTGATGCTGCCGCCCAGTTCGCTCCACAGCTGTTCGAACACGCCGCGCACGTAGAGGTCGTGCGGCATGACGCCGAGCAGCCAGTTCTTCTGGCCGCAGGACGCCGAGTAGCTGCCCGTGACGACGAGGCGGAAGCGTTCGGCGTGGCGCGAGAGATCGGCGCGCAGGGCGTCCTTCCAGTCGCCGCAGCCGTTGTTGCCGAGGCGGATGCGGTTGACGACGTCGAGATTGGCCGGTTGCGGCTCGACCGCGAGTTGCACTGCGCGGGCGGCGGGATCGGGCGCGAGGCCGATGCGGATCGCCTTGAAGCCGACCAGCAGCGCATCCGGCGCGACGTTGTAGGCGCGCAGCGGCTGGTCGTCGAAGGCCGCCTCGTCGGCCGGCACCTGGAAGATCGAGCGATCGAGCACGAGGTCGCCCTCGATGTCGCGGATGCCCTGGGCGCGCAACTGGCGCAACAGCAGCCAGAACTGCTCGAAGGTCAGCTTGGGGTCGCCGCTGCCCCTGATGTAGAGATTGCCGGCGAGCCGGCCCTCCGTGACGGGCGCGTCGGCGCGCACTTCGGTCTTCCAGGTGTAGGCCGGTCCCAGCATGCCGAGCGCCGTGTAGGTGGTCACCAGCTTCATCACCGAAGCCGGGTTCATCGGACGTCCGGCGTTGATCGCCAGCCGCGGCGCGGCGGCGCCGACTTCCTGCACGTACACCGCCACTGCGGCCGGCGGTATGGCGAAGGCCTTCAGCGCTTCGGCGACCGGCGCGGGCAAGCGGCCGCCGACGCCGTCGGGTGCGGCGGCGCCCGCGGGTGATGCGAACGGAACAGCCAGGAAGGCGAGGCCGAGCAGGGTGCGCAGGGTTTTGAGCATGCGCCATCTTAACGAATGGCGCCGGCTCGCGACCGTCGTCGCCAAACTCCGACGCGGCGTCGGCGTCGCTTCAGTGCGCGGTGCGTCCGCTCCACCAGGCGACGAGGTCCTTCTCAGGCATCGGCCGCGCCCACAGGTAGCCTTGCCCCATCGAGCAACCCAATGCGCTGAGGTAGCTCGCCTGCGCCGGGTACTCGACGCCTTCGGCCAGCGAAGTCTTGCCCAAGCCATGGACGAGGTCGAGCGCGGAGCGGCAGGTGGTGCAGGCGGCCGCGTCGTGGGGCAGCGGCGTGACGAAGGCGCGGTCGAGCTTGATCTTGTGGGCGGGGATGTCGCGGATGCGCGCCAGCGTCGAGGTGCCGGTGCCGAAGTCGTCGATGGCGATGCGGAAGCCGGCCGACGACAGGTCGGTGAGCCAGTCCATGAAGTCCTGGCCGCCGTCGCCGGCCAGCGATTCGGTGATTTCCAGTTCGATGTCGCGGGCGCTCAGCTTCTCTTCGTTCAGGATGCCGGTCACGGTGCGCAGGAAGTCGCCTTGCCGGCTTTGCAGGGGCGAGACGTTGACGGCGATGTGCGGGATGGCGATGCCGTTGGCGCGCAGCGTCTTGAGGGTGCGTGCAGAAAGCGCGAGCATCATCTCGCCGATGTCGGCGATGAGGCCGTTCTCCTCCGCGATGGGAATGAAATGCGAGGGCGGGACCTGCTCGTCGTCGGGACGCCAGCGCGCCAGCGCTTCGGCGCCGACCGGCAGGCCGGAATCCATGTGGACCTGCGGCTGGAAGTGGGCTTCGAAGGCGCCGCCGCCCGCGGCCAGGTGCTTCTTCATCAGCATGGCCGTGCGCTGGTCGCGGATCGCCTGCTGGGCTTCGGCGGGGTCGAGCACCACCAGGCCCTGACGCCGGGTCATCGCCCGCTGCAGCGCGATGCGGCCGGCCGCGAGCAACTCCTCGTGGTTGCCGAGCGTCTCCGCGAACGCGACGCCCGCGGTGAGGTCGGCGTCCTCCCGCGCCACCATGCGCCAGGCATTGGCCAACTCGTCGAACAGGCCCCGGCGGAATACGGCGATCAGCATTGGGCCCATCACTGCCCAGTTCAGATAGTCCGCCTGCCGCGCCACGGCCTTCTTGATCTGGCGGCAGACGGCGACGTCCATGTCGCCGATGACGAGCGCCATGCCGAGCGGAAAGCCCTTGTCCATGAGGAAGTCGACTTCCCGCATCATCGAGGCGAAGTCGTTGCCGACGACGACGTCGCCGAGCGGCCCGGCCCCGGCTGCCCGCTGCAGCTGCGCGCTGCGGGCATCGAAGGGCGCGGCCGTCCAAAGAAGATGGTCCATGGCGAAGTCTCGTGTGGGTCCGAAGGAGGGGGCGCGCGGCCCCCTGGGCAGCTACTAGCTGTTCTCGAGCGTGAAGCAGTGCCCGAAGATGGGCAGATGAGGAGCCAGGGTCTTCCTGGAGGCGAGGAAGCGGGCGGCAAGGGCCGCCTCCCGGCGCAGGAACATTTCGATCTCGGTTTCGCTGGGCTGGCGCGTGCCGAGTTGGGCGACGTCGATGTGATCGTGCTTGACGGCATCGACGAGGTCGAGCCAGAGCTCGGACCGCAGGTGGATGTCCTGCAATTGCTGCAGCAGCCGCCGGTCGAGCAGCCAGGCCACGACGGCCGGCAGCGCGATCGCGGCGAGGAACAGCAGGATGCCGGAGCCCGCGGTGATGTCCATGGCGCCGGTCGCATCCACGCTGTAGATCGAGACGGCGGCGAGGAGGCCGGCGGCGATGACCGACCTGGCATTGCGCGCGACGGCCTGCTCGTGGTCGTGGATTCGGGTGCGCTTGTCCGCAAGCGCTTCGAAGCGGTCTTCGTCGGAACGCCACCAGGTCGGCGCATGAGTCTTGGCGGGCTCAGGGCTGTGGCTGTTCTGCCGTCGTCGGGTCTGCGGCATTCGATCGCTGCTGGGGATGGGGGGCATGGCGTCTTCCTTTCCTGAGCGCTCGGGGTCATGGGGCGAGGACGCCCGATGCGGTAATGGCACTCTAGCGGCGATGCGAAAGGCTGCCCAATGGGAGTTTTAAATCCGAGTGCTTCACTGCGGATTGATCTGATTCGGGTTTGACGACGGAGACTAGCCGGTTGAATTTGGGCACATCCCGCAAAACTCCTGCCCTACCAAAGGGGGTTCCGAAGGAAATTAATCGCCGTTATTGGGAGATACGGGAAACCAGGTAGCGCCCTACCGGGGAACCGGTAGCGATCCCCCAAATCCGGCAACCGGCTCGCTCGCATCCGCATTTGCCATGAAATGGCAAAAATGATAAAAACCAAAAATACGAACTTTCCTGTGCGGCCCTGATCCGGGTCGACGACGAGGACCATGAGCGAAATCTGCTCCACGCGCGAAGCCGCGGAACTGCTCGGCGTATCGCTGCGCACCGTCCAGCTGTGGGTGGACAGCGGCATCCTGAAGGCCTGGAAGACGGCCGGCGGACATCGGCGCATCAGCCTCGAATCCGTGCGGCAGGCAAAGGAGGGCTCCTACGCGAGGCCCCTGGCGGACGAAGCGGACGCGGGGCCGGAGCCGGAAGTCCTGTTCGCCTATCAGCCGATCCTCGATCGCGACGAGAAGACTTTCGGCTACGAACTGCTCTATCGCAACGGCGACGAGGAGCGGGCCTCGATCCAGGACCCGGTGGCCGCGACGGCCCGCGTGATCACCATCGCCTTCGGCGAACTCGGCATCCTGGGGGCGATGGGCGACTCGCCCTGCTTCATCAACGTCGAGGAGCAGATGCTGTTCTCCGACCTGCTGCTGACGCTGCCGGCCGAGCGCGTAGTACTCGAGATCCCGGCCAGCACGACGCCCACCGACGACCTGCTGGAACGCTGCCGCTTCCTGAAGGACAAGGGCTATCGCCTGCTGCTTGAGAATTTCCGCGCGGACGAGAGCCCGGAGCGGCTGCTGTCGCAGGCGGATTTCGTCAAGCTGGATTCGCGCGACGTGGCGGCCGCTCCGCTGCGCCTGCCGCAGGGGGTCGCATTCGTGGCCGGGCGCGTCGAGACCGAGGAAAGCCACCGGGCCGCGCGGCAGGCGGGCGCCCACTATTTCCAGGGCTTCCATTTCGCCAACCTGAGCGTGGCGCGCGGGGCGAAGGTGGCGCCGCAACGCGCGGTCGTGCTCGACATCCTGGCGAAGCTGGTGGCCGACGCCAGCCTCGCGGAGATCGAGAAGCGCCTCAAGGTGGAGCCTGCCATCTGCTTCAGCCTGCTGCGCCTCACCAACTCCGCGGCATTGAGCACCGGACGGCGCATCGACAACCTGCGCGAGGCGCTCATGCTGCTCGGCCGGAAGAACCTGCTGCGCTGGCTGCAGGTGCTGCTGTTCGCGCACGAGGACAACCCGAAGCGCTATCCGAGCTCGCTGATGCTCGCCGCGGCGTCGCGCGGCCGCCTGCTCGAATACCTGGCGGTGCTGATCCAGGCGCGCACGCTGCTGTCCGAGAAGGCCTTCATGGTCGGCATCCTTTCCTACGTCGAGCCCCTGCTGCGCGTGCCGCTGCCGGAAGTGCTGCAGCAGCTGCACCTGTCCGAGGATCTCGAGGCCGCGCTGCTGATGCGCCGCGGCGTGCTGGGCGAGCTGCTGACGCTCAGCGAAGCCATGGACCGCAACGACCTGCGGGGCGCCCAGGCCATCGCCAAGCAATTGAAGATCAGCCATGAGAACCTGCACATCGCCCAGGTGGAATCCCTGCGGTTCAGCAATGGGCTCGCCCACATCTGAGGGCGGCGCGCCGAGCGCGCCGCGGCCTGCGTGACGGCGCCCGCAGGCACCGCGCCGGCCGTCCTGGTCGTCGCCGACCCCGACGGCGAACCCGGCCGCGCGATCGTCGAGGAACTGGCCTGGCAAGGCTACCGCGCCGAGTTGCGCGCTCCGGAAACCGACTTGGCGGCGGCGCCCGATTTCGAGGACTGGGAGTTCGTCATCCTCGACCTTGCCACCGCCGAGCGCCTTCCCTTTCCCGGTGAGCGTCCGTATCGGATCGTGCTGGTCCCGGCGGGCCATCCGGACGACGCGGTGCGCGCCCTCACCGATCTCGGGGCAAGCGCGGTGCTCGACGCCCCGCCGCACCGGGGGCTGCTGGCGGCGACGCTGCTGAGCCTGTGCCGCCGCTTGTCGGCGCTGCCTTCCGCGCAGGCGGAACGCCCGCAACTGCGCTCCGGCGACGAAGCGAACACCTGGCGGCTCGACACCACGGCCTGGACGCTGGCCTGCCCCGGCGGCGGCACGGCCTCGCTGACGCGCACGGAAACGAGCTTCCTGCGCGCGCTGGCCGAATCGCCCGGAGACGCCGTGGCGCGCAGCCGCCTCATCGCCGACATGGGCCACAGCACCGACTACTACGACGGCCGCCGGCTCGACACCTTCGTCAGCCGGCTGCGCCAGAAGATCGCAGCGGCCTGCGGGCAGCCCTTGCCGCTGCGCTCGATCCACGCCTACGGCTACGCCTTCGCGGCGACCATCCTCGTCGATTGACCGGCGCGGCGGCGGCCGCGCAAGGATTGGTTGGGAGTCGTCAGGAGTCGTCGGCGCCCCTCGCGGCGAAGGTGTATAGCATCGCTGACCCAGTGAGACCACGACTGGGGGCGCAGCGATGTTCGGTGCGACAAGGAAAGACAAGGACGCCTGGGGGCGAGCGGCCCGCGCATGGGTGCGCGCGCCCGCTGCTCCGAGCGGCCAGGGCGCGGCAGACCGCCGGCGGGGGCGGCCTTGAGGCAGCTCGGACGCACCGACATCCGCGTCGGCGCCCCGCTGCCGTGGTCGTGCTACGACAGCAGCGGGCACCTGCTGCTGCGCAAGGGCGTCTGCATCGCGTTCGAGCACCAGATCGACCGGCTGCTCAACGAGGGGCTGTTCGTCGAGGACGCCGAGCGCGCGGGCATCCAGATCGGCAACGCCGCCGAGACCGAGGGCGTCTTCGAACGCCTGACGGCGCTGGCCTGGGGCCTGCGCACGCTGTTCAACAGCCTGCTCAGCCCCGCCCCGGCGCCGGACACCGAGGAGCGGCTGCGCGCCCGCGCCCGCAAGATCCTCGAGGCCTGTGCCGCGGACCCCAACGCCGCCATCGCGGCAGTCCATCTCGATTTCCAGAACCCCTACATGCTCGCGCATCACGCGCATTCGGCCGTCATCTGCGCGCTGCTCGGCCGGCGCATGGGCATGAGCGACGAGGAGCTCATCCCGGTGATCTGCGCGGCGCTGAGCTTCGACCTCGGCCTGCTCGAACTCGCCTACCTCGAGAAGCAGGAAGGGCCGCTCGACAGCGACCAGTCGGAGTCGGTCCGCGCGCACGTGGACCGCACGCTGCGCTACCTCGAACGGGCCGGCGTGAAGGACAGGGTCTGGCTCACCGTCGTCCGCCAGCATCATGAACGCTGGAACGGCAGCGGCTACCCGCAGGGCCTCGCCGGCGAGGATATCTGCCTGGGCGCGCGCCTGCTGGCCATCGCCGACAGCTACACGGCCATGGTGCGCGGCCGCGCTTTCCGGGCGCCGCGCACGGCGATGGAGGCGCAGGGCGAAATGTTCAAGCAGATCGGCATCCTCTACGACGAGAGCGTCTGCAAGGCCTTCATCAAGGAGGTGGGTCTCTATCCGCCCGGCTCGATCGTGCGCCTGGCGAACGGCGAGACGTCCGTCGTCAAGGAGCGCAACCGCGACGGCAAGCCCATCGTGATGAGCGCCTACGACGCGCAGGGCATGCCGCTCATGGCACCCCGCCGGCGCGATACCACGGTGAACGGCTTCGCCGTGCTGCGCCCGCTGCCGCAATCCGAATGCCGTTCGGCCGCCGTCATCATCCGGCGGCTCTGGCTCTGACCGCAACACCGAAGCGAGACATCGACATGCAAACCCCCATTCCCTTGACGCAACGCGAACGCGTCGTGCCCCCGGGCGAAATCCTGGTTTCGCGCACCGACCTGCGCGGCTCGATCACCTACGCCAACAGCGTCTTCGCCGGCGTCAGCGGCTACACGCAGGAGGAACTGATCGGGCACGGGCACAGCATCGTCCGCCATCCCGACATGCCGGGGGCCGTGTTCGCCGACATGTGGAAATCCCTGCAGCGCGGGCACATGTGGCACGGCGTGGTGAAGAACCGCTGCAAGAACGGCGACCATTACTGGGTCGATGCCCTCATCGTGCCGCTCACCGAGGAGGGCCGCGTCAACGGCTACCTGTCGGTGCGGCGCCAGGCGCGGCGCGCGGACGTCGAGGCGGCGGAACGCCACTATGCGGCCCTGCGCCGCGGCGAGACGCGCACGGCAAAGCCGCGCCGTTTCCGCCTCGACCGGTATCTGTCCATCCGTTCCGGCGTGCTGCTCGGCATCGCCTTCGTCACGCTCATGATGGTCGTCGGCGCAGCCGTCGGACTGGGCACCATCTCGCGGGCGGAGCGCGAGCTCGGCAGCATGTACCGCGAGCGCGTGCAGGCCGGCCACGAGCTGAGCCGCATCCAGTTCCTCATGAGCGACAGCCGGGCGCGGCTGATGGCCGTTTCCGGCGACGGCGCCGGCGACCCGGCGCCGCAGCGCGTGGCGGACGCGCGCCGCGAGGCCGACGCTTTGTGGCGCTCGTTCCGGGGGCGTGCCGCGGCGGGGCGGATGGCGGAACTCGCCGACGGCTTCGACAAGGCGCGTCAGCGCTACGTCGCCGACGGCCTGGCGCCGGCCGAGGCGGCGCTGGCGCTGGGCGACGCGGCGGCCATGCGAAACATCCTGCGGCAGTCCGAGCCGGCCTACGAGGCCGCGAACGGCCGCGCCGACGAGTTGTCCGCCCGCATGGTGGCCGAGGCCGGCGAGCAGTATTCGGCGGAACGGGAACTGCACGAAACGGTGCAATACGTCGTGGTCGCCGGCATCGCCTGCGTGCTCGTCGTGCTGTCCGTCTCGGGCCTGTTCTTCTTCCGCGGCGTGGTGCGGCCGGTGGAGGCCCGCATCCGCGACCTGGAGAACATGGCCGAGGGCAAGCTCGACGCGCACGTCGACGTCGAAGGCGGCGGCGAGATCGGCAAGCTCAACCGCGCCTTCGCCGCGACGCAGGCGAAGTTGCAGTACCTGCTCGACAACTCGTTCCGCGGCGCGACCCAGATCAGCGCGGAGAGCGCCCAGCTCAAGGACCTGGTGCTGCGCATCGGCGACGGCATCGAAGACCAGCACGAACGCGTGTTCCGCGTGCTGGATCGCATCAACGAATGCGCCGAGGGCATCGGCGGCGTGCTGCCGCCGGCCGAACGGCTGCTCGCCGCCGCGGAGCGGCTGGCGCGCGCGGCCGCCACGACATGCGGCGACGCCGGCGAGGGCGAAGCGGAATCCGCCGAGATGCTGGCCGATGCCCGCTGGTTGGCCGCCAGCCTGCGCATCACCTCGTTCACCACCGACGAGATGGAACGCGAGATGAAGCACGTCGCGGACTTCCTGGTCGACGACCGCGAGGCCATGCACGCCATGTGGAACGCAACCGCCCACCTGGCGACCACCGCGAACAGCCTGGAGAAGGCAGCCGGCTGGTTCGAGATCGGCTGAGTAGATGACGATGCACCTCAGCTGGGATTGCGCGGGCCGGACGACGGCGAAGAGATGCGGGGCGCCGCAGGCGGGAGGCTGCCCGGGCTGCCCGGAACTCGAACGCGAGGCGGAGACGGCCGACCGGCTGCGGGCGCTGCTGGCCCTGTTCCTCGAGTTCGTGCCCGCCGATCATCCTGCCGCCGCCAAGGCGTTCAGGGAACTGGAATAGGGCCCGGCCGCGATGCTGCAGAACTACAAGATCTGGGTCCGCCTCGTCATCGGCGTGTCGGTCATCCTTTTCGTCGCCGACCTCGGCCTGATCGCGTGGACCACAGTCAAGCAGCGCGACACGGCAATCGCCCAGGCGATGGACTTTTCCCAAAGCGTGCACCGCATGACCTTGGCGGGCCTTACCGGCATGATGCTGACCGGCACGGTGGCGCAGCGCGCCGTGTTCCTCGACCAGGTGCGCCAGTCGGAGGAAATCCGCGCGCTCAAGGTGATCCGGGGCGAGGCCGTGATCGGCCAGTTCGGACCGGGGACGGCCGAGGAGGCGCAGACCGACGCGATCGAGTCGCAGGTGATGCGCTCGCACGAGCCCTATTACGACGTCGCGGCCGAGGGCGCCGGCGAGAGCCTGCGCGCGGTGCTGCCCGTCGTCGCGCAGTCGAACTATCTCGGCAAGAACTGCCTGGCCTGCCATGTCGTGCCGGAAGGAACGGTGCTCGGCGTGGTCAGCATGCGGCTGTCGCTCGACAAGGTGAATGCGGCCGTGCGCGAGTTTCGCATCGGGCTGGTGTTCGCCGCCGTCGCCTTGCTGCTGCCGGTGATCGTCTTCGTCTATCTCTCGGTCAAGCGTTCCGTCAGCCTGCCGCTCGAGAACCTGACGCGGGGCCTGGAGGACATCGCCGCGGGGGAGGGCGACCTGACGCGTCGCCTGCGCGAGGCGGGCCGCGACGAGATCGCGGCGGCGGCGCGCGCCTTCAATGCCTTCATGGAGAAGCTGACCGGCATCGTGGCCGAGGTGAAGGGCGGTACCGGCCAGGTGCTGCGCACGGCGGACGACCTGACCCAGGTGGCGGAGCGGGTGGCGGCCAATTCGGAGCGGCAGAGCCAGGAAGCCTATGCGATGGCGACGCAGGTGCAGGTGATGACCTTCGCGCTCGACGGGCTGGCGGCGCAGGCCGAGACGGTGCAGCGCATCTCGGCCGAGTCGAGCCGCCATTCCGAGGACGGCGGCCAGATCATCCACAGCGCTGCCGCCGAGATGCGCAAGATCATCGCGACGGTGAACGATTCGGCCCGGATCATCCACGACCTCGGGCGCCAGTCCGACCAGATCAGCGAGATCGTGAACGTCATCAAGGAGATCGCCGATCAGACCAACCTGCTGGCGCTCAATGCGGCGATCGAAGCGGCGCGTGCCGGCGATCAGGGGCGAGGTTTCTCCGTCGTCGCCGACGAGGTCCGGAAGCTGGCCGAGCGCACGGCGGATTCGACGCACGAGATCACGGCGATGATCGGGAAGATCCAGGCAGGCACGCATGAAGCCATCGCCAGCATGGAAGCCGGCGTCAGGCGCGTCGGCGAGGGGGCGGCACTGGCCGAGCAGGCGGGCACGGCGATCAACCGCATCCGGGACGGCGTCGAGCAGGTAGTGGCGGCCGTCGACGAAATGTCGTCCTCGCTCAAGGAGCAGGCGCGGGCGAATGGCGAGAACGCGCAGAAGGTCGAGGGCATCGCCCGCCTGTCCGAGGACAACGCGACCGCCTTTTCGC